>CAZXKN010000268.1:0-22174 GCA_964641815.1 uncultured Gemmatimonadaceae bacterium | reverse complement strand
CGCCGATCACGCTCGCGGAAGACGCCCACAACGCGCCGCTCGGCGTCGTGAGGCGGCGCATCTACGTCTACACCAACTGGAGAGCGCCGAAGGGCCGCATCGTCTCTGTCGCGGTGGGGGACAGCAACCGCACGCACTGGCGCACCGTCGTTCCCGAGGGGCCCGACGTCATGAGCGAGGAGCTGCTCGTCGGGTCGCACCTGATCGTGACCTATCTCGCCGACGTGCAGACCAAGATGAAGCTGTACAGCCTGACGGGCGCGCCGCAGGGCGACGTCGCGCTGCCCGATGTCGGCACCGCCGCCGGGCTCTCGGGGCGCAACGACGGGACGGATTTCTTCTTCTCGTTCGCCTCGTATCTGCGGCCGTCCACGATCTACCGCTACGATTTCACCACGCGGCGCCTCGAGCCGTTCCAGGCGCCCAAGCCATCGTTCGATCCCAGTCTCTACGAAACACGCGCGACGTTCTATCAGTCGAAGGACGGCACCCGCATCCCGATCTTCATCACCGCGAAGAAAGGGCTGGCCCGAGACGGCAGCCACCCGACGCTGCTCTACGCCTACGGCGGCTTCGACATCTCCCTGACGCCGTTCTTTTCTCCCGCCGTCGTAGCGTGGGTGGAAATGGGGGGCGTCTACGCGCTGGCCAATCTGCGCGGCGGCGGCGAGTACGGTGAAGCGTGGCACCATGCCGGATGGCGCGAGAAGAAACAGAACGTGTTCGACGACTTCATCGCCGCGGCCGAGTTCCTCCAGAAGGAGGGCTACGCGACGCCCAGGACGCTTGCGATCCAGGGCGGATCCAACGGCGGGCTGCTCATCGGCGCGGTGATGACGCAGCGTCCCGATCTGTTCGGCGTCGCGCTCCCCGCAGTCGGCGTCATGGACATGATGCGCTACCAGAAGTTCACGGGCGGGCAGTTCTGGGCGGTGGAGTACGGCTCGGCGGCGGACTCGAGCGCGGTCGGCTACCTGCTCGCCTATTCACCGCTGCACAACATCAAGCCCGGCACCTGCTACCCCGCGACGCTCGTCACGACGGCCGATCATGACGACCGTGTGGTGCCGAGCCACTCGTTCAAGTTCACGGCGACGCTGCAGGCCGCCCAAGGGTGCGCTCGGCCGGTGCTGATCCGCGTCGAGACGGCGGGCAGCCACGGCTATCGCCCCACGGACCGCGCCATCGCCGAAATCGCCGACGAATACGCCTTTGCGCTGGCCAATCTCGGTATTGCGATCCCCTGATCTCACGGACGGTTCATGCGACTGGCTCTGGCTCTTCACCTGCTGTGTTTCGCGTTCCTCGCCGGCGGCTCGATCGGCGCCAAGGTGCTGCACGGCGCGATGCGCGCGAAGATCGCCAGCACACCGGCACAGGCCGCCGTGCTGCTGAGTGCGATGCTGCGCTTCTCGATCGTGGCCCAGATCGGCGCCGGGCTGATGCTCGTGTCGGGCATCGGACTGCTGGCGGTGGAGCACTGGACCTGGTGGGGGACGGGGTGGCTGTACGCAAAGCTGGCGCTGTTCGTCCTGCTCGTGATCAACGGTCCGTTCGTGGCGCGGCCGGCGGCAATGCAGCTGCTCGGCGCGCTCGAATCCGGGGGCTCGGGCGCAGCGGTTGCGGCACCGCTCAGGCGGCTCGAGATTTTTCACATGGTGCAGGTGGCGGGGCTGGTCGGGATCGTGCTGCTGGCGGTGCTGAAGCCGTTCTAGGAGTCGGTGCGGATGCGCTGCACGGCGCCGTCGGCCATCGGCTGTCGGCTTTCGGCCTGGCCCATCGCCCATCGCCGATTGCCGACAGCCGATAGCGCCTCCAGCTGATTACGCCCGCTTGATCATTCTCAATAGCCAGACGAGCACCACGGCTCCAACAAACGCGGTGACGAGCAGCCCGAGCAGCCCGCCCGCTGCAATGTGCAACAATCCAAAGATCCACCCACCGAGGAAGGCACCCACGACACCGATCACGAGGTCGCCGATCAAGCCGTAGCCGGACCCCTTCATCACCTTGCCCGCCAGGAATCCCGCCACCAGTCCGATCAGCAGGAAGTAGAGCAGGTTCGTGCCTTGCATAGACTCCTCCCTTGCAGGTGAGTACCACCCTTTACCCGCGGCGCGGCTCGATCAAACTTACCTCGCGCCAGAACTTATGCACTTCCGCTCCGTCACCGTATCGCTCGCGCTCAGCCTGAGCGTCGCCCCACTCGTCCGTGGCCAGGCCGGTGCTCCGTACCGCGATGCGCGGCTCCCCGTCGCCGATCGGGTGCGGGACCTGCTTGGCCGCATGACGCTGGAAGAGAAGTTCTGGCAGCTCTACATGACGCCAGGTGATGTGAGCGATTCGACACGGGACTACGCTCACGGGGTTTTCGGCCTCCAGATCCCTGTCGTGACGCTCCGCGGCGCGCCCGCCGACATCGCTCGCGCCGATGCCCAGCACATCGACTCGATCCAGCGTTTCTTCGTCGCGCGCACGCGCCTCGGCATTCCCATCGTGCCGTTCGACGAAGCGGTCCACGGACTGGTACGCCGCGGCGCCACGGTGTTCCCGCAGGCAATCGCGCTCGCGGCGACGTGGGACTCCAGCCTCGTCGGCCACGTGGCGGCGGCGATCGCCGCCGAAACCGCGACGCGCGGCATCCACCAGGTGTTGTCGCCGGTGTTGAACCTGGCGCGCGATGTGCGCTGGGGACGGGTCGAGGAGACCTACGGCGAAGACCCGCTGCTCGCCGCCACGATGGGCCGTGCCTTCATCGCTCCGTTCGAGGCCCGGGGCGTGGCCGCGACGCCGAAGCATTTCGTGGCCAACGTGGGGGAGGGAGGACGGGACAGCTATCCGATCGAGTGGGACGAGCGTGAGCTCGAGGAGACGTACTTCCCGCCCTTCGCCACGGCGATCGCGGACGCCCACGCGCACTCGATCATGACCGCGTACAACTCGGTCAACGGCAGCCCGGCGACGCAGAACCGCTGGCTGCTCTCGGAAGTGCTGAAGCGACGCTGGGGCTTTCCGGGATTCGTCATCTCCGACGCCGCCGCGACAGGCGGCGCGACGGTGCTGCACATGACCGAGCCCGACACCCCGACCGCCGCACGCGACGCGTACGATGCCGGGCTCGACGTCGTGTTTCAGTCCTCCTACGAGCAATACCGGCCTTACTGGGACGCGGTGCGGCGCGGCCTCGTCCCCGATTCGGTGGTCGATCGCGCGGTGGCGCGGGTGCTGCGCGCCAAGTTCGAGCTGGGGCTGTTCGACCATCCCTACGCCGATCCCGACAGCGCCGCCCGCATGGCCGCCGACGCGACGCACATGGCATTGGCGCTCGAAGCGGCGCGCGAGTCGATCGTGCTGCTCAAGAACGCCGGGCCGGTACTCCCGATCCGTCCCGGCAGCGCGATCGCGGTGATCGGCCCTGACGCGGTCGAGGCGCGGCTGGGCGGCTACAGCGCGCCGGGCGAGCGCCGCATCTCGATCCTCGACGGATTGCGTGCCGCCGCCGGCGCGCGTGGCCGGGTCCGCTACGCAGCGGGGCCCGGGCGCGCGACGATCGAGTACCTCCCGGTCCCCGCGGGCGCACTGGCCCACGACTCCGCCGGCGTGCGCCGCCCCGGGGTACGCGCCGCCTACTACGACAACATCACCCTGGCGGGTGCCGCGCAGCTCGAGCGGATCGATCCGCGCATCGATTTCGCCTGGACGCTCGACGGCCCGGCGCCCGGGATCGCGCGCGACTGGTACGCGGTGCGCTGGACGGGACGGCTCGCCGTGCCGGCCGGTGGTGTGCGGCACATCGGCGTGGTGGGGAGCGACGGCTTTCGCCTGTATCTCGATGGCCGCCTGGTGCTCGACGACTGGGAGAAGCGCTCTGCCGGCGCCCGGCTCGCCGCGGTGACGCTCGAGTCCGGACAATCGTACGAGCTGCGGCTCGAGTTTTTCGAGACGACGGGCAACGGTCGCGTACGCCTGGTGTGGGACGCGGGGGTGTCGGACGATTGGCGCGGCGCGATCGGGCGCGCTACGCGCCTCGCGCGCGCGAGCGATGTCGCCGTCATCGTCGCGGGGATCGAAGAGGGAGAGTTCCGCGATCGGGCTTCATTGCGCCTCCCCGGCCACCAGGACGAATTGATCCGCGCGGTCGCCGCGACGGGGAGGCCCTGCGTCGTGGTGCTGGTCGGTGGCAGCGCGATCACGATGTCCGCGTGGCTCGACCGCGTGGGAGCGGTGCTCGACGTCTGGTATCCCGGAGAAGCGGGGGGCCGCGCCGTCGCCGAGGTGCTGCTGGGCGCGAGCAACCCTGGCGGCCGGCTGCCGATCACGTTCCCCGTGTCCGAGGGGCAGCTGCCGCTCGTCTACGATCACAAGCCGACGGGCCGCGGCGACGATTACGTCGATCTCACAGGCCTTGCGCTCTTTCCCTTCGGGTACGGCCTGAGCTACACGTCGTTCGCCTATTCGGATCTGACGATCGAGCCCGCGGAAATCCTGCCCACCGGTCACGCCACGGTGCGCTGTCGCGTGAAGAACAGCGGGTCCCGCGCCGGGGACGAGGTGGTCCAGCTGTACGTCCGGGACGAGCTGGCGAGCGTGACGCGGCCGGTGCTGCAGCTCGCCGGATTCCAGCGCCTCCGGCTGGCCCCCGGCGAGGAGAAGGAAGTGTCGTTCGTGCTCGGCCCGGAGGCGCTGCGCCTGTTGGACCGCGACCTCAAGTGGGTGGTGGAGCCCGGGGCCTTTCGCGTGCTCGTCGGCGCTTCCTCACGCGACCTCCGGCTCCGGGGTACCCTCACCGTCCGCTGAGCGTTCGCGTCACCGGCTCCCGACCGCGCGGGCCGCCGCTCCTCCTCCGTTGATGAACGAGACCAGCGCGGCGATCTCCGCGGGCTTGAGGTCGAGGTTCGGCATTCCGCCATTCGTCTGTTGCGCCGCCGGCAGAATCGACGGATCGGCGAGGAACTTCTCGAGAAAGTCGGCGGGGAGCCGCAGCGCGGTCAACTCCGGTCCGACCTGTACCACGCCGCTTCCCGCCACGTCGCCGTGCACGTGGCAGGTGGCGCATCCCTTGGCGACGAAGAGCCGCCGGCCCCGCTCCCCGGCGGCGTACACCGGCGCCGGCTGCGCGGCTTCGATCACCGCGATCGGCTCGAGATCGACATGACTCGACCCGAAGCCGGAATTGATCGTCAGGCGCCATTGCCCCGTGTCGGGGAGGGTGAAGGTCGAGGAGTAGCGACCTTTGGTCCCGGCCGGAACGGCGTCCGCTCGAATGTGGTTGCCCCGTGCCATCGCGTCGATCGAAGGGCGCAGGTTGTCGAGCAGCGTGTGGCCGTGTTGGCGCACGGTGAAGGTCAGCGTCACCGGCGTGCCTCGGACGACGGCATCTGGTGAGTCGTCCAGCGTGATCACGGCCCAGCCTCCCCAGCTCGCGGCGACCAGGAGGGTCGCCGAGAGGGGGAGTACCCGCGCGAGCGGGCGCAGCAGGCTGAGGGTCATATCATCCTCCCGGAATGAGCGTCCGGGATGGGATGCCGCCCGCGTCGGGGCGGTTTAGGGGACGATCGTCGCCTGAGAGATCGAATCGAGCTTGGGGAATTGGGCGGCCAAGTAAGCGGTTCCCCGACCCTCGATCAGCCCCTGGTCGGGGCGCTCTCCATACCCGGCGTAGATCCGGTCGACCACGCCCATCCCATCCACCACCTTGCCGAACGGCGAGAATCCCATGCCATCGAGGTTCAGATTGTCGGCGTAGTTGATGAACAGCTGCGTGGTCCGTGTGTTGGGTCCCGCCGTGGCGAACGTGATCGTGCCGCGGGTGTTGTGCTGCTGAACGGGATCGTCGGGAAACGACGCCAGATGCCAGCGCGCCGAAACAGCGGGGTCGCCGCTGAGTCCAAACTGCACGACGAAGCCCGGCACGACGCGGAAGAAGCGCGTGCCGTCGAAGAACCCGTTCTTCACGAGGTTATAGAATCGGTCGGCGCCGCCGGGAGCCCAGGCGCGCGTGACCTGGACCGTGAACGCGCCGGCGCTCGTTTCGAACCGCGCGTTGAACGTCTCGGGCGCCTTGGCCTGTAAGGCCTGCGATTGGGGATTGAGTAACGGGTTCGTCGCGGCCGCCGGTTGGGGCGGTTTGTTGTCTTTTCCACATGCCGCCAATGCCAGCACGATGACGAGACCGTAGGTCCGTCGAAACATCCATCCTCCAGGAAGAATGTGGAGAACACTACTCGCACCGGGGCTGTAACGGGAGCGCAACACACTTGCTTTTGGGGACCCGGTCTTGAATGATGGAGCCCGGTAGTGCTGCCGGATTCGCCCTCGTGCGGAGGCAACATGACCGTGTTGGGTGCAGCGCTGGGAGTGCTCGTTGTCGCGCTGGTCGGCCGCTGGCTGTTGCTGGGTGGGGACGACGCCGCTCCCTACTCCTCGCGGCGTCGCCGATAGAGCATCAGTCCCACAGCGACGCAGATCACGAACGCCGGAACCATCAAAATGACCATCCCCAGCATCAGGGGGCCCATCGTTCCCGCCATGGTCCCGCTCACGGACCGTGTCGGAGTGTGATGAGGCGCAGCGCGTCGAACCAGATCTGGTCGAGCATCAGCAGGGCGAACACCAGGCCCGGGATGAGACTCCAGAACAAGATCGCCCGCTCGTAGCGCAGGTGCATGAAGTACGCGAGGGCGATTCCCGCTTCGACCAGCGCGAGCGACAGGAGCGCCGCGAGCTGGGTGCCGGGGCTCAGGTGCGCGTAGGTCAGCAGGATCTCCACCACCACAATCGCCACCAGGGCGACCCACACGATCAGGTACGTCCGAGCGCTGGGGCGGGATGCCGATGCGGTCGTCATCGTGATCCTCCCGTCAGCGGGCGTTCATCAGGTACACCATCGGGAACACGAACATCCACACCAGGTCGACGAAGTGCCAGTAGAGCCCCGTCGTTTCGACGTGGCCGGCGTTGAAGCGGCCGCGCCGGAACCCGGCGGCAATGACGAGAATCGCCGCGACGCCGGTGATCACATGCAGCAGGTGTAATCCCGTAATCCCGAAGAACGTCGCCCCGAACTGGGCCGGGCCGTTCAGCGGATTGTGGGAGACGCTCCATCCCTCATGGAACATCGCGAACCACTCGCGCAGGTGGAGCGCGGCGAACGCCGTGCCCAGCAGGGCGGTCCCGCCGAGCCAGCGGACTCCGGCGGCGATGCGACCGGACTGGGCGGCCGAGACCGCCAGCAGCATTGTGACGCTGCTCGAGAGCAGCACGAGTGTCATGACGGCCGCGTTCAGGATGGTGGGCGTCCAGGCGAAGGGCCGGCTCCAGTCGGGTGTGCCAATCCGCAGATAGCCGTAGGCGAAGAGGATGGCGCCGAATGTGGCGCCATCGGCCATGATGAACAGCCATATCGCCAGTTTCTTCGACTGGATGCCGAACGGTGACGGCTCGAGGGTCATGGCGGCGTGGGTCACTCGGGCTCCGATCGCGTACGTTAGAGGCGGATCGTCAGAAGGAGCAGCACACACACCCAGAGACACGTCATGAAATGCCAGTACAGCGCGGCGGCGCCCAGGGTGTCTGCCGCCGCCGGACCGAGCATGCGCACGCGGCGCCAGGCGTACACCAGGGCGGCTACACCGCCGAGCAGATGCAGGCCGTGCAGTGCCGTAAACAAGTAGAAGAACGCACTGTTCGGCGCTGTGGAGAGGAACCACCCCTGCCGGGCGAGGGCCCGCCAGGCGAGCAGCTGCCCGGCGATGAACAGGAGGCCCAGCCCCAGCGTCACCAAGAGCCAGTGCGCCGCGGTCCCCCCAATGGCCCGCGGCTCCGGCTGCGCCAGGCGGGAGCGAGCGGATTCGAGCGTCCCACTGCTCAGCATGAGCAGCACCGTATTCACGTACAGAACCGCCGGGAGACGGAACGGCTGCCAATCGAGCGCGGCGCCGGCCCGCGCGACCATCGCACTCGTGATGGCCGCGAACGTCATCGAGATAGCGAGCACGGCGACCCACACACCGGTTCGCGCCGGCGCGGGACTCACGCGCTCGACCGGGAGGGACCGCATCGGAATCATCGGCTATGGGGTCGTCTGCGGCGTGTAGTCGCCGGCCGCCGACGGGGTCCCGTAGTCATTGGGTCCGCGGTACACGACGGGGGGGTGGCCGCCGAAGTTGTCGAACGGCGGGGGCGAGGTGGTGGCCCACTCGAGGGTCGTGGATTGCCACGGGTTGTCCGTCGCCTTGGGGCCCTTGAAACGACTGTAGATGAGATTCACGAAGAAGATGAGCTGCACGGCGCCGGTGAACAGGGCCGCGACGGTGATGAAGCGATGCAGCGGCATGTCCCCCTTCATGTACTCGTCGGTGAACGCCGAGTAGCGGCGCACGTCACCGTGCAGGCCGAGATAATGCATCGGCATGAAGATGCAGTAGACCCCGATGAAGGTCAGGACGAAGTGCACCTTGCCGAGTGTCTCGTTCATCATCCGCCCGAACATCTTGGGGAACCAGTAGTAGGTGCCGGCAAAGATGCCGAACATCGCGGCCACGCCCATCACGAAGTGGAAGTGCGCCACGACGAAATAGGTGCCGTGCAGGTAGACGTCGATGGACGGCTGGGCCAGGAAGAAGCCGCTGATGCCGCCGCTGACGAACACCGAGGCGAAGCCGAGGCAGAACAGCGCCGCCGTCGTAAAGCGCAGCTTCGCGCCGTACACCGTGCCGATCCAGAGCAGGGTCACGATCGTGGCCGGAATCGTGATGATCAGCGTGGGCACCGAGAAGAGCGTCGCCGAGAACGGGTTCATCCCGCTCAGGAACATGTGGTGGCCCCACACCGTGTAACTCAACAGACCAATCGCGGCGAGGCAGGCGATGAAGACCCGGGGCCCGAGCAGCGGCTTGCGCGCGAACGCCGGGAGCACCTGAGAGATGATCCCGAAGCCCGGCAGGATCGCGATGTACACCTCGGGGTGCCCGAAGAACCAGAACAGGTGCTGCCACAGGAGCGGTGAGCCGCCCGAGTGCGGCTGCAGCCGGTCGCTGATCACCAGCCCGGCGGGGATGAAGAAGCTCGTGCCGGCCACGCGGTCCAGGATGAGCAGGATGCAGGCGGGGAGCAGCACCGAAAACGCAATCAGCCCGATGACCGACGTGATGAACCATGCCCAGGTGGCATAGGGAAGGCGAGCGAGGGACATCCCCTTGGTGCGGAGATCGAGCGTCGTCGTGATGAAGTTCAGGGCGCCGAGGAGCTGCCCCACACAAAAGAGCGCAATCGAGACCGCCCACAGCGTCTGGCCGCCCCCCTGGCCTGGGCCGGCGTCCTTGCCCACCGCGCTGAGCGGGGCATACGCCGTCCACCCCGAGAGCGGTGGCCCATCGGGAATGAAGAATGCGGCGATGAGGACGACGAAGGCGACGAAGGTCACCCAGAACGACATCATGTTGATGCGCGGGAAGGCCATGTCCTCGGCGCCCACCTGGAGGGGGAGCGCGAAGTTGCCGAACCCCGCGAACGGCGCGGTGGTCAGCACGAAGAACACCATGATCGTGCCGTGCATCGTCATCAGCGAGAGATAGTACTCGGGCGTCATGACGCCGCCCGGCGCGCCGTTGGGTGACAGCCTCGAGAGACCGGGGATCGCGATCTCGGGGTAGGCGAGATGCAGGCGCATCAGCCACGAGAGGAACATCCCGGTGCACACCGCCACGAGCGCCAGGCCGAGGTACTGCTTGCCGATCACCTTGTGGTCGACGCTGAAGACGTACTTGCGCAGGAACGTCTGAGGCGGTGCGTGGTGGGGTGCGGCCGCAGGAGTCGCCACGTGCTGGGTCATTGTTGGGCCGCCTGGTCTTTCAGCCATTGGGCGAAATCGTCCGGGGCCTTCACCTCGAGATACGCCCGCATGTTGTAATGCCCCAGTCCGCACAGCTGGGTGCAGACGATCTCGTATTTCCCCGTCTTGGTCGCCGTGAACTGCAGCGGGATGTCGAGCCCCGGCACGAAGTCCTGCTGAATGCGGAGCTCGGGGACGTAAAACGCGTGCCCGACGTCCTTGGCGTGCATCGTGAGCAGGATCGGCTGATTGGCGGGAATCACGAGCGACGCGGCGACGATATCGTCGCGTGCCGACGTATCGTTGGCCGGGTCGAGGCCGAAGAAGTTGCCGTTCCCATCGTCGATCAGATTGGGATGGGTCCCCCCGAACTTGCCGTCGACTCCGGCGTAGCGGAAGTAGAATGCGAATTGCTCCGCCTGCACGTCGATGTGGAGTGCGTTGGGGTTGGGCGGTGCCTGGTAGATACCGGCCCAGACCTTGGTGCCGACGAAGGTGAGCGCGAGGACCTCGGCGCCCACCAGCACCAGCGCGCCGACCACCATCGGCGTCACCCCGCCGGGAAACGTCTTGATCGGCCGCGCGTCGCCACGATCGGCGAAACGCCAGATGAAGAACGCCAGCACGAGCTGCGACACCACGAACAGCAGGCCGGCGCTCAGCATCGTTTCGCCGAGCTGATGGTCGATCCCGGCCCCGTGGACCGAGATGTCCGGCGGCATCCACCAGGTGTGCCTGACGAAGATCGCAGTCGAGACGATCGTGATCACCGCGATCAGTGCGGCCAGCAGCTTCCCCATCGTTCCGTTCCCTTCGCTCAGTACGGCGTCGCTTTGAAGACGAAGTTGGCCGTGGCGGTCTCGTTCCCCGTGATCGTCACTTCCGCCGTCTGGGTGCCGAACTTCTCATGCCACGCCGTGAGGGTGTACTTCCCCGGCGCCAGTCCCGCGAGGGTGAACCTGCCATCCGCGCCGCTCACCGCGTGGTGTGCCGTCGACAGCACGGCGAAATAGCCGTGCATCCAGGGGTGCACGTTGCACTTCACCGGGATGAACTCGGGCTTGCCGTAGCTCGTGTGAATCGGCGGCGCCCCCGGCGGTTGCGACTTGTTCCACTCCGCGTTGGTCGTGGCCAGCGGATGGATGTTGTGCGAGGTCTGGTCGTCGTTGTAGATCTCGAGCGGCTGATTGACTTCGACCACCGCGACGTGGGGCAGATACTGGCACCCCTTCTGGTCATATCGGACCGCTGCGGTGGCGGCGGCCCCCTGTTCCCCGGCGGAGACGTAGATCACCACGTTCGCCAGCGTACTCCCCGCTCCGGTGACCGCGTTCTCGGTCATCACCGGGGTGGCGTGCTGACTGGCGCACGACGGCTCCTTACTCATGTCGATGGGCTTCATTTTGGGCGGGGTGCCCGTATAGGTCACGGAGCCGCTCACGGTTCCTGCGACACTCGGCGCCACCCGGCCCGGGCCACGCGACGTCGTCGGGAGCAGCGCGATCCCGGCGAGCACAACGATGGGTACGGTCTTATGCATGCGACCCCCTCACTGGCCTTCCGGCCCGATGGGTTTGAGCTGCTCCGGATGAGCGAGCGACCACGATCTCCAGATAGTGGCTTCCGGCGTCTGTAACGGCTGGAGCGTCCGAAGGAAGTGCACCAGGTCCCACGCCTCTTCCGGTTTGAGGTTGTCGGCGAACGAGGGCATCGGGGTGCCGTCGAGGCCGGTCATGAAGATCCGGTAAAGATCCTGGTTGGTCGCTCCGCACTTGAACCGCGTCCCGGTGGAGAAGTTGTAGGGACGGATCGGATTGTCCTTGCTGTCCGTGAGGGTCGACGCCGACGGTCCATCGCCGTGTCCGGCCGGGCCGTGGCACTTCCAGCACTCCAGCCGCTGAAACAGCTGGCGGCCGCGCAGCATGCCCTCGGCCGTCGGCGCGGGCTCGGCCGGGATCGCGATCGGCGTCGACACGACCGTCGCCTGCCAACGCCGGGAAAAGGTCTTGATATACGCGACCAGATCGGCGCGGTTCTGCGGGGTCAGTGCCACCCACGGCGGCATGTTGGTGGTGACGAACCCGCGCGTGACCGAATTGTACAGGTCCTGGTCGGTCGGCAGGTTGCCCGATACCGTCGAGCGGCACTTGAATACCGCGGCCGTGAAATCACGCGGCTTCGGATCGATCCAGGGGGCGTTCTCGCCCTGGCCGTCGCCGTCGGCACCATGACAGCCGACGCAATAGCGGCCATAGAGCTTCTGACCGGCCGTTGCGTTGCCGGTGCGATTATCGACGCGCGTCTGCTGGGCGCGAACGGGTGCCGCGGCGGCGACCATGAGGAGCGTCCCCACACAGCCGGCGGCCAGCCATCGGAGTTGCGGTCTCATCGGGGTCTCCTTTCTAGAATGCGAAGTCGAAGCCGAGGAACACGCTGCGGCTCCACACCGCGGTGCCCGGGGTCAATGGATCGGCGCCGACGCCGTCACCGCTCAGGGGAACGGTGCCGATCGTCTTGGTCATCGCGAACTCGCCGTGGAACGCCATGCCGTCACGACTGAACATGAAGGGATAGGCGCGGACGCCGAAGACGAACGCGTCCGCGTTGCCGAGGGTCTTGGGCGTCGCCGGATCGCTCTGTGTGGACATCCGCACCTGCTCGTACCGTCCCTGAACCAGGAGCCGCGGGACGGGGGTGTAGTGGGCCTCGAGCATGACCGTGTTCCAGGTGGGATTCTGCGTCCCGCCACCCAGGGCGGAATTGTCTTGCGCGTGCGAGAACATCGGGAGCAGCTCCAGATTGCCGAGCCATAGCTGGGCCGTCGCACCCAAGCGCGTAAACGACACGTTGTCGGTCGCGTCGCCGGGAATCGGGGTGCCGAAGCTCGTCTGTTGCACCGTCGGGCGATGCCCCAGGTACCCGAACACGCCGATCCGTTGCGGACCCAGCCCCTTACCCACCGCCCACGCCTGGCTCAGCGTGAACATCGCATCCATGCTCTTGCCACCCGGCAGTCCCGGCTCGCCATCATCGGTGGTCAGCACGGCGGCGCTGTAGCGCGTGTAGCTGTTGAACGAATGGCCCGAGAACTCCGCCCCGATCTGATTGTCCCCCATGCCGAAGTTGTTGGCGGAACCGACCGGGAGGTAGTGATACGCGTACAGAAAGCCGCCGTTGTTCGAAAGCCAGGTGATCCGCTTCTCGGAGTACAGGTTGTCCAGCTCGAATTTCCCCACCTTCACGTTGGCCCAGGGCGAGTTGCCGAGGTTATCGAAACGGACGAACGCCGCTTCGACGCCCGCCGTGCCGTCGGGGTCGAGGGTCGGGACGAGACCAAAGGTGATGTTCTTGTACAGCGTGCCGAGCAGGAGGAAGTCGATGCCGGACAGATCGAACCCCGATTGCGAAACGGTCTTCTCAACCTGGGTCGCCGGGTCGCCGGGAGTCTGGTCGACGAGTTGCTTGGTGGTGCTTTCGATATGGATGTTCGGCGTAGTCCGCATCGCGATCGGCCAGTACGTATTGCTCTGCCAGATCGGCGAATCCCGGTCATTGCCCAGCTGGTACCCGTTGTCCTTGAACCGCTGGCCGAACGCGTTCAGCTCGGGCCACACGGTGTGGCATGCGGAGCAGGCCAGGGAGTACTTGCGGGCGAACGCTGGGATCGTTGCCTCCCGATGGAGCAGGATCGCGCGGTATGCGGCCCGGTAACTGGTAGCGGCGAGAGTGCTGGCGCGGGTGTCCACCGATCTCCCGGCCAGTTCGCGACGGGCCGTCGATCGGGCCGCAGCAGGTGCGGCGCCAACGAACATCAGTATCAGCGGAACCACCACAGCGCCCTTCATGAACCGGCAGGTCATGCGAGCCTCCCTGGGTGCTCCCGGGATCAGGGTTTCAAGCCACCTTCGGTGAAATCGGTGAGGTCATCCTCCTCAACTACGCGCGAGATCTCATTTTGTCAAGAAACGGTCAGGGCCAACCCTACCGCCTTCTGTCAAGCGGTCCGATCGGTCGACCCGCCTGCGAGAGGTTGATCAGCGTCGCAAGGCGTCGGTCTCTCGTGGTCTCCTGAGCGGCGCTCTCTACCCAGAATGTCGCCGTGTGGCGGTACCAGGGGGCCTGGGCACGGAACCACCGCCACGCAGCGCGATTAGCCCTGAATCGCTTCGCATGCGGCGGCGCCAACCGGACCGACGTGCGCTGCTCGAACGAGTACAACCCCGACTTCGCGCGATTGCGCTCCCGGTAGGCCCGCAGGCCGTGGGGCGTCATCCGTTTCGCTCGCAGCAGCGCGCGCACGCGTCTCAGGTTCACCAGGCTCCAAATGCTGTTGGGACGCCGCGGGGTAAAGCGGATCGTGTAGGACTCGGCGTCGATGCGGTGGCGCACGCCGTCGATCCAGCCGAAGCACAGCGCCTCGTCGACGGCCTCGGGCCAGGTGATGCTCGTCTCGCCGGTGTGGCGCTTGTGGAACCCAACGTGCAGGATTCGGTGTTCAGGGTGATGGCGCTGCAGCCAGGCGCGAAAGGCTGCCGGCGTCTTGAAGAACACGATCTTCATGACCACGAACGTGTGTCGAGGAGTGCCCCGTGTCCATTCGTCCGATCAAGCGCATCATCCAGTCGAAGCCCACCATTGAGGGCGCCGGTGTTCGGTTGCGCCGCGCCTTCGGTTTCGGTGATACCGACGAGTACGATCCATTCCTGCTGCTCGATGACTTCCGCAACGAGCGTCCCGACGATTATCTGGCGGGGTTTCCCTGGCACCCGCACCGCGGCATCGAGACGATCACGTACGTTTTGAAGGGGACCGTGAACCACGGCGATAGCCTCGGCAACCGTGGCACGCTCGGCTCAGGGGACGTGCAATGGATGACCGCCGGGAGCGGCATCCTGCATCAGGAGATGCCGCAGGGCGATCCCGAGGGGAAGATGCACGGCTTCCAGCTGTGGGCCAATCTCCCCGCGAAGCTCAAGATGACGGCGCCCCGCTACCAGGATATCGCCGCCAACGACATCCCCGAAATCACCGACGATGACGGCACGCGGGTGCGCGTCATCACCGGCGAGTTCTGGGGCAAGACGGGCCCGGTGCAGGGCGTCGCCGCCGATCCGCGCTACCTGGATGTCTGGGTGCCGCCCGGCACACGCAAGACGCTCCCTGTGGCGACGACGAACCACGCGTTCGCCTACGTCTTCGACGGCGCCGGCTCGTTCCGTGACGCCGCTGCGCCGCGCGGCGTGCTCACCGAGCAGGTGGGGGAGGGCGGGGAATCCACCTCACCTCCGGTTGCCGTGGACGAGACGGGCAACCGCTCGCTGGTGCTGTTCGACCGCGGCGACGAGGTGACGGTGCGCGCCGGGGACGAAGGGATCCGGTTTCTGCTCGTGTCGGGGAAGCCGATCAAGGAGCCGGTCGCGTGGTATGGGCCGATCGTGATGAATACCGAAACGCAGCTGCGCCAGGCCTACGCCGAGCTGCAGGACGGCACGTTCATCAAACAGCGCTGAAGCGGACGAGGGCAAGGGCTGCCGTGCGGCGTACGGCGCTCCGCAAGAACGGAGTCCAGCCCAGCAACACGCCGGTGGCGCGCTGGCCCAGCATGCGCCACATCGCCGCGACCTGCGTCCCCCGCAGATCGGTGAGCACCGGATACTCGGTGAACCCCGGGCGCAAGCCCGGGGTGAGGCCTGGTGGGTTACTCGTCGTGTGGATGGTACGTCGGAAGCTCCTGCAACCGTCTCTCCAGAAACCGTCGCTCCGGCTCCTGCCGGGTCAGCGCCAGCGCCCGCTGGTATGACTGGCGAGCGTCCTCGGTCCGCCCGAGGCGGCGGCACAGATCGGCGCGGGCGGAGTGGGC
Organism: uncultured Gemmatimonadaceae bacterium; assembly: GCA_964641815.1. Taxonomy (GTDB): domain Bacteria; phylum Gemmatimonadota; class Gemmatimonadetes; order Gemmatimonadales; family GWC2-71-9; genus DASTHG01. The sequence goes on along the minus strand of CAZXKN010000268.1, from coordinate 6,482 downwards.
GAGTTGGTAGTCGGCGAGGTCGCCGCGCACCAGGATCGCATCGATCAGGGCGAGTCCTGCCGCGGGGCCGTCGCGCATCGCCACCGCGGCGGCGCGATTCAGCTCCACCACCGGCGACGGATCGATCCGCAGCAGCACGTCGTACAGACCCACAATCTGCGCCCAGTCGGTGTCGGCGGGGCGTGCCGCCTCGGCGTGCACCGCCGCGATCGCGGCCTGCAGCGTGTAGAGGCCGAAGCGGCGCGATCCGAGCGCCTGCTCGACCAGCGCCTGGCCTTCGGCGATCTGCTCGCGGTTCCACAGCGTCCGGTCCTGCTCGTCGAGCAGCACCAGCTCCCCAGCGGCGGTGGCGCGGGCCGGCCGCCGCGCTTCGTGCAGCAGCATCAGGGCGAGCAGTCCCGTGACCTCGGGGTCGGGGAGCAGCTCGTGCAATACCCGCCCCAAACGGATCGCTTCGCTCGAGAGGTCGGTGCGCACGAGCGAGGCGCCTGACGACGCCCAGTATCCCTCGTTGAAAACCAGGTAGACCACGTGCAGCACCGTATCGAGCCGGGCGGGGAGGTCCTCCGCCGCGGGCACCTGATACGGGATCACGGCGTCGCGGATCTTGGCTTTGGCCCGGACGATGCGCTGTGCCACGGTGGGCGGTGCGGAGAGAAAGGCGCGCGCGATCTCCTCAGTCGTGAGGTCGCACACCTCGCGCAGCGTAAGGGCGATCTGGGCGTCGGGGGTGAGAGCAGGGTGGCAGCAGGTGAAGATGAGCCGCAACCGGTCGTCGGGGATGTCCTCGTCTGCGTGCTCCGCCGCCGCCCGGGCATCGGCCTCGAGGCGGTGGGCGATCTCGCCCTGGGTGGCGTCGAAGCGCGCGCGGCGCCGCATCGCGTCGATCGCCTTGAAGCGGCCGGTGGAGACGAGCCACGCGCGCGGGTTGTGCGGCACGCCGTCTACCGGCCAGCGCTCCACCGCCGCCGTGAACGCGTCCTGCAACGCCTCCTCAGCGCGATCGAAGTCGCCGAGCAGGCGGATCAGCGTCGCGAGGACGCGGCGTGACTCGGCGCGGTAGACGGACTCGACCATGGCGCGCGCGTCGTTGGTCATGGCCCCGCGAATGCCAGCCCGTTGCGAACGAAGTCGAGCCCCTGGGGATCCGCGCTGCCCGTCGTGACGCAGACGATCAAACCGGTACGCCCGGTCGTATGGGGAAGGCAGCGAATCTGGACATACGCGCCGTTCGCGGCGTGCGCCGCGTACAGATACTCCCCGGTTCCTGCCGCCCAGCTGACGCTATCCATGAGCACCTGGGTGCCCTCACCTTTGCCCGCGGTGCGCTGCACGCCCCGGGCGAACGCGCGGAACGTCGTCTCGTCCGCCCGCGTGCCCTTGGTGACCTGGACGATCAGTACCTCGCCGCTCGATGCGGAGCGCAGCACCCAGGCCACGAGGCCGTGCTCGCCTCCCATCAGGGAGTCCATCTGCTGCTGGGCGACGGAGTCGGGCGCGAAATCGGGTCCCGGATGCGGCAACGAAAACCCGAACAACGGGTGGCTGATGCCGTTCGCATCGACGACGAGGCCCGTCCGCTCGCTGTCGGTCACGGCGGTCAGGATCGCGTTCCGCAACAGGGCGCCACTCTTCTTTGTCCCGAGCACGGCGATCTGTCCCAGGAGCGCCACGGCGGTCACCCAGAACAGAATCTGCACCTTGCCGGCTCCCGTCCGCGCCTTGCCGAAGATGCGCGCGATGACGAACACGATGAGCCAGAATAGCGCCACGGCGGCGAGGACTCCCACGAACGCACCCATCATGTAGGCCGGGCCTTTGGTCCGCTCGATCGTGCCGTTGACGAATGCGACTGCCTCGATCATCACGAGACCCACAACGGTGCCGATGAGGAAGAATGGGCTCGCGCCTTGCGGTGCCGGTGGTGCGGGCCGTGGGGGCATGGGGCGAGGCCGTGGGCCTGATGCGGGCGTGGTCATGGGACGGCACTCCCGTCGTGGAAGGTGAACGACCGCCGCCCGCGGTCCCGAATCGAGGCTCGCGGGCAGCGGCAGATCGTCACGGCTGATCGAACGTCATGATCGGCCGCACCTCGATGCTGCCGAGGCGCGCCGACGGAATCTTCGAGGCGATCTGGATCGCGTCGTTCAGGTCTTTGGCGTTGATGAGGTAGAATCCGCCCAGCTGCTCCTTCGTCTCGGCGAACGGGCCATCGGTCGTCGACACCTTGCCGTTGCGGATACGCACGGTCGTGGCGGTCCCGACCGGCTGCAGCGCCTCGCCGGCCACGTAGTGCCCGCTCTTCTGGATGCCTTCCGTGAACATGAAGTACTCGTTCGTAAAGGCGTCCGACTCGGTCTTGGGCATGCTGGTGTACTTCTTTTCATCCTCGTAAATCAGGCACAAATACTTCATGGCATCCTCCCGAACGGGGTGAACAGGTTGTGGACGCCCAGTAGTCGTTCGGGGGATCCCCAAATCGACAGCGTCACGCCGTGGTCGGCGGCGGGGTTGGCGCCTGCGGGGATTCCTTTTTGCCGAACACCCGCCGCATCCACACCCCCACGGCCGCCACCGCCGCCACGATCAGTTTCTTAAACGCCAGGATTCCCACCCACAAGAGCTTGAAGAACCCGGCTTTGGCAGCGACGGCGCCGACGATCAGCCCGGCGACGCCGTAGGCGGCCTTCTTGTCCGCCCCGGGGATGAAGTCCGCGTAGCGGTGTCCTTCGTTGAAGTCGACGAACCCGATCACGTTTTGCATCGACTTTGCGATCTCGGGAAGGGCGTTCATCGATGAAACGGCGTTCAACACCAGCACGCCGCGCCGGCCGAGCACGCGCACGTTGTAGTTGAGTGTGTGATGGGTGTTGTCGGAGAAGGCCAGCTCTTTTGCCCAGTACAGCTTGTGTGTCTCCGGGTTGTAGTGCGGTTGCTCGGCCCATCCGACGAGCTGCACGGTGGCGTAGCCGTCCTTTTTCCGTTCGACATTCGACTCGGCGATACCCTGCTGCATCTGCTGCATCAGCGTGGTGTAGTCGATCGCCTCCGCGCCCGAATCATCGACGTACCCGTCCTCGTCGAAGGAGATGATCACCCCCCACGAACCGGAATCGAGCGGCGAGACGTCGCTGGGATAGAGCATCCCGAGGACCCCCTCCGAGGCGGCCGGCGGATTGCCCCATGCCTCGGTCAGCAGCCGCTTGGCCGCTGCCGCGTCGATGTAACGGAAGGTGGGCGGGACCTGCAGGGTCGCGAGGCCGTTGCTGATGACCACCGTCCCCGAGCGCGGCGCGAGCTTCGCCATGAACTCTTCGGGGGTGATCTGGTTCGAGTCGGCCTGCCGGGTCAGCAGCAGGGCGGGGAGACAGAGGATCGCGACGGACATGACGCACCTCGGCATGTTCGAGAGTGAAACGCCCCCCAACTTGGGGAACGCCTCCCGTCACGACAAGAGTCCGTCGTCCTACCTCCGCCGCCAGGCGCGGCTGACAATCAAGGCGGTGACGAGCAGCACAGCGACCAGCCCGTGGCTCGCGAAGACATGCGCGCCACGACGGCCGGGCTGAGCAGCGCCCAGAGACTCACCGCGAGCATCGGCACGCCGCAGTTTCAGCGCTGGTGGTGAGTCACCACGATTCGTCGGCGGTGGGGCCGTACATCGCGGGCAGCGGCACGTCGTTGAGACGGAGGTAGACGCTGAGCTGCCCACGGTGATGCACCATGTGATTGATGTGCTGGCGCACGACCACGCCCCGGGGAGCGGTGAAGAGCGCTCGATCTCCGTGCTTCAGCGACCAGGGGAGCGCGTAGTCCGAGTCTTTCGCGTCCTTGAGCGCGTCGCGTGCCTCGACGATGTGCCGGTCGAACCGATCGAGCAGCGCTTCCGTCGGCTCGAGGCTGTATCCCGGTGCCTTCGCAAGATCGAGCTCGGGAAATCGCAACATCGTCGTCATCCATCCCGGCATCGTGGCGACGAGCTGGGCGAGGTGGCCCAACGCGAACGATTTCGGATGTGGCTTCCACGCCGCTTTGTCGCTCGGCACGCGCTCGAGCAGCTTGCGCGTGGTGACCATTTCCTGATCGAATTCCGGCAACAGCGCCTGGGAAATACTCATCGGAAACCCTCGTCGGTCGGGGGCCTCCTTGTATACCCGCCGCGCGCCGAGTGGTCCTACCGCACCCCCAGGGGTCCCGCGCCCGAGCGCGGCTCGGCTACGTCACGCCCCCGCCGCCATCAAACCAACTCATGCCGCGGCGCTGATGCTCTTCTGCGCGCTGCTCGCCTGGGGGCGCTTGTGTTGCTTGGCTTGCGATGACTGGCGGGAGCCCTATCGTAAGGTCGATGCATCGGACGTCTCTTACACTCTGCTGCACCGCGGCCATCGCCTTCGCCTGCGCGCCCTCCGACAGTAGACGGGCCGCGAGCGAGCGTGTTGCCACGGCGGATTCGGGGCGCGTCGCGCAGCCGCCCCCCGCAGACGAGCCGCAGGCGCCCGCTCCCACGGGAGCGGAGATCGTCGTCAACGGGCAGGCGCTGGCCGATGAAACAGTGCGGCAGCTCCAGCAGCTCTATCCGGTTGCGATTCCTGCCGGTCGCTATTGGTACGATGCGGTGTCAGGCGCATGGGGCCGCGAGGGGGAGCCGATCGCGGGCCAGATGGTGGCCGGCCTGACGCTCGGTGGACCGCTCGCCGCCAACGCATCGCGTGGAACATCGGCAGTGTTCATCAACGGCCGGCAGATCACAGGGGGCGAAAAGGCGTACATCGAATCGCTGTGCCAGACGCCGGTCATCCCGGGACGGTACTGGATCGCGGCGAACGGGATCGGCGGGTACGAGGGGGGGCCGGCGATCTTCAATCTGGCCCAATGTCCCGGTGTGCCGCAGCCGAGCCGCGGCGGCTCGAGCTCGTCGCGCACCTATTGCGATCCCAACGGCGCCTGCACGACGAGCGGCATTCTGGGGACGATCACGACCGCTCCGGAATAGCCGAGCAGCTCGCGTCACTCCTCGATCAACGACTTACGAAAACATCGGATCTGCACCACCTCGGTGAAGCCGAGGGCGCGATGCGCCGCGGCGCTGATTTCATTGTCGACCAGGGTATCGGACGCGAATTCGCTGCATCCTTCTTCCCGCGCCCACTGCAGGGCGGCTTGCACGAGGGCGCGCCCGACGCCCTGTTGCCGGACCTCGGGGACGACGTACCAGCCCTCCAGGTAGGCTACCGAGTCGGTGTCACACCCTTCGGCGTAGGGGCGGATCGACAGCTCCACGAAGCCGACGGGCATTCCCGCGTCGTCGAACGCCAGCAGGACCTGGAGCGGCTCGCGCAGGCGGCCCGCGAAGTAGCTCGCGATTTCGAACGGGTGGTCGCTCGCGCCTTCGGGCCACAGCCCTTGGCGCATCTTGAGCCACGGGGCGGAGTCCTCGGGTGTTGCGGGGCGGACGAGCATGGTCAGAACCGCTCACTCTCGCGCATGATGTATCGCACAAACGCTAACGTCCGTTCATTATCGGCGCCGTCGGGCGGCTCGCGCACGGCGGCGGCTGGGTTGGGACGACAGGCCCACGCGCGTTCGATGAGCGGGGACCACGCTGGTTTGAGGTTGTCCCTGGCCCAGGCCGCGCCGGCGCGCTTCGAGCCGGGGCGCCCTGCGACGAGATCGTGGAGCATGCGAGCGTAGCTCAGGACGATGTAGCCCTGGTAGAAGCGATTGCGGTAAACGTCGGGTTGTCCGAGGATCTGGCGGCCCCACTCGCGGATGGTGCCACCGATCTCGCTCCGCAACGCGTCAACCGGTATCGGATCGACGAGGGTAGCCGGACTCGGGCCAACGAGGACCACCCCGTGCTCCCGCAGTACCCATCGCACGACAATCGTGTTGCAGTGATCGGAGCGGACGAGCGTCCGGCTGCCGTGGTCCAGGTACCAGAGCGGCGTGCCGCCTTGGCGATAGTCGCGCAGCGTTGCGATTGGGAAGTAGGACCCTTCCAGGTGCTTCGCCCATTCCGGGCCGAGGTCGAAGATCCGCTCGTGAATCGCCTGCAGCGCGGCGACATGGTCGTTCGCAAGCTCGGTACGTGTCGCGATGATGAAGTCGACATCGCTGTGCTGATCGAAATCGCCGACCGCGAATGAGCCCTGGAGATAGGCACCGAGAAAGTCGCTGCTGAGGGCGGCCTGGACCTGAGCGACCAGCTCCTGGAGGACCGCGTTGAGCTCCGGGTAGGGTGTCGGCTTCACGCCTCGAATCTAAGGAAGCCGATGCGCTCGCCATCGGACGTGCTCACGGCGACGGTGTAGAGCGATGCCAGGCTGGCGAGGTCGGTCAGGTAAGCGTCTTCTTCCTCGGTCAGAATCTGGATCGGAAACCAGCCGAGGAAATTCTCTTCCGTCACCTCTGCGGCGATGTCATTGTCTTCGTCGCGCAGATCCTCCAGCGTGAGGGGGTTTGAGCCGACCTCCCAGGCGCCG
>CAZXKN010000267.1:0-4323 GCA_964641815.1 uncultured Gemmatimonadaceae bacterium | reverse complement strand
CGGGTCTTCCCCTCCCCCGGTTCTCCTTCGAGCAGCACGAAGACCACGGCGCCGCGGCGGGCGCGATCCCACGCACCGATGAGCGATGCCAGCTCGGCGCCACGCCCCACGAGCGGCGCGCGCGGCCGCGCCCCCTCCGGGGTCGCCGCAACGCGGCGGCCCACGCGGGCGTCGCGCACCCGGTCCACGAGACGCTGCGTCTCGGGTGCCGGCTCGGTGCCGAGTCGCTCGCGCAACGCGGCGGCCAGCCGATCGCCAATCGCCAATGCTCCGGTACGATCGCCGTCGAGCGCGAGCGCGCGGATCGCGGCGCGGGCCGCGGCCTCGGCGGTCGGCTCGAGCTCCAGGGCTCGCAGCGCCGTCGTTTTCGCGCCGCCCAGGTCCGCGGCGGCGAGCTGCGCCTCGGCCCATTGCGTCAGCGCCGCGACCGAACGGGTACGCCACAGCAACCGCTCCCCCGCCACCCAGTTCTCGAAGTCGTTCGCGTCGGGAACCGACAGCCCTTCGAGGAAGTCGCCGGTGGCCGCGCGTGCGGCGCCGGCCCAGTCGTGTGCCGCGCTGCGCGCCGCCAGCTCGTCGCAGTCGAGCGTCACCGCGCCCTCGGCGAGCGACACCTGGTCGACGTCGGCGCGGACGCGCTCGTCGCCCAGGACGCGCCGGAACACCCGCAGCGCTTCGCTCAGGGAGTGCCGCGCCGCCTTCTCGTCGCGCTCGCTCCACAGGAGGCCGATCAAATGCTCGCGGGTGCGCGCGCGCCGCGGCGAGCGCGCCAGATACACGAGCAGCGCGAGGTGCTTGCGCCACAACAGCTCGGCGGGGGCGGGCTGGCCGTCGATCGTGATGCGGGCGGGGCCGAGGACATTCAGGGAGACGGCGGACATAGGGCGACGATAATAGATTGACCCACGCATGGAGACGCCAGACCCCGCGGATGTGCAACGCGCCGTAGGTGCGCGCTACGAGGTGCTCGACCTCGCGGGCGCCGGCGGCATGGGCGCGGTGTACCGGGCCCGGCACCGCGAGCTGGGTCACCAGGTGGCGATCAAGGTGCTGCCGCCCGAGATCGCGTCGAGCCGGATGCGGGAGGAGCGGTTCCGGCGCGAAGCGCAGCTCTCCGCCCATCTCTCCCATCCCAATCTCGTGCCCGTGTTCGAGTTCGAGACCAACGAGGGGCTCACCTATCTCATCATGCCGTTCGTGCGGGGCCAGACGCTCGAGGCCCTGCTCGCGGAGCGGCAGCAGCTGACGCTGCCCGAGCTGTTGCGCGTGCTGCACGACGTGGGCGCAGCGCTCGACTTCATTCATCCTCGTGGCGTCGTGCACCGCGACGTCAAGCCCGCCAACATCCTGATCGAGGACGAGACCGGGCGCGCGCTGCTGGCGGATTTCGGCGTGGCATTGGCGGGTGTCTCGGGCGGCTCGCTCACCGGCGTCGGCGTGGCGATCGGGACGCCGGCCTACCTCCCGCCCGAGCAGCAGACCGGCGCGGAGCGGGTGGACGGGCGCGCCGATCTCTACTCGCTCGCGCTGGTCGCCTTCGAGGCGCTCACGGGCGACCTGCCGGTCGCCGGTCTCGAGCGGGCGGATCTCGCGACCGCGTTGCGCAAGCAACGCCGCGACGTGTCCCCCGCCCTTGCCGCCGCGCTCGTCGCCCCGCTCGCGGAGCGGCCGTCCGAGCGACCGGAGACCGCGGCGGTCTGGCTGCACGGCATCGGACGAGCGACGGGCCGGAGCTGGCGCGGCCCGGTGCTGGCGGCGGCGGCGTTGACGCTGCTGGGCGTCGTCGCGTGGATTGTGTGGGGGCGCGCCGCGACGCAAGCGAGTGCCGAGGGCAGCCTCGCGGTGATGCCGTTCTCGATCCTCGGCACCAACGCCCAGTTCCCCGCCGCACAGTTGCCGACGTGGTTCCAGAACCGGCTGCCACCCGTGCCTGGCTTGAGCGTCGTCTCGTCGGCCCGTACGGCGTCGGCCGTCGGAGAGCTGGCCCCAGCGATTTCCGATGCCCAGGCCGCCGCGGTCCAACTCGCGGCGACGTACTTCGTCAAGCCGAGCCTGCAGTTCCAGGGCAGCGCCGCGACGATGAGCGCGGAGCTCTACGAAACCAAGACGTTGCGTCAGCTCGGGTCGGGGACGCGGAGCGGGCCGGCCGACTCGCTGTCGCAGCTGATGGATGCCGTCTGGGCGCAGCTGCTGCAGCGCATCCTGCGAGTGCGTTTCGCACCGGTTTCGAGCGTGACGCTGCCGAACACATTGCCGGCGATGATCGCCTATGCGAACGCCGAGGAGGCGTGGCGGCGCGGGAATTTCGACCGGGCGTTGGAGGAGTACGACCGCGTGCTCGCGGACGACTCGAGCTTCGCGATCGGCTACTTTCGACGCGCGATCGTGCACGCCCAGGTCGATCCGCGCGAAGAGGTGCTGGCCGCGGCGATCGGCGGTGCGCGACGCCATCAGTCGGGACTCACGCCGGCGGACAGCCTGCTGCTCGAGGGGTATCGCCTGATCCTCGAGCAGGGTGATGGCCGCGGCGCCCTGCGACGCTTCCAGGAGGCGCGGGACTCGGCGCCGGACGAACCGCAGACGTGGTTCGTGCTGGGGGAGTTCTATTACCATTTCGGCGCGCTGTTCGACCAGCGCATCACCGAGGCCGAGGCGTCGTTCGAGAAGGTGCTCGAGCTGACGCCGGAATTCGCGCCGGCCATCTCGCACCTCATCTCGTTGCAGCACATGCGGGGAGATGAGGACGCCACGCGGCAGAGTATCGCCAAGTACCGGTCGTACGATTCGACATCGGTCGTGGCCGACGCGATCGGGATCGCCGACACGCTGCTGTTCCATGCTGCCAATGCGAAGCTGGCGCTCCTGAAGACGCTGGATCACCACCGCTTCACGTCGCTCGAGTATCTCGCATTTCAGGTGCAGGAGTTCGGCAAACCCGAGGAGCGGCGCGGGCCGGGTCGCGAGGTGCTGCGCGCGCTGGCGCGGCGTGCGACGACGGATTCGCAAGCCGTGCTGGCGCTGCGGCTCGGCGTCGCCGCCGACCTGGGCGAGGGGTGGGTGGACAGCGCCCGCGCGCGCCTCGTGCAGGTGCGGACGCCGGCGACGGAGCGAGAGCGCGACATGTGGCTCCTGCTGCTCCCGGCGGTCGGCGGCCTCGACACGCTCGGCCCCTGGCGGGACGCGGCGACGCGGCTCGACGCCGGCTTGGTGCCGGGGCGCGGCGGCGAGATCACGCACTGGATGCTGGCGCGGCTCGGTGTCGATCGGGCGCGGCACGTCGCGGCGCTCGACGTGATCGCCCGCGACGGCGCGCCGCTGCCCCTCTCGCTGAAACTCGATCTCGACGCCCGGCGGGCTCTGGCGGGGGGCGATACGGCGCGCGCGCTGGCGCTCTGGGAGCAGGCGACGCAGCGCTACGCCGTGCTGCGGGTGCCGTTCGATCACGCCGCGTCGCTGTGGTGGCTGCGGCGCGATCTTGCGCGCGTTGCGCTGGCGCACCGCGACACGGCGCTCGCGGCGCGGACGTGCGTCAGCTTCACGTCGCTCATCGGGTATGTCGATCTGCTGGTGCGGGAGCAGAAGGACCAGTTCTGCCCGCCGAACGTTGTCTCGGAACCCTAGGACGACAAGCCAGCTCGCGTAGTTCCGCCACCAGTTGCGTCGATTCGGTTACCGATCAGCCTCCTCAACACGCCACACTGGTAGGGGCCAGCGGTTCGCGCGCTGCCGACTTCACGTCGTGCCTTGCCGGGGGGCCAGGCGCTTGGGTCGCGTCGCGCCCGGCAAGCGAACAGGCAAGCTGGGCCACGATTCGGGACCTTGTGGGCAAGTCCAGGAGTATGGTATATATTCCATGCGCTCCCTAAGCCCTTGGGGGAGGCGTTGCGCTTATGAGGAGTTGTGTCCAATACACCATCCGGCTGGGATGCTGCGTTCTACGCAGACGCCGCGGGTAGTATGCCCGTCAAAGACTTCCTAGATCAGCTCGAAGCTACCGATCCAGATCAAGTGGACACGATCTATCGGAAGTTCGAGATCTTTGGGGCGCGTGGATGGGAGGAGTCGGTCAAATCGGGACTCCTCAAACATGTTGAGGAGAAGATTTTCGAAATCAAGGTCCGGGGTCGTCCGGCACGAGTGCTGGGTTTCGGTTGGCATAGGTTATTCATAGCCGCCGCAGCAGAGATCAAGAAGCAGGACGATCTCGACCCGGAAACGATCAGGGCAGCGAAGCAACGGCGCGAAGATTGGATTGGGCGACGCGGACCATAAAGAAAGAGACTAGCCCCAGAATGAAAGTTGAGACCATTCGCGCACTTCGAC
>CAZXKN010000266.1:0-2996 GCA_964641815.1 uncultured Gemmatimonadaceae bacterium | reverse complement strand
CCACAAATCTCATCCAGCTCCTCCAACCCCACCAGCACATCCCGCGGCTTCGAGCCGTTCGCCGGCCCGAGGATCCCCGCCATCTCGAGCTGATCGATGATGCGCGCCGCGCGGCCGTAGCCGATGCTCATGCGGCGCTGCAACAGCGACGTCGAGCCGAGCTGGTTCTGGATACAGACCTCCGCCGCCTGGCGGAACAGCGTATCGCGCTCTCCCGAGTCTTCGCCCCCATCGCCGCCACCGCGCTCCGCCGCCTCGGCGGCCTCGATTGCGGCGATCTGCTGCTCCATCGCCGCCCGGATCGGGGCCGTGCCCTCGGCGGCTTTGCGCGACCGGTACCACTCCATGATGCGCTCGGTCTCCTCGGTCGCGATATAGGCGCCCTGCACCCGCACCGGCTCGCTCTTCCCCGGGGGAAGGAACAGCATGTCGCCGTTGCCGAGCAGCGTCTCGGCGCCGTTCTGGTCGAGAATCGTACGGCTGTCCACCTTCGCCGAGACGCGGAACGCGATGCGACACGGGAAATTCGCCTTGATCAGTCCCGTGATCACGTTCACCGACGGCCGCTGGGTCGCGAGAATCAGATGGATGCCGATGGCACGCGCCTTCTGGGCGAGGGAGGCGAGCGGTGTCTCGATCTCCCCCTGCACCGTCAACATCAGATCGGCGAGCTCGTCGACCACGAGGACGATGTACGGCAGGATGCCGTCCTTGTAGGCGCCGTCCTCGAACGGCAGCTCCTTCTGCACGCCCGCCTGCGTGGCTAGCGTCTCGCGCGGACCGCGCAGCGGACGCCCGGTTTCGACCTTGCGGTTGAAGTCGGCCATGTTCCGCGCGCCGTTGGCGTGCAGCAGCCTGTAGCGCCGCTCCATTTCCGCCTGCGCCCACTTGAGCACCGTCGCCGCCTTGTGATGGCTCGTCACCACCGGCAGCCGCAGGTGCGGCAGATCTCCGTACATCGACAACTCGACCATCTTGGGATCGACCATCAGCATCTGCAGCCGGTCGGGCGGATGCGAATAGATCAGGCTCGTGATGATGGCATTGATACAGACCGATTTTCCCGACCCCGTGGCGCCGGCGATCAGCAGATGGGGCATCTTGGCGAGGTCGTCGTAGACCTCCTGCCCCTCCAGATCGCGGCCCAGCACCACCGGCAGGATGCGGTTTTGCGTGTGGAACCGGGCGTTGTCGACCAGCTCGCGGATCGTCACCATGCGGGCGCGCGGATTCGGCACCTCGATCCCGACGCGCGCCTTGCCCGGAATCGGCGCGACGATACGCAGGCTGCGGGCTTTCATCGCGAGGGCGAGGTCGTCGGCGAGGCCCGCGATCCGCCCCACTTTGACCCCCGGGCCGGGCTCGAGCTCGTAGCGGGTGACGACGGGACCGACCGTGCGGTCGGCAATCGTGCCCCCCACGCGGAACGTCTCCAGCGTCTGCATGAGGCGCTGGCCCATCGCTTCGATCTCCTCCGTTCCGGGATCGAGATCCTCGGTGGTGGGAGCCGTCAACAGCTCGGGAGGTGGGATCAGCGTGCCTTCGGGCAGGCGCACCGCAGGCCGCGGCGGGGGCGGCGGCTTCGGCTTCTTGGGTCGCTCGGGCAGCGCCTTGACGACCGGCCGCGCGTCGCGCTCGGGGACGATGACGCTCACCGCCGGGCGTGTCGCCGGGAGACGGTCTTCCTCGAACGGCTCCGCCGGCTTCGCCGGTTTCCCTTTGGCTTTCGGCTCTGCCGCCCGCTCCTCGGTTCCGGCACGGAGGATCACGAGCGGGTGCCACCCGATCGTGAAGACGCTGAGCGCGGTGAGCACGAACAGCCCGATCAAGGCGCCGCCGGCAGTTCCCACGGTGCGCACCGCGAAGCTCGCCACCCAGCCGGGCAGCATGCCGACGAGCTGCTGGGATACCGACCAGTTCTTGTAATCGGCGGGGAACACCAGGTTCACCTGGCCCACGACGCCGATCGCATAGGGCACCAGAAACACCAGCCCCGTCACGAAGGCCGCGGTGCGACCGGTCGAGAGCGCGCCGAGCCAGCCGAATGCGGCCAGGGCCCAGCCGAAGCCCAGGATCGGAATCAGGAGGGCGCCGGTGCCGAGTCCCTGTCGAATGATCGCGCCGAGCCGGTCCCCCACGCCCCCCGTGAGGTGCCCGGGGACGAGCGTCAGGCCGATGAACAGCCCGAGGGCGAGCGCACCGACGCCGATCAGCTCTCCGCGGACCTTCCTGTTCACGTGATGAGCCGGTCGCTGTAGGTGGGCACCAGGTCATACTTGTCGACGCCGGCGCAGAACTGCACGTCCTGCTCCATTCCGAGGGCCGCAAGCGTGCGGCCGGCGTCGGACGATGTGAATGCGTCGACCCAGCTGCGATAGCGCTGCGCCAATCCGAGGGCGACGTCGGCGCTGTCGTTCAATACGACCTTGCGCAGCCCCTTGCGCGCCGACCGCACAATGCGGCCGGCGGTGTAGGCGTCCTCGAGGGCAATCTGCTTCTCACGCCCGGCGCAGATGATCACGAGGTCGCCGCGCTCGCGCAGCAGCGTCGCGGCCCGCTCCGCGACGCCCGCGAAATTGACCGCCGCCCCGACGAGCACCGGATCTGCCCCCTGCGCGGCGACGAGCGCGGGGGTCCCGTTGGTGGTGGAGAGATAGACGGTCTTGCCGCTCACCTGCTCCGGCGTCATCTCGCGGGGCGAGTTGCCGAGGGTGAACCCGGGAATGGGGAGGTATTTGCGCTCGCCGGCGAGCACGAAGCCCTCGCGCTCGAGATTCGCGGTCATCTTCACCGCTTCTTCGGAGGTCGCCGCCGGGACGACGCCGCGCGCGCCGCTGGCCAGCGCCGCGACGATCGTGGTCGTCGCGCGCAGGACATCGATGACGATCACCCCTCGGCCCGCCAGATCCCCTGCACTGAGGCCGAGCGGCGTGAAGTAGACGTCGAGCTTCATGCCGGGTCGGTGAGGAGCTGCGGCTCGCGCTCGAGGAACTTGG
>CAZXKN010000265.1:0-7525 GCA_964641815.1 uncultured Gemmatimonadaceae bacterium | reverse complement strand
TGGCGTCGACGCCGCGTCCCCAGACGACGGTGTTGCGCAAGCCGCGGCGCACCAGCTCATCGCGCACCGCCACTCCCGGCGTGTGGATCAGGCGCGCCGGGCCGTGGAACCGCACCAGCCAGCGCCACACCAGCGGCGTCAGCACCCCGAGCCCATAGTGCCGTGCGTATTGGGGGAAGTCGGTATGGTACGAGGTGACGAACGGCAGCCCGCGGCGCAGCGCGTAGCGGCGCGCGGCCACGCCGATCGGTCCCTCGGTCGCGGCATGCACGAGATCAGGGGCGAAACGGTCGAGAAAGCGCGCGACGTGACGATCGAGGGGAAAGCTCAGGCGGATGCTGGGGTAGGGCGGGAACGGCAGCGACAATACCCGCAACTCGTCGTCGCGTCCGCCGCCACCTCCCCCGTCGTCGGCGCCGCGCGGATAGCGCGGCGCGACCACGGCGACCGCGTGCCCGGCGGCGCGCAGCACCCGCGCGATGCGATGCACGACCGTCGTCACCCCGTTCACCTGGGGGATGTAGGTATCGGACATGAGAGCAATCCGCATGTCGAGATGATCGACGTGCGGTGTCAAGTTGTTGTGACGGCCGGGTTACGGCTCGGTAACGACGATGTGCGAGGGAAAGACGAGGCGGATCGTCGTACCGCGGCTCAGCGCGCTCTCGGCGGCGACCCTGCCGCCATGGGCTTCCACGAGGTGTTTGACGATGGCGAGGCCGAGGCCGGTGCCCCCCTGCTCGCGGGAGCGGCCGGGGTCGACGCGGTAGAACCGCTCGAAGATGCGGGGCAGGTGCTCGGCGGGGATCCCGGTGCCGTTGTCGGCGACGGCGACGGCGACGGCGCCGTGGTTGCCCGGCGCCGCCTCGACCGTGACCGCCACCCGCCCGCCGCGCGGCATGTGGCGCAGGGCATTGTCGTAGAGGTTGGTCAGCATCTGGCGCAGCGCGTCGGGATCGGCCACGAGCCGCTCCACGCCGCCGGCCACGGACACCTTGAACTCGACATTCGAATCGCGCGCCCGCTCGGCGAACGGCGCCCAGGCGTCGCGCGCCGCGGTGGCGACGTCGAGCGAGACGGGGCGGGGCCGCCAGCCCCCCGACTCGATGCGCGACAGGTCGAGCAGATCCTCGACCAGGCGTTGCATGCGGTGGGCGTGGGCGAGAATCGTCGCAGCGAACTTCTCGGTCTGCGACTCGGGCGGCGCCTCGTTGACGAGCGTCTCGGCGTAGCCGGTGATCGCGGTGAGCGGGGTCTTGAGCTCGTGCGACACGTTGGCGACGAAGTCGCGGCGCACCGTCTCGAGGTGGCGCAGCTCGGAGATGTCGCGCAGCACGAGCAGCGTGCCGCCCTCGGGAAGCGGACGGCCGGTGACCACCACGGAGCGATCGGCGAGACGCAGCTCCCGCTGGCCGATGTCGCGTCCCAGCAGTACGTCGTCCACCAGGGTGCGCGCCTCTTTTTCGTGGAACAGCTCGGCGAGGGGCGGCGGTGGGTTGGTGAGGTCGAGACGCAGCAGGCGCCGCGCGGCGCCGTTGCAGGTGATAATCGTGCCGCGCCCGTCGGTCGCGATCACCCCGTCCGCCATCGCCTCGACGAGCGCGGCGCTCTCCTCGCGTTGTGCCCGCAGGTCGCTGAACCGGGCCTGCAGCTGGCCGTGCATCGCGTGCAGAGCGCGGGCGTGCTGCGCGATCTCGGGAACCCGGGAATCCGGGAACTGCGGCGTCCGTTCTTCCGCGATCGCCTGGGCGGCGGAGGTCAACTCGACCAGCGGCCGGGCGAAATGGCGGCTCCCGACCCACGCAAGCACCGCCGCCAGGCCGATCGCGACGGCCCCGGCGAAGGCGATCGCCCACTCGACGGCCTCGATCTGGGCGTCGATGGTGGCCAGCGTGGTCGAGACGCGAACGATCATGAGGCCCGGTGGGCCGGCATGGAGGGCGACGTACATGCGGTTGAGGTCGGTGGAGACGCTGTACCGGGTGGACAGCCCGACGCCGCTCTTCAAGGCCTGGAGCACTTCGGGGCGGGTGGCGTGGTTCTCGAGACCCGGCAGCGCGTCGGCGGGGAACTCGGTGTCGCCCCGCACCCGGCCGGTCGGATCGATCAGCGTCACGCGGTGGCCGATCAGCCGCCCGAGCGAGATCGCAGTCGACGGCCAGGCGAGGGAGTCCGGGGGGACGAGCCGTGCCACGAGTCGCGCCTCCCGCTCGAGCGACGCCGCGGTCTCGCGCTCCAATTCATGTCGCAGGATCCCGTCGGCGGCGAGGATGAGTCCGAGTACCGTCGCCGCGACCAGCAGGCTGGACGACAGGAAAAACCTGGTGGCGAGACGCACTCAGCGCCCGCGGTCGCGCGCCGGCGGGACCCGGAAGCGGTAGCCGACGCCGCGCACGGTCTCGACGCAGTCGCCGGCGGGGCCGAGCTTGGTGCGCAGCCGCTGCACGTGCATGTCGACGGTGCGCGTCTGGATGTCGGGCTGCGCCTGCCACACCGTCTGCAGCAGGTCGGTGCGCGACTGCACGCGACCCACCCGCTCCATCAGGAGCCGCAGCAGCTTGAACTCCGTGGCGGTGAGCTCGATCTCCTGGTCCTCGACCGTCACGCGGTGCGCTCCGGGATCGAGACGCACCCCGCCTGCGGCCAGCACGCCGCCGGCGGCCACCGGCGCCGCCGCCAGGCGCCGCAGCACGGCGCCGACGCGCAGCACGAGCTCCTGCGGCGAAAAGGGCTTGGCGAGGTAGTCGTCGGCGCCGAGCGACAGGCCCGCGATGCGGTCCTGTTCCTCCTTGCGCGCGGTCAACAGAATCACGCCCACCTGGCGCGTCTCCTCGATCTTGCGCAAGTCGCCGAGCACATCGAGTCCGGAGCGGCCGGGCAGCATCAGGTCGAGCACGACGAGATCGGGGCGCTCGGAGCGGGCCCGCGCCAGCGCCTCGGGGCCGTCGGCCGCGGTGGTGACGCGATAGCCGGCCTTGGCGAGGTGATACGCGACGAGCCCAGCGATATCGGGCTCGTCGTCGACGACGAGGATGCGCTGCGCCGGATCGCCTGGCATGGCGCGAGAAGGTAGCGCAGAGCCCTTCGGCTTGGCAATTTTCAGAGGATCATGCATCTCCTGCTCGCCCTCGCCCTCGCCGTCCAGACCCCGCAGCGTTCCTCCGCTCCCGACACCGCGCACGTCGTCCTGGTCGCCACGACCGACGTCCACGGCCGCGCGCTGGGGTGGGACTACGTCCGGGACCGCGTGGCGCCGGGCGGCCTGTCGCGCGCCGCGTCGATCCTGGCGGCGCTGCGCGGGCAATATCCGGGCCAGGTGGTCCTCGTCGACGCGGGAGACCTGCTCGAAGGCAATCTCTTCGCCGACTACTTCGGCCGCGTCGAGCGGCGCCATCCCGACCCCCTGGTCGACGCCCTGGGAGCGCTGCAGTACGACGTCGCCACCCCCGGCAATCACGACTTCGATTTCGGCAGCGACGTGCTGTCCGGCGCAGCGAGCGATGCGTCCTATCGCTACGTCAGCGCCAACGTCGTCACCGGCCCGCGCGACTCGCTCGTGTTCCAGCAGACCGTCGTCGTGCAGCGCGGTGCGATCCGGATCGGCATTACGGGATTCACGACGCCGGGCGTGATGGTCTGGGATCGCCGGCAGCTTGCGGCTGGGATGCGGGTGCGGCGCATCGCCGACGCGGCGCCGGGCGCCCTGGCGGCGCTCGACCGTGCCAAGGTCGACGTGAAGGTCGTCCTGCTCCACAGCGGACTCGGCGGCGGGTCGTCCTACGACACGACCGGCATCGGCCCGGAGAACGACGCCGCCGTGTTTGCCACGCTGCCCTCGAAGCCCGACCTCGTGGTGGTGGGCCACTCCCACCGCGAAATACGGGACTCCGTGCTCAATGGGGTGCACTTCGTCCAGCCGAGGAACTGGGCGTTGAGCCTTTCGGTCGTGCATCTCTGGCTGGTGCGCGACTCGAGCGCGCGACGCTGGCGCCTCAGCGAGGTGCGCGGCGATCTGATCCCGCTGGCGACGGTACCCGAGCAACCGGGTTTCCTGCAGCGGTTCGCCGACGCCCAGCAGCGCGTGCGCGCCTGGGGCGACGAGGCGCTCGGCACCGCCGGCCCGGGATACGATGCGCGCTACGGCCGCGTGCAGAGCACGCCGCTCGTCGACTTCATCAACGACGTGCAGCGCCGCCACGCAGGGGCGCAGCTCTCGGCAACCGCGGACTTCGATGTGAGCGCCGGCCTGCCGGACGGCGCCGTCCACCGCCGCGACGTGGCCGGGATCTATCCGTACACGAACACGCTCGTCGCCCTGCGCATCTCCGGCGCGCAGCTCAAGGGTTTCCTCGAGCACGCGAGCGCGTACTACCGCACCATTCCAGCGGCCGGGTCCATCGTCGATGCGGCGGTGCCGGGCTACAACTTCGATGCGGTGCGCGGCGCGACCTACCGCATCGATCTTTCCCGCCCGGTCGGGCTCCGCATCATCGAGCTGGCGGTCGGAGGGCGCCCGGTGGCCCCGGGAGACAGTTTCACGCTCGCCACCTCGAGCTACCGCGCCGCCGGCGGCGGCGGCTACGACATGCTGCGCGGGGCGCGCGTGGTCTACGATCGCGGCGAAAACATCGCCGATCTGATCGCGGCGGACCTGCAGGCGGCGGGAGCGGTGCAGGGGATCGCGATGGCGCCGACGTGGTCGATCGTGCCGCCGGGCGATTCGCTGGCGCGCGCCGCCTTCGCCCCGCCCCCACCGCCCCTGCCGCAGAGCGACAGCACGCTGCTGCGCGTGCTGGCGATCACGGATTTCCACGGCGCATTGCAGTCGCACGTCTGGCCGTGGTCGGCGGGGCGTCCGGTCGGCGGGGCCGCGGCGCTGAAGCCGTGGCTCGACAGCCTGGCGCGGGAGTGCGGCTGCACGAGCGTCCGCGTGGACGGCGGCGACGAGATGCAGGGAACGCCGCTCTCGAACTTCGCGTTCGGGAAGCCCGTGATCGCCGCCTTCAATGCGCTGTCGCTCGACGCCAGCGCGATCGGGAACCATGAGTTCGACTGGACGGTGGACACGCTGCGGGCCCGCGAGCACGAGGCGCAGTACCCGTTCGTATCGGCGAATCTGACGGACACCCTGGGGCGCGTGCCGGACTTCGTGCAGCCGTGGGTCTCGGTGAGCCGCGGCGGAGCGCGCGTCGCGATCATCGGCCTGACGACGCGCTCGACGCCGGAGACGACGCGGCCGCAGAACGTGGCGGGCCTGGCGTTCGGCGACCTCGCCGGCGCGGTGCGCCGCTTTCTCCCCGCCGCGCGGGGATCCGCCGATTTCGTCATCGTCCTCGCCCACGCGGGCGAGGCGTGCGACTCCGCAGGGTGCACGGGAGAGATCTTCGCGCTCGCCAACGCGCTCGATTCCGGCGCCGTCGACCTCATCGTGGCGGGGCACACGCATCAGCGCGTCGACACCGTGATCCACGGCATCCCGATCGTCGAAGCGGCGAGCTCGGGCCGCGCCATCGCGGTGGTCGACTTCGTCCGCCTGGCGGGCAACCGCGGCCGCGCGGTGCGCGCCCGGCTCGAGACGCCCTGGGCCGATGCCGTGACCCCCGACAAAGACCTCGCCACGGCGATCGCGCACCAGCAGCTCGCCCTCGACAGCATCACGGGGCGGGTAGTGACGACGCTGCGTACGCCGCTGCGCCGCCTCGGCAACGAATACGCGCTAGGGCGTCTCGTCGCCGACGCCTACCGCAACATCGGCAAGGCCGACTTCGGCCTGATCAACGACGGCGGTATCCGCGCCGATCTCGCGCCCGGCCCGACGAGCTACGGCGCGCTGTTCGAGGTGCTGCCGTTCCAGAACCGGCTCGTGCGGCTCTCCCTCCCGGCCGCGACGCTGCGCACCGCCCTCGAGCGCGCGCTCGCCGACGGCACGCCGGACGTCCACGTGTCGGGTCTCGAGGTATGGTACGACCCGGCGCGCCCGCGCGGGCACCGCATCACCCGCATTCGCCTGGCGAACGGCAAGGGGCTCGATGGACGACGCCTGTATACGATCGCGGTGCCGGATTTCGTCGCCGACGGCGGAGACGGATTCCTGATGTTCCAGCCGCTGCAGCGCGTGGATGCGGGCATGGTGGACCTCGATGCGCTGATTGCCTACCTGCGTGTGATCGCGCAGCCGGTGGTCCCGCCGGCCGACACTCGCTTCCACCCGGCGAGCCGCTGATGGCCGACACACTGCGGATCTTCGTCAACGAGCGGCCGGTGGACGTGGCGCGCGGCGCCACGGTGCGCGACGCCGTCGCGGCCTTCGACGGAGCCCTGGCCGAGCTCGTGGCCGGCGACACCGCGTATGTCACCGACGGCGTCGGGCGTCCGCTCGACGTCGGGGATCCGGTGCGGGAAGCGGGGGCGGTGTTCCGCGTGGTCGTCACGGCGCGGCGCGGTCCGGCGGGCGGCCGCCTGTCGAAGGCGGTGCTGCGCGCCTGGCCCAAGGCGGAGCTGCACGTCCACCTCGACGGTTGCCTGCGCCCGCAGACGATGATCGAGCTGGCGCGCGCGCAGAACGTGTGGCTCCCCGCTGAGACCCCCGACGAGCTGGCGCGGGTGCTGTACGTCGCCGGCGCGCAGAGTCTCGAGGAGTATCTGGAGAAGTACGCGATCACGTTGTCGGTGATGCAGACGCCGCAGGCGCTCGAGCGCGTCGCGTACGAGTTTCTCGTCGACGCGGCGGCGGAAAACGTACGCTACGTCGAGGTGCGCTACTCCCCGCTGCTGCACCGGCCGGCGCTCACGCTGACGCAGGCGATCGAAGCGCCGCTCGCGGGGTTGCGTCGCGCCAGCGCGGAGACCGGCGCCCGCTTCGGCGTGATCGTGTGCGGCATCCGCACGCTGCCGCCCGAGAGCTCGCTCGAGCTGGCACGCGCCGCCGCCGACTACCGCGGCGCCGGCGTCGTCGCGTTCGACCTCGCCGGCCCCGAGCGCGGCCACCCGGCGCACGAGCACCGCGCCGCGTTCGAGTTCGCCGCGGGTCACGGGATGGCATGCACCTGCCACGCCGGTGAGGGGGACGGGCCCGGCTCGATCGCCGATGCGCTGCACACCTGCGGCGCGCAGCGCATCGGCCACGGCACGCGGCTCGGCGAAGATCCCGCGTTGCTCGAGGAAGTGGTGTCGCGCAAGATCCCGCTCGAGATGTGTCTCACGAGCAACGTGCACACGCACACCGTCGGGGCGATCGCCGAGCACCCGTTCCGCCGCTATCTCGCGCAGGGCGTCATCGTCACCTTGAACACCGACGGCCGCCTCGTCGACGGCGTCACGCTGACCGACGAGTACTTCACTGCCCATGCCGCTCTGGGATTGACGAAGGAGGAGTTGACCCGCGTGATCCTCAATACCTGCGAAAGCGCGTTCCTGCCCGACTACGAGCGTGTCGCCCTGGTCGCGCGGGTGCAGAGCGAGCTGGAGAAACTGGCGTGAGCGCCGCCCCCGACACCCGCAGTGCCGCGATCGAGGCGGCGACGGC
>CAZXKN010000264.1:0-6697 GCA_964641815.1 uncultured Gemmatimonadaceae bacterium | reverse complement strand
TTCCACTGGCGGCCGATCTGCAGCGCCACGTCGCTCGCCTCGCGGCGGCCAATGTCGGGCAGCGTCACGACGGCGATGTCGCCATGCGTGAGGCGCTGCACCTCCTGCAGGGTGGCCTCCATGCGGGCCGCCGCCTGCGGGTCGATCACTGCGGCGAAGTCGTTGACGAAGCCGCGGGGAGCCGGGAGGGAATCGCGCGGCAGCTGGAGAAGGGCGAACAGCAGGAGCAATTGCATGAGAGGTGTGAAAGCTATCCTTGACGGCGCCCGCGCGCACCGTAACATGCAGGAACCCCCCGGACCCTCGAGGTCCCGATGTGCGGTCGCGCGTTGCTGGTCGTTGGTCTCATCGTGTGTGGCGCCTGCCACCAGCTGCACCCTACGCAGAACGCAGTACCGAGTTCCGGAGACCGCATTTTCATCACGCAGGAGCAGATCGCGCGCTCGGGCGCGTCAAACGCCTGGGAAGCGCTGAAGCGCAATGCGCCGCAGCTGACCTACCGGGAGGGACGCAACGGGCAGCCGACCGTGCTGGAACGGCGCGGCCGCTCCAGCTTCCTGCTCAACGACGCTCCCCTGCTGTTCGTGGATGGGGTACAGTTCCCCGATTTTCGTAACTTGCAATCGATTCCCGCCACCCAGCTCGCGAGCATCGAGATTCTCGACGCGGTCGACGGCACGACCTATTACGGGACCGGCGCCGAAGGCGGCGTCATCCTGATCCGCACGAAGAACGGCAGCTAGCAGCAACGACGGGAGGGGTTTCCCCCTCCCGACCCTGGTGAGCCAATTCGCGCAGCGTCCGCCGTTACGGGTTGCGGTCGATACACTGCACGAAGTTAGGGTTGTTCTGCTCGGTCAGCGGGACCGGCAGGTTCACGTCGTTCCCGTACACGAGACCGTTCTTGAAGTACGCGCCGTTGGGGAATACCGCATTGACGGCGTACCCGTATCCGCCGCGCTGACCGACGGGACGCACCAGCCGCCGCAGATCGTTCAGCCGGTGGGCCGTGAACCACAGCCACCGCGCGCGCTCCGCGAACAACAGGTTGATGGACCCAGTGTCGGACGTCGGCGTCGCCAGCGCCGCCAGCGCCCCCGCAGGAATGGACCCCGGCGGGTTGCCCACGAGGAAGTACGCGGGCGGCGTCGCTCGGAGCGTGTTCAACCGCCCCATGAAGCCGACGGTATCGCCGGCAAGCAGTGCGGCCTCGGCGTTGATCAGCCGCGCCTCGGCGCCCGTGGCCACCGTCGTGGACGCCTTCTGATCGACGTAGCGCAGTTGGTCGAACTGCGGTGTCTTCTTGTCGAACCCGAGATTCGTCGCCGGGGAACGGAAGAAGGGCGTGCGCGGATCCGGCACCGACATGTACGGGAATCCGACGCCACCCTTCAGATCGGCAACGCCGTAACGCTTGAAGTTGCGGTTGCCGTTGAAGACGCCGTTCTGCTGACGGAACGAGTTGAGATCGTGCTCGACCACGTAACTGAACGAGGTCGGCGCGAGGGCGTCGGACGCCGCTGCGCTGGCGCCCGCGGCATCGCCCTGGTCGAGCAGCGTGCGCGCCAATCCGACCGACGCGAACGCGACGAACTTGGTCTTGGTCGCCGGCCCATTCGTCCCTGGAATGTTCAACGCCTGCGCGGCGGCCAGGGCCTGGGTGAACCGGTTTACCGCGGTATCGAGAATCTGGCCGGTGGTCAGCTGCACGCCGTGGGTGACTGTCCCATCGGCATTCAGCTGATCGAGCGGCACCCCGTTGCAGTAGTTCTCCGCCAGCATCACGTAGGTGAGACCCGCCAGCGTCAGCATCTCCGCCAGGCCGGTGTTGACCGTCGTGTCGGACAGCGCGCGGAACCGGCCGGCTGCGTTCTCCGTCGACACCCGTGCGCGGGCCAGGTTCGCGAAGATCGTTGCATACGTCGCGCTCGACGGATCGACGGTGCGGGCATCGGCCGACACGCGATCCGGGAACGTTTCCGTATTGACCCATTCATCCGCGATGGTGCCGCTCGCGGCCACCTGGCCTTCGGTGGTCCCACTCGACCCCTGAGCGCCGGATCCATCGTAGGCGATTTCGAAGTCGCCGATGGCGCCGGCGCGCAGGGTGGGCAGCGCATTGGGATCGTTGAGACTCGTGGGCGGAACGATGTCCGGCGTCTGGACATCGAGCGCATGGCAGCCGACGGCAACGAGTGCCACGGCCGAGACCAGCGCGAGCCCCTGAGAAATCCGTTTCATGGCTAGAGGCCTCGCGGTCAGAAGGTGACGTTGACCCGGCCGATCCAGTACCGCACCGGGGGCTGGGTGAGGAAGTCGGCCGTCGTGAAGTTGTTCTGCCCGGCTTCATTGAGCTCGGGATCCACGCCCCGGTACTTCGTCCAGGTGTGGAGATTGCGCCCGGCGACCGAGATGCTCAGGCTCGTCGCGCCGATGCGGCGGGCCCAGTCGCTGGGCGCGTCGTAGGTCAGCGAGACTTCGCGCAGCTTCGTGAATCCGCCGTCCTGGATGTAGCCGGCCTGCGTTCCCTTCAGGTTGGCCACGGCGGCCGCCTGATCGGCGAGCGAGGCTTTGGGGTCGTTGATCCCGGCGCAGTTGCCCACGCCGCAGCGGAACTGCTCGGTGCTGTTGAACAACTTGTTGCCGAAACGCCCGTCGAGCAGGCCGTACAGATGGAAGCGGCGCAGCAGCGTCAGGTCGGCGCTCAGCGTGCCGCCATGATCAGGGAACGGCTGGCCCAGGAATACGGCGCCGCCCGTCCCCAGCGTCACCTCGTTCGACCCGAGGATGCCGTCGTTGTTGGCATCATTGAAGGTGTAGGGCACGAAGAAGTACGCCCCGGCGGCGTATCCCGGCTGGATGCGCTGCGAGAAGCCGCCCAGCCCGAAGATGATCGGGGCGACGTTCTGGCCCAGCGTGATGACGCGATTCTTGTTGCCCCACGCCGAGGCCGACAGCTCGAGACCCACGTTGTCCGTGTTGAGCACGTTCAACGACGCCGTGATCTCGACGCCTTTGTTGTTGACGCTGCCGAGGTTCTGGAAGCGCGAGTTGCCGCAGCCGCACGCCGGCGGCAGCGTGACGGCCACCAGGGCGTCGTGCGACGTCTTGTTGTAATAGCTGAACACGAGGCTCACGCGGCGGTCGACGGCGTCGATGTCGAACCCCGCATCGGTCTCGACGACGCGCTCCGGCTTCAAGGCGGCATCACCGGCCTGGCCGAAGGTGATCCCCGAAACGTCGGTTGCGCCCACGACGACCGGAGTCGCCGCGAAGAACTGCAGCGCATCGGTCGGCCCGGGGTGCAGGCCCGACTTGCCCCATGACGCCCGGACCCGGAACGAATTCAGCCAGCCGATCTTCGGGAAGAACGACTCCTCGGACAGCACCCACGAGCCGCCCACCTTGGGATACAGAATGTGCCCGAAGCGCTTGCCGAACGCCGAATTGTCGTCGCTGCGCAGCGCGCCGCTGAGGAAGATGCGGTTGTTGATGCTCAACCGCTCTTCGCCGAACCGCCCCAGCGTCACGAATTCCTGGGTCGTTTCGCTGTCGAGCGGCGTGACGCACCCGGTCAGCGAGCTCGTGCCCGATGCACAGGTGAGCCGCTGCGCGATGACCCCGTGGAACAGGTTGTGGTAGTACTGCACCCCGGCCTGCGTGCTCGAGGTGATCGCGGGCGTCAGGGCGAACGAGGCCGTCCCCCAGACGTTGGCCGTCCACGAGTAGATCTGGAACGGATTCGCCTGCCGGCTGCCCACGAACGCCGCATTGTTGAACGCCTGCGGAATGGCGCCGGGGACGAAGGTCTTCTGGTCGTAGCGGCTCGAGAAGTCGGTCCCGGTCGTCACGTGCGCTTCGAGGAACGAGAACGGCCGGTAGTTCGCCTGCAAGCTGCCGGTGAACCGGTCGACGCCCTGGAACGTCCGGATGCTGAAGCTCTGGGCCGGCGTCAGGAACCCGTAGCCGTCGTTGACGGTGCTGTCGGAGAGCCCGAGGAAGCCGCTCGAGAGCACGCCAAACACGTTGTTGTCGTTCTCCGGCAGCCGCAGCGCGCTGCTGGTGTAGCCCGACGAGATCAGAAAATCGAGGTTGGAGCGCGCCTGATCGTGCACGTTGGCCCGCAGCGACACGCGCTTCAGCCGGTTCACCTCGTACACACCGTTCTCGCGCTCGTAGTGCCCCGCGAGATAGAACGTCGTCTGCTCACTGCCGCCCGACGTCGCGACGCTGAACAGCGACCGGTTGCCGGTGCGGAACGGCGAATTCGACACCAACGGGTTGAACGTCCGCAGCGAGGCCTGCGTGCACGCGCCGGCTTCGACGTTGGTGAGAATGCACTGCGTCCCCGTCGCCGTCAGCCCGGTATAGTTGAAGGGGTATTGCCCGATGTCGTTGAGCGTTCCGCCCTCCGCCGAGAACTCCCAGCGGGTGGGGCCGGGACGGCCCTGACGCGTCTGCAGCGTGATCACGCCGTTGGCGGCGTCGGTGCCGTACAGCACTCCGGCGGACGGACCCGAGGCCACCTGCACGGCCTCGAGATCCATGGGGTCGAAATCGTTGAGCCGCGACGGCACCTGACCGCCGACGCCGACCGAAGACGACGCCGCACCGTTCTCGACGCGGATGCCGTCCACGATCAGCACGGGCTCGTTGGAGAGCGAGACGCTGTTCGACCCGCGAATGCGGATCCGCGTCCCCGTCCCCGACGTGCCGCCCGACATCATGACGTTCACACCCGGCAGCCGGGCGTTCAGGAGATCCGTGATATTGGTCGGCGCCGCCTGTGCGTTGATCTGCCGCGCGTCGACGCGGTGCAACGCCGTCGTCGCCTCCCGGGCCGCTTCCTGCCCGGTCGGCGTCGCCACGATCTGATCGAGGGTGATGGCGGCCGCCGCCAGCGTGAAATCTGCGGTGGCCGAGCCGCCGGCCGTCACCGTCACCGACTGCGTCGCGACGGCGTAGCCGATCAGCCGCGCATGCACGTCGATCGTCGCGGCGGGGGCGCCGCGAATCTCGTACTTCCCGTCGCGATCGGTCAGCGCGCCACGGGTCGTGCCGCCCAGCGTCACCTGGACGTTGACGAGCGGCGTGTTCGTGACCTTGTCGATCACGCGTCCGCTGATCGTCCCCGTCTGCTGCCCGAACGCCGGACTCGCCACCACGGCGAGCACGGCGCCCAGCAGACTCAAAGCCCGAGTCCTACCGTTGGTAAATCGCATGAACGCTCTCCCAGTTGCTCGTGGGAACCCGAGAACCTTCGTGGACACCGGAACCGGAACGGGAGGTCGCACGCCAGAGCTCAGGCGCACGCCTCCCGGCGGTATCGGCATCCCATTGGGAAGAGCGTTCCGATCCGAACAAAGCAAAGTCGCATGGGTCCCCCTTCGAGCAAGTGACAACGCGTCGCGCGAGCCAGGCGACCTTCACCTGACCGCGCGACCTCACATCAGCCCGCACTCTTTTGAAGACCGCGGAGTCGCGACCCAACGGCTTGGGCGAGACCCGACTCCGCCACGACGGCGCAGCAGCTTCTTTGAACTTGTGGGCTGAAAATGAGAGTCACAAGAGGTGGTCAGAGAGAGCCTGCACCAGGACGGTGCGAGGCCCCGTTGGCTTGTGTCAGCAGATTGTCCGGAAGGGCTCTTAGGGCGTCGTGACCTTCACCTCCCTCGCGCCCTGTGGCACGGGAGTCTTCGTCGTCTTTCCCCCCGGCCACTGCACCACGACCGCCGTGGCGGCACCGTCCATCCCCAGCACAGCCACCGTGCCGTCGAGCGACCAGTAGCCGGATCCGCCGTGCACCTCGCGCGCCGGCCCTGTGCGCGTGCCGTACTCGAGACGGAGCACCGCGCCGATGCCATGGGGGTTGCCCGCCGGACCCTGGAGCTTCACGCGCAACCCCGGCGCGGCCCGCTCATTGTGATAGAGCTTCGTCTCCGCGCCGTTTTGGGAGACGACGAGGTCGACGCGGCCATCCTGGTCGTAGTCGGCGAAGGCCGCACCGCGCTGATCGCCGTAGACCGCGATGCCGGACACCTGGCCGGGTACCGCGGTGAACCCACCGGCGCCGTCACCGCGCAACAAGAGGCCGCGGCCGGCATCATAGCGCGGCGTCCCGATCTCCATCGGATAGAAATTCTGGCTCAGGAAGACGTCCTCCTTGCCGTCGCCGTCGAAATCGGCGACCAGGGCGGCGAAGGCAGGGGCGAGCTGCGCCTCACGCGGCAATGCCACCGGCTCGAACCGGCCGCCGCGGTTGAAGAACACCGTGTGATCGAGCGTCGCCGCGGTGAGCCGTTGCGCGTTGGGGAACACGGGCCCCAGGACCTGCTGGATCGTCTCGCCCGCATAGGCATCGTACGTCCGCGTCGACAACCGGATCGCCGGGATTACGCTCATCAGTCGCTCCAGCGGCGCCAACGGCGCGATGCCCTTCAAACGGTCGTCGTACTGGGCCTCCAGCATGTCCAGCCGGCGCGTCCCGGTGAGGTCGCCGTAATAGAGGTAGAGCGGATGCAGCGAGTCGACGCGATTCAGCGTATTGCGGCCCCAGCTCGTCGCCACGATATCGAGCCGGCCATCGCTGTCGAGATCTCCGGTGGTCACGCCGTTCCAGCGTCCGACGACTCCTGCGAGCCCCCACTCCGCCGTCGCCTCGTGCAGCCGGGCGTGGTCGTTGAGAAACAGCCGCAAC
>CAZXKN010000263.1:0-6512 GCA_964641815.1 uncultured Gemmatimonadaceae bacterium | reverse complement strand
GATGCGGAACCGCTCCACCGGCTCGAAGAAGTGCACGCCGAGCGGGCGGGCCGGGTCGGGGTTCTTGATGACGCGCCGCACCGCTCCGTTGGGCGATGGGCCCATCGCCTCGGATACCCTGAGCGCGCGGCGCCGTAAGGTGCTCGCGGCGTGACCCGTGCGCTCCAGCAGCTCGCGCACGCACTCGACCGCCGCGCTCGAGAGACCGGTGCCGTTCGCCGAGGGTGGCAGCGTGAACGGGTCGAGCGGCAGCGCGCCGTCCTCGGTGGTGAGCGCGTTCGCCAGCGTCGAGCCGGCGATCAACCGCGCGATGAGCTCGACCGGCCGCGCCGGACGGGATGCCGCACGGGTCGGCCCCCAGCTCCAGCGCCAGCGCGCGTCGAACACGTCGAACGCCAGCTCTTCACCGCCCGCCAGCGTACCGGTATAGAGCAGGTCGCCCGCGGCGTAGCCGAGCGATTGCCAGTAGAGCTCCAGCTCGACGAGCGCGCCGTAGCGCACGCCGCGCGTCGCCGGGGCCGGCGATTCAAAGAAATCGATGGGGGACTGGCTGGCGAGCGTCGGGCTCGCCGCATCCGCTTCTGCCTCCTCCTCCAACGGCAGTACCGCGAGACGGGAGAAGCGCAGCGTGAGATCGTGGCCCACCGTTTCGACCGGCGCCAGCGTCCGCGCGCCGGCGGCGGGCACCCGCTGCTCCGTCGGGGCGGGGAGCAGGGAGGTGGGGGCCGCGACTTCGGCGTTCCCGCCCTCGAGCATCGCCACCGAGATCTCGAGCGGCTCCTCGCTGCGCAACCCTACGCGCAGACGCACCGTCGTCGCGTCGATGCGCGGGATCGGCACGAGTCCCTGGGCATCGCTCACCCAATAGCCCGCGGGATTCCCCGCGGCATCGAGCAGGGAGACGGGGACGCCGGCCGCCGGCATGTGCGAGCCCGGTTGCACGACGCGCAACGGCCAGTTTTGTGTTTCGTTCGGATCGATCATCGGATGGTGAGAATGAATTAGCCCGGGCGACAGGGCCACGCCAGGGCGGACGCCGCGGTCGAGTGCGAGTCCCATGCCACACTTTTCGCATCACGGACGACGGGCGTGGTGCGGCACGCGCGCCACGGGACGCGGGATACATTGTGGCGACATGGATCGCGCCACCTTACTCGCGTCTGTCGCATTCGTCAGCGCCGCGGCGAGCGGCGTGGCGCAGTCGCCACGCGCCGCCAATCCTGAGCGACCGACAGTGGCGACCCACGCCTACGCGGTCGCCCCTGGGTGCATCGAAATCGAGCAGGGGATCTCGGCGCGTGGCGCCTCGAATCTCAGCCAGGGCACGAGCTGGGACGTGAACATCAAGATTGGCGTCGCTCCCCACATCCAGCTGGGCATCTTTGGCCCCGGTTACGCGCGCACCGGCGCCGGCCACGGGGTCGGCGACTGGGGACTCGCCCTGAAACTGCGGACCGATGTCTCGAACCGCGTCGCGCTGGCTGTCGTACCGGCGGTGACGCTGCCCACCGGCCGGGAGCGGCTCGGCCTGGGGGCCGGACGGGCCCTCGCTCAGCTCCCGCTGGTGCTGAGTGTGAATGGCCCCGCAGGAGTACACGCCGACCTCAATGCGGGGCCGCTGGGAATCGGCGCCGGTCGGCCGCAGTGGCTCACGACCGCGTCGTTCGGCCGGCCCCTGGGAGGGCCCCTCGGTGTGACCGCAGAGTTGTTTCGCATCAGCGCGGGTGCGGCCGGTACCCGCCAGGCAGGCCTGCTCGGCGCGCTGACAGTGACTCCCGTGCAGTGGATCGTCATCGACGCCGGCGGTACGCTCGGGCTGGGATCGGACAGCCCGGACGTGATCTTCCTCGGTCTTACGACCAATCTCGGCCGCCTCTAACAGAAGCGGGCCCCACCTTGCGACGGGGCCCGCTGATAGCTGACAGCTGATAGCCGACAGCTTTATTTGCTGAGCGTAATCGGCACCCCGATCGACAGCAACACGTCGGCATTGAGTTTCGACTTCATCGCCGTCGCCTTACCATCGGGGTCGAACGAATAAATGTTCGCCTCGAGTGACACATTCAAGGCGAATTTCGGCGTGACCGATGCGCGCACGCCGGCCCCTAGAATCGCGGCGGGCGATGTCACCTTGGTGGTATCGTTGTCGTGCTCGTTCTTCCAGAACGTCCCGCCGCGATGCACGATCCCGCCGCCGATGATGAAGTGCAGGTTGGTGCGGGCCGGCCGGTACAGCATCCGCGCATTGGCGGTTACGATGTTGCCGGCCACCGAGAACGAGAATCCGCCGCTGGTGCTCGTATCATTGGCGAACGCCCGGATGCCGGTCTTCGAGTACCCCGCCGCGGCCTCGATCCCGATCGTCGGCGATACCCAGTAGGTGAGCCTGCCGCCGTACGTCGGGGCAGTCGTCTGCTGGATCTTCACACCCGATCCGTCGCCATTCGCGTCGTTGCTCATGGTCAGGAGGGCGTAGTAGCTCGCGAAGTAGGGAGTGATCTCGAATTTCGCCTGCGCCCGGGCGGTGCCCGGGGTCACGACGGCGCTCGCCAGCACCAGCCCCGCGATCGCCACGGCTCCATGGATCCGTCTGATCATGAACACGTCGTTCCTCCCCAGGAAGTGTGATGCTGCGGCCACCCTAGTGTCCGGATTCAACGGAGACCGGCGTCAACCGCGCCGTCACCGATGCGTCTCCCAGCTGACCCTTGATGTTCCCACCCCAGCACACCACCCCCGACGACGTGACGCCGCAGGTGTGGTTGCCGCCCGCGCCGACCGACTGCAACGACGGCCCGTACGCCACCTTGACCGGGGCCGGCTTGTCGACGCGCGTCCCGTCCCCGATCTGCCCTTCTCGATTGCGTCCCCAGCAGTACGCATCGCCGTCCGAGGTGAGACCGCAGGTGTGCTCGAAGCCCGCCGTGAGGGCGGTGAAGCTCCGCGCTCCGGCGACCGGCACGGGAGCGTCGCGCTCGCTCTTCGACCCGTCGCCGATCTCTCCGGCGACGTTGGCGCCCCAGCAATACGCCTTGCCGTTCACCGCGATGGCGCAGGCATGTTTTCCACCCGCCGTGAGGCTCGAGAACTTCACGTCGCCGTCGACGGGGTTGGGCTCGTTGGTGGCCTCGCGGGAACCGCGGCCCAGCTGGCCGGAGAAGCCGTCGCCCCAGCAGTAGACCCGCCCGTCGGTGCCGAGCCCACAGGAGTGATCCGACCCCGCCGCAAGCATCTTGAACTTCGTCGTTCCGCTGACGCGCTGCGGCGTGTTGGCGCCGCGGTTCGTGCCGTTGCCGAGCTGGCCGTTGTCGTTGTCGCCCCAGCACCAGGCGACGCCGTCGGTTGCCAAGCCGCACGTGTGCCGCGCGCCGGCGACGATCGACTGGAACGAATGCCCGCCGGCCACCGGTCCGGGAGTCGGGGGACCCGCCGTGCGCCCGTTGCCGAGCTGGCCTTTGAGGTTGGCGCCCCAGCAGATCGCCGACCCGTCGGCGAGGGCGCAGGTATGGTTGTTCCCCGCCGTCAGCATCGTCGCGCCGGACACGCCGTTAATCACGATGGGGACGTTGCTCGCCGCGCCCGCCCCGGGATCCGACATCTGTCCGAACTCGTTGCTCCCCCAGCAGGCGACGGCGCCGGTCGTCGTGAGGGCGCAGGTATGCTGCCCGCCCGCCGTCACCCCGCGCCGCGCCACGACGCGCGCGGCCTCGGCCGGCGGATTATTGGCCGGCGGCTGCGTGGGTGGCGGCGTGACCACCGGCGGCTGCGATTCGGGCGCCGGATTGTTCGCCACCGGGGGCGGCGCCGCCGGCGCCGGCACCGTGATGGTCACGGTGGCTCTGGCGTTCTCACTCGTCGCCGTGATCACGGCCGAGCCGGCCCGCGAGGCGGTCACGAGGCCCGACGGGGAGACGCCCACGATCGAGGGGTCGCTCGTTGTCCACGTGACGTCGCGGTCGCGGATCGTTGCGCCGCGGGCGTCTTTCAGCGTCACCGTGATCTGACTCGATCTCCCGACGGCGAGCGTGAGCGTCGCGGGCGTGAGCGCGACGGTCGCCACCGGGACCAGCGCCACGCTGACCGTCGCCCGCGCCGTCTGCGACTCGATCTGCGCCGTAATCGTCGTCTGACCGGCGGCGACGCCCGTGACGACGCCGTTCGGCGCCACCGTGGCGATCGCACTGGCGCTCGAGCTCCAGCGCACCGGCCGCCCGGTGAGCGCGCGGTCATGCGCGTCACGCGGGGTAGCGACAAGCTGTGCCTTCGCGCCGATCTGCAGGGCGGCCTCGGGCGGCGCGATCGTCACGCTGGCGACCGCGACCGGGGTGATCGTCATGCGGGTGCTGCCTGCTTTTTTCTCGACCAGCGCCGTGATCGTGACCGCGCCGAGGCGCAGCGCGGTGACCGTGCCAGTGGGCGACACCGTCGCGATCGTGCGGTCGCTCGAGCCCCAGGTGATGGTGCGGCCGGTGAGCACGTTGCCCTGGGCGTCCTTGGGGTGGGCGGTGAGCAGGGCGGTGTCGCCAGTGGAGATCGTCGTGGGCCCGAGAATCTCGACGCCCGCGACCGGCGCGGCGACGGTCGTAATGACGACCGAGCCGGTGTCGCTCTTGCCTTCGCTCGTCGCGATCACGTCGACACGGCCGGCGGCGCGCGCCTCGACGAGTCCCGTGGGGGAAATGCGGGCCCTGGTGGTGTCGGCCGATCTCCAGGCCACGGTGTGCCCGACGGACGCGAGGATGTTGCGGCTCCCGTCCATGAGCACGGCGGCGAGCTGTGCGGTGTCGCCGACCACGAGCGCGGTCGAGGACGGGATCACCGTGATCGATGCGACCGGCGCCGCTGCTGCGGCCGGTGCCCCCGGGGCCGGAGCGGGAGCGTTGCCCTTGCCGCGGCCGAACATCGCCCAGGCGCCGACGCCGATGACGATGAGCGCGGCGACGAGACCGATCCACTTGAGTGGGCTGCCGTGTGGTGGCTCCGCCACGGGAGCAACGGTCGCGGGCGGCATCGCCGGCTTCGACGGCCGCTTGCGCTGCGGGGGTGGCGGCGGCGTGATACCGCGCGGCAACGGCGGCACGGACGTCGGGGTCGTGGTGCGGGCCTTGGGAGGCGCGGGCGGCGGTGCGGTGGGCGGCACCGGCGTCGACGCGAGAATCGCGGTCGGCGAGTCGGTGATCTCGTGTGATACGACGTTGGGCGAGATCGGCTCGAGCGGCGTCGACGGCAAGTGGGGGGGCGCCGGCTCGCTCGTCGCAGGGATCGGCGTCGTCGGTGCCGCGGGGGCGGCGCTCGGCGCGGAGATGGGCGTGCTCGATTTCACCGGCGCCCCCGCGGTCGGCGGCGGGGTGGTGAATTTCGGCACCGGCGACAGCGGCGTCTGCGGCGTCGTGCCCAGCGGAGTGCCGCTGGGGCGCGCCAGCTTCTTCATCTGCTGGCGGATCGGATCGCTCGCGGCGGGTGTCCCGATCACTTCGATCGCTTCTTCTAAGGAAGGCCAGCGGTCGGCCGCGGACTTGGCGAGCATGCGCTCGACCGCCTGCGCCAGCACCGGTGGGCAGTCGGGGCGGCGCTCGAGCAGCGGCGGCGGCGGCTCGTGAAAATGCTGCCACATGAGCGACATCACCGAGTCGGCGTCGAACGGGACCTTGCCGGTGAGCATCTCGTAGGCGGCGATGCCGAGGGAGTACTGGTCGGTGGCGCCGGTGATCTCCTTCGCCGAGCACTGCTCCGGGCTCATGTAGGTCGGTGTGCCGATCGTCGCGCCCGTCATCGTCAGCCCTTGCGACTCGCGCACCTTGGCGATGCCGAAGTCGGTGACGATCACCCACCCGTCGATATCGACCATGATGTTGGCGGGCTTGATGTCGCGGTGCACGACGCCGTTGCGGTGGGCATAGTCGAGTGCCCCACCCGCCTGGGCGAGGACGGCCTGGACCATTTTGATGGGGAGGGGGCCGTGCTGCTTGATGATGGCGTCCAAGGCGATGCCTTCGACGTACTTCATCACGAAGAAGAGCAGCTTGCCCGATTCGCGCACGCCGTAGATCGGGATGATGTGTGGATGACTGAGTTTGGCGGCGGTGCGCGCTTCGCGTTTGAAGCGGTCGGCCATGCCTTTGCCCGAGGAGAGCAGGGCGGGGGACATGACTTTGATCGCGACTTTGCGATCGAGCGCGATTTCGTGCGCGAGGAAGACCGTGGCCATGCCGCCGCGCCCCAGCTCTTTGGCGATGTCGTATTCGCCGAGGGTGGCGCGGCGCAGGTCCTCGATCAATCCGGCTTGCGGATCGACCTCGACGTCGGCGGCGGGAGGCGTGGGAACCGGGATGGAAATGCCCGGCATTTTTTCGGTGGCGACGGCCTGTTCACCCGAGGCGTCGTAGCCGCAGCGGGAGCAGAAGCGGGCGCCGGCCGCGAGGGGGGCGCCGCAGCGGGGGCAGGAGTTGAGCGTCGTCATGGCGGTAAAATCGGTGCGCAGCGAATCTAGCCCGCGGGGGGGTGGCGAGCAA
>CAZXKN010000262.1:0-8377 GCA_964641815.1 uncultured Gemmatimonadaceae bacterium | reverse complement strand
CACGAGGTAGTTGCCGAGCTCGCCCTTGGGGTTTTCAATCCCGACGTACGCCTCGCCGACGGGGGCCTTCACTCCCTCCATCACCTGCTTGAAGTGGAAGATCATGGCTTCCATGTCGCTCATCGCCCGCGACTTGGGCGGAAGGATGACGCGCGGGTCGGAAACGTTGATCGGACCGTCGGGCAGCCGGTCGAGCGCCTGGTTCAGGATCTTGTTGGACTGATAGCACTCCTCGAGCCGCACGAGGAAGCGGTCGTAGACGTCGCCGTGCTCGCCGACCGGGACCTCGAAGTCGTAGGTCTCGTAGCCGAGGTACGGTTGATCCTTGCGCATGTCCCACGGCACACCCGAGGCGCGCAGCATCGGTCCCGAGAGGGAGTAGTTGATCGCTTCGTCTGCCGTGAGGACGCCGATGCCCTGGGTGCGGCCCGCCCAGATCGCGTTGCGCGTCAGGACGCGGTCGATCTCGTCCAAGGTGTCCGGGAACGTGCGCGTGAACTCGCGCAGCCCCTCGACGAAGCCGTCGGGGATGTCGGCCATCAACCCGCCGACCCGCGTGAGGCTCGTGGTGAGGCGCGCGCCGGTCCACATCTCCTGCAGGTTGTAGATCCGCTCGCGCTGCTGGAACGCCCACAGGAACGGCGTAAAGGCGCCGAGGTCGATCGCCGTGGTGCCGAGCCACACCATATGCGAGATGATGCGGCTCATCTCGCAGGCGATCACGCGCAGCACGGTGCAGCGCGGCTTGATCTCGATCCCCATCAGCCGCTCGGCGGCGAGCGCGAAGCCGACGTTGTTCGCCATCGGCGACAGGTAGTCGGTGCGATCGGTGAGCGGGATGATCTGATTGTAGTGGCGGTACTCGCCCAGCTTCTCGAAGCCGGAGTGCAAGTAGCCGACGTGCGGGATCACCCGCACCACCGTCTCGCCGTCCAGCTCCACGACGAGGCGCAGCACGCCGTGCGTCGCCGGGTGCTGTGGGCCGATGTTGATGAGCAGGTGCTCGCCGCCGAGGTCGGGCTCGTCGGGAACGAGCGGGACGCGCACCGGCTGGCCCTGGGCGTCGACCCCCGGGCTGGCGAGCTCGAGCTCGACCGTGCGTTTGCTCACTGGGATTCCCGCACGTTGCCGCGCTCGCCGCGACGCAGCCGCTCGCGCATGTCGGCCGGCAGCTCATCGTAGGATTCGGCGATCGACAGCTCTTCCATCGAGTAGTTCGCTTCGGGATTGGTGTTCAGCGCCTGGCGCACCTGCTCGGCGCGGGAGAAGCGGCCGCGCAGCGGGAAATCCTTGCGCAGCGGGTAGCCCTCGGCGTACGTCTCCCACATCAGGATGCGCCTGAGGTCCGGGTGTCCGGCGAAGACGATGCCGAACATGTCGTAGACCTCGCGCTCCAGCCAGTCGGCCCCGGCCCACAGCGGCGTCACCGAATCGACCGCCAGCTCACCGCGCGGATCGAGCTCGACCTTCACCCGCAGGTTGGCTTTGCGCTCGAGCGAGCGCAGCTGGTAGACCACCTCGAGCGGCCGCTCGCGGTCGCGGTATTCCACGGCGGTGACGTCGACGAGGTAGTCGTAGCGGTGCTCGGGGGTGTCGCGCAGCCAGGTCATCACGTCTGTGAGCCGGTCGGCGCGGACGACGACGCTGGTCCAGCCGTCGCGCATGTCGCGCGCGCGGCCGATCGCGTTTCCGAAGGTCGCCTCGAGCGCTCGGGCGGTCGGGTTCACGCCGAGCGGAACTGGTGGACGGAGTTGCCGAACGGCTCCGAGACTTCGTCGATCTCGGCGGGCGGCAGGCGCAGGCCGTGCTCGTCGAGCAGCTGCTCGTCGCGCCGGCGCACGGCGTCGAAAAGCGATTCCCCCTTGATCTTCTTGTGCAGCAGCAGGATTCCGTACAGCAACCCCTCGGGCCGCGGCGGGCACCCCGGGACATACACATCTACCGGGACGATCGTGTCGATCCCCTGCACCATCGCGTAGTTGTCGAAGATGCCGCCGCTCGAGGCGCAGGCGCCCATCGAGATCACCCACTTGGGCTGCGGCATCTGGTCGTAGATGCGGCGGATCACCGGCGCCAGCTTGAACGGCAGCCGGCCGGCACAGATCAGCACGTCGGCCTGGCGCGGGGAGAACGCCTGGCGCTCCATGCCGAAGCGCGCGATGTCGTAGCGGGAGGCGGCGGTGGCCATGAACTCGATGGCGCAGCACGCGGTGCCGAACGGCATCGGCCAGAGGCTGTTGGCGCGCGACTGATTGACTGCCCAGTCCACCAGCTTCTTCCAGCTGGTGAGATGGTAGTTCGGGCTGCCGGCGACTTCCTTGGTTTCTATGACGTGTTTCATGTCAATCCCATTGGAGTGCTCCCCGCTTCCAGACGTACACGTAGCCGATCGCGAGGATCACGAGGAATACGATCATTTCGACGAGGAGAAACCCGGTACTGACCGTAGCGGCTCCGCCTTTGAAGATGGCAGCCCACGGGATGAGAAACACTGTCTCGATATCGAACACGATGAACAGCATCGCCACCATGTAGAACTTCACCGAGAACCGCTCGCGGGCGTCGCCGATGGGCGGCATGCCGCTCTCGTAGGGGGTGCCTTTGATCTGGGTGGGACGGCGGGGGCCGGCGAAGTGAGACAACACGAGCATCATGACCGCATTGGCCACGACGAAGGCAAACAGGATCAGGAAGATGCTGTAGGGTCGGAGCACACCGCTCTCGTGAAAAATTTCACTTGTACCCGCCCGAGAAATTATTCGTGGCGTCGCGGCATGTCAACCGAAAAACGTGGCGTAAGTGACGATGGCGCCGTTAGATTGGCCCGCCATGTCTATCAAGTCCGACCGCTGGATCCGCCGCATGGCCACCGAACATCGCATGATCGAGCCGTTCGCCGACGATCAGATACGAGACGGCGTCATCTCCTACGGCGTCTCCTCCTACGGCTACGACATGCGGGTGGCGCCCGAGTTCAAGATCTTCACCAACGCGCTGTCGGCGATCGTCGACCCCAAGGCCTTCGACCCCAAATCGTTCGTCGAATTCACGGGACCGACGTGCGTCGTCCCGCCCAATTCGTTCGCCCTGGCGCGCTCGGTCGAGTATTTCCGCATCCCGCGCAACGTGCTCACCATCTGCGTCGGCAAGAGCACCTACGCCCGCTGCGGCATCATCACCAACGTCACGCCGTTCGAGCCCGAGTGGGAGGGGTTCGTCACGCTCGAGATCTCGAACACGACGCCCCTCCCTGCCCGCATCTACGCCGATGAAGGCATCGCCCAGGTGCTGTTTTTCACCGCGGATGAGGGCGATGAGTGCGAGCGGAGTTATGCGGACAAGAAAGGGAAATACCAAGCTCAAGTGGGAATTACCCTGCCAAAACTGTAAGCGTGCTCGGTCATCGGTAATCGGTAACAACACACCGACTACCGATGACCGAATACGCTTCTATCTCGGGTTCAGTATCCGATCAATCCGATACCGCAAATCCTGCAGGTGCAGCCGAGTCGCCCGATCCGTGAACCGCGGCAACGCCGCCGAGATCGCGGCATCGAGATCCCGCAGCTCACCCCGCACCAGTGACTTCGCCTCTTCCGGCCGCGGCGGCGGCGGGACGAATCCCGGGAACGGCGGCGCGGGCGGCGGTGGCGGTGGTGGCACGAGCTTCGTCCCCAGGAGATCGACGAAACTGCGTTGCACGTTGCGGCGGTAGATGTCGACGCCCGCGCCGCTCGCGAGCTCGCGGAACAGTCCCACCCGCACGTCGTGCAGCAGGTCGGCGAGACCGTAGGCGGGCGCGGCTGCCGTCGCCAGCGCCTCCTGCTCCACCAGCCGGTTCAGGCGGGCGTCGTTGAACAGCCCGTCGAGCAGCTGGCCCTGGCTCTGGCGGATCCGGTCCACCGTGCCGTTGGGCTCGATGCGCCGCAACACGTCGGCGTCGAGGAAGAACGCCGGCGTTTCAAAGGCATTGTCGAGCAGGAACCGCACCGCTGCCTGTTGGCGCGCGCGCGGCGCCGGCGTGAAGATCACGCCCGACTGGTCGGGATACTTCTCGGCGCGATACACGCCGCCGACCAGCGTCACCACGTGCCCCAGCTCGCGCTGCCACTGCCCGATCAAGCGGCCGTAGTTCTCGTTCAGGTCGCTGTAGTCGCGCAGCGGATCGGTGGTGTTGGCGGGCAGCAACAGCGGCATCACGCGCCGGATGTTCTTGAGGCCGAGCGTCGTG
The DNA here is from genome assembly GCA_964641815.1 of uncultured Gemmatimonadaceae bacterium. Lineage (GTDB taxonomy): Bacteria > Gemmatimonadota > Gemmatimonadetes > Gemmatimonadales > GWC2-71-9 > DASTHG01. The sequence goes on along the minus strand of CAZXKN010000262.1, from coordinate 4,146 downwards.
GCGGCGATCGCATCGGAGCCGAGATCCTCGGTCTGGGCCTCGGGGTCGACGCCGTCGGCGTTCCCGAAGCGCAGCATCCGGTTCCCGTCCTGCAGACGCGCCAGCGAATCGAGCACGGGCCGCTCCGCTTCGGGCGTCGCGGCGCCGGGGATACGGCGGTAGCCCCAGTCCACGGCGTAGTAGTCGTACGGCCCGAGGATCGGGATCAGCCGCGCCCCGTCACCCGGTTGGGCGACGTAATTGAAGCGGCCGTAGTCCATGATCGACGCCTCATCCCCGTACTTCGCCGTAAAGGCCTTGCTGCGCAGCGAATCGACGGGATACGACGAGCTCGACTTCATGTTGTGCGGGAAGCCCAGCGTGTGGCCGACCTCGTGGGTCACGACGTAAGACAGGAATTCCCCCATCAACGAATCGGGCAGCGGCAGCCGCTGCGCGCGCGGGTCGAGCGGGCCGACCTGCACGAAGTACCAGTCGCGCACCAGGTTCATGACGTTGTGGAAGAACCCGATGTTGGTCTGCAGGATTTCACCGGTCCTCGGGTCGCTGGTGTGCGGGCCATAGGCGTTCTCGATCGTCGACGGCAGCCAGCGGATCGTCGAGTAGCGCGCGTCGTCGAGATCGAAGTTGGGATCTTCCTGCGGCGTAGGAGCGACGCGCGCCATGATGGCGTTCGAGAACCCTGCGGCACGGAACGCCGGCTCCCAGGCGTCGACGCCCTTGATCATCCACGGCACCCACTGCTTGGGCGTCCCCGGATCGATGTAGAAGACGATCGGCTTGATGGGATCGCTCACCGCCGCGTTGGGATCCTTCGGCTCGAGCCGCCAGCGCGTGATGTAGCAGCGCGTCGCCACGCGCTGCTCCTCGGTGCCGAAGTCGAGCTGCGTGATCGAGAAGTACCCCACGCGGTTGTCGCACAGACGCCGCGCCATCGGGCGCTCGGGGAGCTGCACCATCGAGTAGTGCATCTCGAACGTCAACGTCCCGAGGGTGCGGTTCTGGCCGGGGACCGAGTCGTTGGCGAAGGTGTGCAGTGCGGTCACCTCGACGTTGATCGGGAACGATTTCACATGCTCGATGAACGAGCGCGCCGGGTCGAGCTGTCGCATGCGGTACACGCGCCGCGCCCCGAGCTCGGGGACGTCGGTCGTAAACAGCTTCGTCACCTCGATCACGACGTTGGAATCGGCGTTCGGTGAGAAGGCCGCGACGTCGAAGCTCATCAACACCGGTTCGACATTCGAGAGGTGCACCGCGCGCGACACCGGATTGGCGCTGTCGGCCACCATGTCGTACGACACGCTGCGCAGCAGCACCCGATTCCCCATACGCTGCCAGCGCACCACCTGGCTGTTCAGGTTCTCGCCGCCGTAGCGGGTCCCCTCCTGCGTCGCCGCGTAGTCGGACACGAGCAGGAATTCGGAGCCCAGCGCCCGGCGCGGGATCTCGTACCACAGCTTCTCGTTCGACTGGTGGACGATGAACACGCCCGAATCGGTCTTGGCGCCGCGCGGGATGACCTGGTCGTACGGTTTGGGACCCTCCGCGGCGGGTCCCTGGGGCCTGGCGTGGCTCGTGTCCTGCCGGGCGGGCGCCGCGGCCGGCGCCGGCTGCTGCGCTGCGCTGCGGGAGGTGGAGGTTGCCCGGGCGCAGCCCGGAAGCATGAGTGCGGCGCAGACGAACACGAGACGGTTCATGGCAGGACCTCCTGCGAGACGCGGGGGTTGGCAGGATCGGTGATCAACCGGACGGCGCGGTCGTAGAAAAAGTAGTCCCACGCCCAGTTGGTCAAGACGAAGAGACGGTTCCGAAAGCCGATCAGCTGGATAATGTGCACCACGAGCCACACCACCCAGGCCGGGAATCCGGTAAACGAGATGCCGTGGATGCGGGCGACTGCCGCGTTGCGGCCGATCGTCGCCAGGGAGCCCGGGTCCTTGTAGACGAACGGCACGGCGGCGTCTCCGGCGAGGAGCCGCCGAATGCTTCGGGCGGCCGTCTCTCCCATTTGTATCGCGACCGGGGCCATCATCGGCAACGACGGGCCTTGGGCCTCGAGATAGGCGGCGTCGCCGATCACGAACACCTCGGGGTGCCCTGCGAGTTGCAGCGTCGGCTCGACTTTCACCCGGCCGAGGTGCGCCGTGGGAACGCCGAGCGCGTTCGCGAGCGGCGCGGCCTGAACGCCGGCGGCCCAGATCAACGTTCTCGCGGGGACCACTTCTCCGCTCTTTAACGTCGCCGCGCCGCCGTCAAAGTCGGTGACCAAGGCGCCGTGGCGCACCTCGACGTGCTTCTTCCAGAGCGTGCTCGCCGCCGCTTCCGAGAGCCGCTCAGGGAATCCCGAGAGCAGCCGGTTCCCCGCTTCGAGCAGCAAGATGCGAACATCCTTGAGATCGAGCCGGCGATAGTCCTTCACCAGGACGAGGCGAATCAACTCCGAGAGCGCGCCCGCCATCTCGACTCCGGTCGGCCCACCGCCCACCACCACGAACGTCAACAGCGCCCGCCGCCGCTCGGGCTGGGCCTCGAACATCGCCTCCTCGAAGCAGGAGAGGATGTGATTGCGGATGCGGACGGCGTCGGGGATGTCTTTCAACGTGAGTCCGCACTGCGCGACGCCCTTGAGGCCGAAGAAATTCGCTGCCGCGCCCGTGGCGAGGATCAGGTAGTCATAGCCGATCGGCCCGTCGTCGGTCGCGAGCCGGCGCGCGGCGAAATCGACGCCCGTCACCTGGGCGAGCCGAAAGTCGAAATTGCGCTGCCCGCGCAGCACCGCTCGCACCGGCTTCGCGATCTCCTCCGGCTCGAGCCCCGCCGTCGCGACCTGATAGAGCAGCGGCTGGAACAGGTGGTAGTTGTGCCGGTCGACGAGCAGCACGTCCACCGGCGTCGTGCGCAGGGCACGCGCGGCGCGCAGTCCACCGAACCCGGCACCCACGACGACGACCGTCGGCCGCATGTTATTCGAGCACGACCGCCGTGCCGTAGCACAACACCTCGGTTGCCGCCGACTTGCCGCCCACCTCGGAGGCATCGTAGCGCACGCCCACCACGGCGTTGGCACCCATTTCGCGGGCGTGCTCCACCATCCGGTCGAACGCGGTGGCACGGGCCTGCTCGCACATTTCGGTATAGGAACCGATCTGCCCGCCGACGATCGACTTCAATCCGCCGAGGATCCCCTGGCTGATCGTCGGCGCGCGGACGATGATGCCGCGCACCATCCCTTTGTATTCCCGGATGCGCCGGCCCTGCACCTCGAAGGTCGTGGACGCCACTAGCGCCGACGAAATCGCCATGGTTGCACTCCCGTTAGAGTTGGCACCTGCTGCGCGTCCAATGTATCATCCGGGCCGACGACGCTCAGCGCCACTGCGTGCCGCCCAACCCCGGGCGCAAGCCCGGGGGTCCATGACCACCCGAACTCTTTCTCCCGGAGCCGCGATGTCGCGCGTGACCGCCCTCACGCACACGCTCATCGGCAAGAAAGTCGTCATGGCGACGAGCGGCGTCGTCCTCCTCGGATTCGTGCTGGTCCATATGGTGGGCAATCTCAAAGTGTTCCTCGGCGCCGAGCACTTCGATGCCTACGCCGAATGGCTGCGCACCGTTGGGGCGCCGCTGTTCGGGCGCGGGCAGCTGCTGTGGATCGCCCGCAGCATCCTGCTGCTGGCGGTCGCATTGCACATCGCGGCCGCCTGGGCGGTGACCCGGGCGAGCTGGGCGGCCCGTCCAGTCGGCTACCACGACCTGCAGCTCGTCCACACCACCTATGCTGCCCGGACGGTGCGCTGGGGAGCCGTCATCATCCTGTTGTTCGTGATCTTCCACCTGCTCGATCTGACGTTCGGCAGGGTGAATCCGTCGTTCGTGCCGGGCGACCCGTACCACAACGTCGTCGCCACGTTCAGTCGCGTGCCGGTGTCACTCGGGTACATCGTGGCGATGGGAGCTCTCTGCCTGCACCTCTATCACGGCATCGAAAGCGGCTGCCAGACGCTGGGCCTGAATCACCCGCGCTACAACGCCTGGCGGCGGCGCATCGCCCTGGCGTTCAGCCTCGTCGTCTCGGCCGGATATGTCGCCGTTCCCGTCGCCGTCCTCGCCGGAGCCCTGCGATGATCGGCGAGCTGCGCCCCC
>CAZXKN010000261.1:0-5651 GCA_964641815.1 uncultured Gemmatimonadaceae bacterium | reverse complement strand
AACGCTCCGCCACCCGTCACCAGCAACGCCGCACAGATCGCCAGCACGAGCAGGTGATACTCGAAGCCTTCCTGACCGGCCTGCTGCTGTCCGGTCCAGTTCATGAAGAACCCGACGCGCTTGTGCACCTTGAGGATCGCGCCGATCATGACGGCCGCGATCAGCAGGGCGGCGACGCGCGTGCCCAACCCCGCCACTAGGAAGATCGGTCCCACGAACTCTGCCATCAGCACGGTGAACGCGACCGGGGCGGGAAGCCCGGCCTGGGTGGTGAAGTACTGCATCGTGCCGCTGTAGCCGTAGCCGCCGAACCAGCCGAGCACTTTCTGGGCGCCGTGCGGGAAGATCACGAGCGCCAGGACGAGGCGCAGCACGAGGCTTGCCCAATCGGCGTGGGTGTGCAACAGGGTCGTCAGCATGGTGCCACCTCCTTAAGATTTACACATCATTAGTTGACTAATCAACTATCATCGATAGAGAACAGCGCGGTGCTCACCCGGGTTCCCCCTGCAGCCGGCCGAGCAGGGCGGTGAGCTGCTCCTGGTCGGCGGGGGAGAGACCGCGGACAGCGGCGCGGTCGAACTGCTCGACCGGATCGTCGAGCCGCGCGAGCAGCCGCTCGCCGGCGGGAGTGATGCGGCACCATACCTGGCGGCGGTCTTCCTCGGACCGGACGCGGCGCACCAGTCCCTTGCTCTCGAGCCGATCGATGAGCCGCGTGATGCCGGGCGTCTGTTCGATCATCCGCTCCGCGATCGCGAGGGTGCAGAGCCCTTCGGGCCGGGCGCCGCGCAGGATGCGCAGCACGTTGAATTGCTGCAGCGTGACGTCGTGCGGCGCGAGCAAGGCCTCCCCTCGGCGCCGCAGGCGGTCGGCACTGCGCAGGATCTCGACCACGACGGCCTTGTGGCGTGGCGGCTTGCTCGGGGACATGGCGATATGATAACAGGTCAATAGTTGATTAGTCAAGCTATCAGGCCTTCAGCTATCAGCTTTCAGCCATCAGCTAAGGCGGTAAGCTGATAGCTGATAGCTGATAGCTGATAGCGCATTTATCGTCTCAGGAGTGCTGCGATCTCGCTCGGCACATTCGGCCCAAACACATCGCGCCCGGGAACGGTGAGCACTCTGGGGTCGGGCCCGCGGTATCCCGGTTCTCCCGCACGGCCATCGCGGCCGTCGGCGCCTTCGGCGCCCTTGGCTCCCGCCTGGCAGGCGTTGCCGTTGCTGTCGTGCCCGGCCGCACCCCCGGCGCCGCCGGCGCCACCCTTGCCGCCCTGGCCTCCCTGACCGCCGTCACCGGCGGGGCTGCGCGGTTGCACCGCGCCCGCCAGGAACGGCTCCTCCGACGCCGCGATGATCGTGACACTGCCGCCGCGGCCTCCATTTCCGCCCGTACCGCCGGTCCCCCCGGCGCCGCCCGGGCCGCCCGCGCCTCCGGGGCAGCCTGCCGTTCCGGCGGCTCCGGCGGCTCCGTTTCTTCCTTTCACCCCACGCCCGCCGTTCCCGCCTCGGCTCGCAATCGTGAGCCAGAACGCCGGCTGAATCGCCGTGGCGTCGGCGATGATATAGAAGGGCGGTGCGTTGGCGACTTCGACGCCGGCAATCAACAGCCGGCTGTAGTACGGCGAGCGGCCAATGGCGAGCCGCACCGTCACCGGCGGGCCGTCGCTGCCGCCATCTCCCGCGCCGCCGTCTTCACCCGAGAAGACGTAATCGTGGCGCACACACTCGTAGCTCGGCGGTATGCTCGCGGAGCCGGTGATCGAGGGGTTGGCGTGCAGCGCGGCGTGCAGCCGGAATCCCGTGCGCACGGAGAGAACGGGATCGCGATCGGCAGACCAGCCGCCGGCGTAGGGGGTCGCCTCGTTGCTCGTGAGGTCGAGGAACACGACGTGCAGCCGCGGCGGGTGCTTCTTGTCGTAGCGCGTCTCGAACGGCAGCCGCGACCCGTCGTCCAGGACCGCGGTGTACTGCACCGCGAACCCCTGCCCGGGGCAGGCGTGCGCCGGCGTCGTGAGCTCGATCGAGCGGATGTGGCTCACCAGACCGGGATCGGGAACGAAGTCCGCCGGCGGGCCGTGCGAGCAGGCGGCAGCGAGGATCACCGAGATGACGGCGAGGCGGTGCATAGGGTCTCTGGGTGATGGACGGTATAACATAAGGGCTGTCATGGCTTCGGCCTACCGGCTAAATTCGTGCTGCCTGCATCGTGGTGGCTGTAGCTCAATTGGTTAGAGCGCCGGACTGTGGCTCCGGAGGTTGCGGGTTCAATCCCCGTCAGCCACCCTCCGCATCGATCGCAGCACCATCCCCTCACGGAACTCGTCCCGGCCGCCGTCGGTTCAGTCGTCGTCACGATGACCACCACCCACCACCACGGCTCGGCCCCCGGGGACGCCCACGCCCAGCATCACGCTGCGGCGGCGCACGACGCCCACGCCGGCCATGCGGTGGCGCTGTTCCGCGACCGGTTCGCCGTTTCGCTGCTGCTTACGCTGCCGACGCTCGTTTGGGGCCACATGCTGCAAGCGGCGATCGGGTACACTGCGCCGGCCTTTCCGGGCTCGGGGTGGATGGCTCCGGCGTTCGGGACCGCGGCGTTCATCTACGGAGGTGTCCCGTTCCTGCGAGGCGCCGTCCAGGAGATCCGCGGCCGCCGGCCGGGGATGATGACGCTCATCGCCCTCGCCATCTCCGTCGCCTTCCTCTTCAGTGTCGCGGTCACCGTCGGCTACCCGGGGATGCCGCTGTGGGAAGAGCTGGCCACCCTGGTCACGATCATGCTGCTCGGTCACTGGATCGAGATGCGCTCGATCGCGCAGGCGAGCGGTGCGCTGCGGGAGCTGGCCAGGCTGCTGCCACACACGGCGGCGCGCGTCGCCGGCGACCAGATCGCGGATGTCCCGCTTGCCGACCTGCGCCCCGGGGACGTGGTCCTCGTGCGGCCCGGGGCGCGCGTCCCGGCCGACGGCGCCGTGCGCCGCGGCGCGAGCACGGTCAATGAGTCGATGATCACCGGGGAATCGAGCCCAGTCGCCAAGCGGGAAGGTGACACCGTCATCGCAGGCACGGTGAACGGCTCCGGGGCACTGCACGTCGAGGTCACCGGCACGGGCGAGCACACGACGCTCGCGTCGATCATGCGGCTCGTCGAGCAGGCACAGTCCTCGCGCTCGAAAGCGCAGGCGCTCGCGGACCGGGCGGCCTTGCTCTTGACCCTGATCGCGATCGGCGCCGGAGCCGCGACGCTCATCACCTGGCTCATCCTCCGGCCCGGAGACCCCGCATTCGCGATCGAGCGGCTGGTGACGGTTCTCGTCATCGCGTGCCCGCACGCCCTCGGTCTCGCCATTCCACTCGTCATCGCCATCTCGACGACACTCGGCGCCAGGAGCGGGCTCCTGGTGCGCGACCGTCGCGGCCTCGAGACGGCGCGACTCATCGACACGGTCGTCTTCGACAAGACGGGGACGCTGACGCTCGGCGACCAGCGCGTGGTCGACAGCGCGACGACCGCTGGACTGACGGCCGAGCGTGCGCTGGCGCTCGCGGCCGCGGTCGAGCGCGACTCCGAGCACCCCGTCGCGCGTGCCCTCGTTGCCAGTGCCGCCGACCGCACGGTGACCGTTCCCGCTTCCTCTCGGTTCGCGTCCCTCCCGGGTCGCGGCGTCGCGGGCGATGTGGCGGGTCACCGGTTCGCCGTAGGGGGGCCGAATCTCCTGACCGAGCAGCAGGCAAGCGCTGGCGCGGAGCTCGGTGACGTCGTCGACCGCGCCGTGCGCCAGGGACAGGCGGTCGTCTATCTTATCGAAGCACAGCGTGTGCTCGCCGCCTTCGTCATCGCTGACGCGGTCCGTCCCGAGTCCGCCGCGGCGGTGCGGCGCCTGCAGCAGGCGGGGATCGAGGTGGTGCTGCTCAGCGGCGACGCCCAGGCGGTGGCGGAGCGCGTCGCGCAGGAGATCGGGATCGACACCGTGTTCGCGCAGGTGCTCCCCGAGCAGAAGGCGGCGACGATCAAGCAGCTGCAATCGGGCGGCAAGCGGGTGGCGATGGTGGGCGACGGTGTGAACGACGCGCCGGCGCTCGCGACAGCCGATGTCGGTGTTGCGATCGGCGCCGGGACCGACGTCGCGGTCGAGGCCGGTGACATCGTGCTGGTGCGCAACGATCCCCGCGACGTCCCGCGTATCATCGCGTTGTCCCGGGCGAGCTATCGCAAGATGATCCAGAACCTCTGGTGGGCGGCCGGCTACAACATCGTGGCGATCCCGGCGGCGGCCGGGGTGCTCGCGCACTGGGGGATCGTGCTGTCCCCTGCAATCGGCGCGATCCTCATGTCCGCCAGTACGGTTATCGTAGCGATCAACGCCCAGCTGTTGCGCCGTGTCACACTCTGAGGATCGTATGAGCACATCGTATGGTGTCGCCCCCAGGGGGTATCGGCTTCCCGCTGCGACGCGCATCGGACGGGTCACGCTGCAGGTCGCGGACCTCGCCCGCTCGCTCGCGTACTACGAGCGCGTGCTCGGATTTCGCGTGCTCGAGCGTTCTGCCGGGAAAGCGATCCTGGGGGACCAGGCGGGGGAACGGCCGCTCATCGAGCTGCGCGAGCGCTCCGGTGCGAACCCGGTCCCGCGGCGCGGGCGGCTCGGTCTCTATCACTACGCCATCCTGTTGCCCGATCGCGCCCACCTCGGCCGGCTGTTACGCCATCTCGCGGAGCTTGGGGAGCGCGCCGGGATGTCGGATCACCTGGTGAGTGAGGCGCTGTATCTCTCGGATCCGGATGGTCTGGGGATCGAGGTCTATGCCGATCGTCCGCGCTCCGGCTGGCGATTGAATGGTCCGGAGCTCGCGATGGCGACTGACCCCCTGAATGTCGACGATCTGCTCCAGGCCGCGGGCGCGGAACCGTGGAGCGGCATGCCGGCGGGGACGGTGATCGGGCACATCCATCTCTACGTCGGCGACCTGGACCAGGCGGCGGCGTTCTATCACGAGGGGCTGGGGCTCGACAAGATCGTCTGGAGCTACCCCGGCGCGTTGTTCCTCTCGGCGGGGGGCTACCACCATCACCTCGGCACCAACACCTGGGCGAAAGGGGCGCCGCCCGCGACCGACGCCGACGCCCGCCTGCTCGAGTGGGAAGTGCTGGTGCCCGCTCGCGAGGATGCGTCAGCGGCGCTGTCGAGTCTCGCGCAGTCGGGTGTTGCGGTCGAGCGCGTGGCCGACGGCGGCACCGCGCGGGACCCCTGGGGAACGCCGGTGCGCGTGCGCGCCAGCTCATAGTTGTTCAGGGGTTGAGGTCGGCTGGTCGCCTGTACCGCGACTGAAGTCGCGGCTCGGCGCTGCGCGACGGGCCATGAATGGCACTGCGGGCGTCTTTCAAGACGCGTCGCCGCAGCCGCCGAGCCCCGAGTTTACTCGGGGTATGGGGGCGCGACAGCGGGATACTCCGGGACGCCGAGTGTGATCCGTGGGGTCTCGTTGAATCAGGTCAGACGTAACGCGCCACTGCCATCGCCGCCGCGGCGAGCGCGAGCAGCGCGGTGACCACCCGGCCGACGACGTCGGCCCGCACGCGCAGCACCTGCGCGCGCTGCGGGTTGCTCTGCGCCAGGGCCATCGCTTGCACCATCGCGGGTCGC
>CAZXKN010000260.1:0-20096 GCA_964641815.1 uncultured Gemmatimonadaceae bacterium | reverse complement strand
CGGTGATTACCGACCGTCGTCTCCGCGGCACACGCCGTCGCCTCGAAGGCAATCCGTACACCCCGCGCGAGTGGTCCCTGTGGCTGCTCGATCGCTGGTCGGATTTTGCCCGCACTCCCGAACCACTGTTGATGGACGCGGGCGCCGCCGGCGAACATCTCGTGGCGCGCGTGCGCCTCTGGCTCGCAGGACTCGTCTTCCTCATCCCCGCCATCGATCGTCTGGTGCGTCCCGCGGAGCGCGAGGTCACGATCGGGCTCAGTTTCGCCGCCGTCGGATTCCTGCTCGCGATCCTCGCCTACCGCATCACGCGCCGCAAGCTGTATCGACCGTGGATCGGATTCGCCACTGGACTGCTCGATGTCACCCTCGTCAGCCTCGCCCTCGTGAGCTTCCTGCTCATCGATCAGCCCCACACCACGCTCAACAGCCGCGTCGTCTTCCCGATCTACCTGCTTGCCATCGCCGCCTCGGCGCTGCGCTTCGACCCGCGCATCTGCGCCGTCACGGGACTGGGCGCGATCGTACAATACCTGACCGTGGTGCTCGTCACCGTCGCGACGCATCCGAACCTTGCCGGGTCGCCCGACGCCCTCGCCTACGGGCAGTTCGAATGGAGCGATCAGATCTCGCGGCTCATGCTGCTCGCCATCGCCGCCATCCTGAGCACCAGCATCGTGCTGCGCACGCGGCGGCTGCAATGGCTCTCGGCGCGCGACCGGCTCACCGACGTGATCAATCGCAGCGCCTTCGACGACCTGCTGGCCCGGGAAGCCGACCGGGCCCAGCGCGGCGGCACGGGCTTGGTCGTCGTCCTCGTCGATCTCGATCGCTTCGGGTCGTTCAATGAGACCTACGGCGCGGCCGCGGGCGACCGCACGTTGCGGCTCGTGGCCGGGACGATCCGCCAGGTGACCGGGCGCCGCGGGCTCGTGGCGCGCTATGGCGGTGATGAGTTCGCCGTACTGGTAGAGGAAACGAGAGCCGATGGAGTGATGCAGCTCGCCGAGCAGATCCGGGCGGCGGCGGCCGCGACACCGACCCATCCGACGCGGATGAGCATCCCCGAGCCGCTCACGGTGAGCATCGGCATCGCCGCCCTGCCGGCCGACGGCGTGGACGCGCGCGAGATCTGCGACCGAGCCGAGCGGCGGCTTGCGGAGGCGAAGCGCGCCGGGGGGAATCGCGTCGCCGCCGCGGAGCCTGCCGTCACCTGAGTCTTAGAAGAGATTCGCCGCCCGCACGCGGAAATCGACGTTGTCGGCAACCCATTTCCACAGATCCGCCTGCTGGTCGAGCGGCACGTCCGGCTTCACCTGGGTGTGCCACCCGGTCATCACCTGCGCCTCCTCGGTCCACAGCCGGACGCGCTTGCGGCGCACCTGTTTCTTCCAGTTCTCTCCCACCGTCGGGCTCGCGTACAGCAGGCGTACCGTCACGCTGCGCGACAGGTATTCGAGCGGGCTGAGATCGATACGCTGGTAGGCGGTCTCGCCGGCGGCGAGCTTCGTCCCCGGCGGGACGTCGGGGACGCCATCGCTCAAGACGATGACGTTGAGCGGCGCGAGGATCAGCCCGCGTTCCTTGATCATCCCCGATACGCGCTGGAAGAAGGCGTTGAAGTCGGTGTACTCGTCGGTGGACGGATACCACGCCCGCAGATCGGCCGCAATCTGCGACACCGAGCGATTCTGGAAGTCGTTGATCGGATGGAACGCTTTCGGCTCGCCGGGGCGTGCACCGCCCACCGACGCCACGAACAGCGACGTGGGGGTCTTCAGTCCCCCGAGGCCGTTCAAGTGGGCGTAGATGTAGTTTGCCGCGAACTCCACCGCGTCATCGTAGAGCCGCGCGTCGCGGAACGATCCGCTGACGTCGATCCCGATAATCATGGTCGACGCGGCGGGCTTCGCGGGTTCCTGATCCTCGGGGTGGGAACAGCCCACCAACAGGGCCGCCACCAGCGGGGCGCCGAGGCGCCACAGCGAGCGGCTCACGAGGCCGCTCCGTGCGCGGGCGGACGATGCGCCTGCGGCAGGAGCTGCGGTGTGTTCGCCAGCACCTGCTCGAGATTGCGGAATGGCAGCGTGAACACCGGGCGGCTCATGATGACGACGACGGCGAAGTTGATGCCGGCAGCGAGGATCTGCAGCACCGGCAGCGACAACAACTCGAACACTTCGCGGCCTTCCTTCTTGAACCACTCGGCCTCGGCCTTGAGGGCGGCGATCGGCCCGCGCCAGAAATCGTTGTCCCACGAAACATTGGGGGCCGCGGCGCGGCTCGCGCCCTGGACGTTCTGCCGCCCCAGGATGCCCAGCAACGCCGGCGTGCCGAAGCGGCCGAACAGGAACCACGTCATGGCGCGCACGCCGATCCATCCGAACGACGCCAGGATCAGGGTGGAGATGAAGCCGAGCTGGAAGCCCGTCTGCTGCGCGATCCACGGCGTGATCGCGTCGATCAGCTCGCGGTACAGGAACATGACCTCGAAGAACATTACGAATGCTTCGACCAGCGCCATCGCGACGATCTGACCGGTCTTCTTGGTGCGGATCGCTTCGGTGAGCGCCTGGATCGCGGCGAAGCTGCCCGAGATCAGGATAAACAGGAACGGCCACAGGATCAGCGTGATGGCGAGGCTGCCGAGCTCCGAGCCGGTGAGATCCGCCAGCACCTCCGTCAGCGTCGGCCGCAACGTGAACGTGAAGATCGTGGCCTCGAGCGCCGACCAGAAGAGAATGAACAGGAAGGCGACCCACGGCACGCCGGGCTGGAAGTACTGGCGCGAAGCCCAGTCGAGCAGCGCCAGCGGGCTCGTGAACAGGAACTTGATGAACCGCGCGATGAGCGATGCCGCGAGTTTCACGAGACTCCACAGCCAGCCGACCAGAACCAGGACGAATCGCACCAGCCCCGCCCAGTAGAACCACATCATGCGTCCGGCGTCCCACCAGCTGACGAGCAGCGTGGCGAGAAAGCCGCCGCGTCCCGAGCGAAACGGCAAGGTGTAGAGCGACGCCATTGTGCACCACAGCGCGGCCACGAGCAGCGCGCTCGGCAGGAGCAGCAGGGTGCTCTTCAGGGCGATCACCCAGCCCGACGAGCCCGTCACCGAAAAACCCAGGACGGTGCTCTGCCAGTCGATGATCCAGGTGAACCCGGAGGCGAGAAATCGCAACGTCTCGCGCCACTGGTCGGGAATCGACTGCGGTATGGACTGCAGCAAGGATGCGAGCATCAGCTCACCCCCAACAAGACTTGGTCGGTGACGACAAGCAGGGAAAAACCTGGAAGACACGCGGTCATCTGACGAGCCCATGTAATACCCGGAGGCCGCGTATTGATAGCGCAGCGCCGCGAGGCGTGCAGGTGACGAAAGTCACCGGGTGCGGTGGGCACATGACAAGTGCCTGTCGCTCCACGGTGTTGGAGTCCTGCCGCGATTCGATACCAAACCGTGATCAGTCGTGGGGAGGACGCCACAGAATGCCACGGCGCGATTAGGCAATCCGTGACCTTTCTTGAATCGTTATACGCAAGCACGAAAACAATGAGTTGGCACGGAAACTGCGTTTCGGGTGCCTGACACGCCCCCCTTTATAGGACCCCGTTTATGTTCGCACGTCGTCATGTCGCTGCCCTCGCTGCCATCGCGCTCTCGATGTTTGCCGTTACCTGCAGCGGCGACAAGACGACGCAACCACCGCCCGGCCCCACGCAGCTGGCGTTCAAGATCAGTCCGGGAAACAGTACGGCGGGGGTGACCTTCGCTCCCAGCGTCGCGGTGGAAGCGCATGACGCCGACGGCAACCTGGTGACCGACTTCACGGGCACGATCGCGCTGACGATCGTGACGAATCCCGGGAGCGGGACGCTGTCGGGAACCACGAGCATCAACGCCGTCGGCGGCGTGGCGACCTTCTCGACGTTGAGCATCAACAAGAGCGGTTCCGGATACAAGCTGCAGGCGACGTCGGGCAACCTCACGGCCGCACAAAGCGCCCTCTTCGACATCACCGCCGGACAAGCCGCCAAACTCGCCTTCTCCAACGTGCCCGCCTCGTTCCTGGCGGGCGTGCCGTTTTCGATCACGGTGACGGCGCTGGATAACCTCGACAACACCGCCACGGACTTCACCGGCCAGTTGACGTTGGGGTTGAATGCGACCGGCGGAGCGATTCTCTCGGGCAACAACAGCGTCACCGCGGTCGGAGGCGTCGCGAGCTTCACCAACCTCTCGATCGACAAGGTCGGCAACGCGTTCAGCTTCGGCGTGACCGGCGGCGGGTTGACGGGTGGCACGAGCGGAACGTTCAACGTGAGTCCCGGACCCGCGACGGATCTCGTGATCAGCGCCCAGCCGACTTCGGCCGTCGCGGCCGCGAACATCGCGCCGGCGGTGACCGTGACGGCGCACGACAACATGGGGAACGTCGCGACCGGGTTCACCGGACAGGTGTGCTTCGCGATCACCAATGGGACCGGGTCAGCCGGGGCGACGCTGGGCGGCACGACCTGTGTCAACGCGGTTGCCGGCGTCGCGACGTTCGCCACCCTCAACATCGCCAAGGCCGGGACCGCCTACACGCTGACGGCCACAGCCGCGAGCCTGACCGGAGCGACGACGGCACCGTTCGACATCGCCACGGGCGCGGCGTCCGAGCTGGTCTACCTCGTGGCTCCGAGCTCCTCGTTCGCGGGATCGCCGATCACGCCCGCGGTGCAAGTCGCCGCCGAGGATGGACACGGCAACATCGTCACGAGCTTCACCGGCAACATTGCGGTCGCCATCGGCACGAACCCGGGAGGCAGCACGATCTCGGGAACGACGACGACCCCTGCCGTTGCCGGCATCGCGACGTTCTCCAATTTGAGCCTCGACAAGGCGGACCCGGGCTACACCCTCGCCGCCAGTGCATCGGGATTGACGGGGGTCACGAGCGGGACGTTCAACATCCTCTCGGGCGCGGGCGCCACGCTGGTGTTCGTCACCGAGCCGCCGGCGTCGATGGCTGCCGGCGCGGCCCTGGCTCCTGCCCTTCAGGTAGCCGTGCACGACAACCTCGGCAATACCGCCACCGACTTCAACGGTCCCATCACGATCGCCATCGGCAACAACCCCTCCGCCGGTACCCTGTCGGGTACGGTGACGGTTGCGGCAGTGGCCGGTGTGGCGTCGTTCGCCGATCTGAAGATCGACAAGATCGGCGTCGGCTATACGCTGTCGGCGTCGGCGTCGGTTCTCACGCCGGCCGCCAGCACGGCGTTCGATATCGTGGCCGGACCGGTGAGCAAACTGGTCTTCCAGCAAGAGCCCTCCAACGCGACGGCAGGCACGGACATCGCGCCCGCCCTCAAGGTGGCCGCGCTCGATGCCGGGAATAACCCGGTGGCGAGCTTCACCGGACTCGTGACGATCACGCTCACCTCCGGCACCGGGAATCCGGCTGCGGTGCTCTCGGGCACCAACGCGGTGAGCGCCAGCGCAGGCGTGGCGACGTTCACCGGCCTCAGCATCGACAAGGTGGGGACGGGGTACACCCTCGACGCCGCCTCCGCGGGACTGACCGGGGTCACCAGCAGCGCGTTCGACATCGCGGCCGGTACTGCCTCGCAGCTGGTCTTCACGCAGCAGCCGACGACGGTGGCAGGTGGCGCGACGATGGCTCCGGCCGTCAGCGTCACCGCCCTCGACGCACAGCAGAACATCGCGACCGGTTTCGCGGGCAACGTCACGATCGCGATCACCGGCGGCACCGGGACGGGGGGCGCCATTCTCTCGGGCACGCTGACCGTCGCAGCCACGGCCGGCGTCGCGAGCTTCTCCACGCTCGACATCGACAAAGCGGGCACGGCATACACGTTCACGGCGACCTCGGGCGCGCTCACGAGCGCGACCAGTGACGCCTTCGACGTGGTCATCGGCGCCGCCACCAAGCTGATCTTCACCGCCCAGCCGTCGAACCTGGTCACGGGCGGAACGATGGCGCCGGCCGTGCAGGTGACCGCCCAGGATGCGGGCAACAACACCGTGTTGTCGTTCACCGGCGACGTGACGATGACCATCGGTACGAATCCATCCGGTGGCACGCTGTCGGGGACGACGACCGTCGCCGCCGTGGCCGGTGTGGCGAGCTTCTCCACCCTCAGTCTCGACAAGAGCGGCACCGGGTACACGCTGGCGGCGTCCGCGGCCGGTCTCTCGGGCGCGACCAGCGCACCGTTCAACGTGGCGGCGGGCGCGGCGAAGACGCTGGTCTTCACCGTGCAGCCGACGAGCGGTCCGGCAGGTGTGGCGATCACGCCGGCCGTCCAGGTCACGGCCTACGATTCTCTCAACAACGTCGCCACCGGCTTCACGGGCACCATCGCGATGGCGATCGGCACGAACCCCTCAGCGGGGATCCTGTCGGGAACGACGAGTGTCGCGGCGGTGGCCGGCGTCGCCAGCTTCGCGAATCTGAAGATCGACAAGATGGGCACCGGCTACACGCTGATCGCGAGCTCCAGTGGTTTGACGAGCGGTCAGAGTGCGCCGTTCGACATCCTGGTCGGGTTGGCGACGAAGCTGGCATTCACCGTGCAGCCCGTGAACACGGTTGCCGGGGCGGCGATCACGCCGGCGATTCAGGTCACGGCGCAGGACGCGGCAGGCAACGCGGTGCCGACGTTCGTGGGGAGTGTCACGCTGGCGATCAAGTCGGGCACCGGAACGAGCGGCGCCACCCTGCGGGGCACGGCGACAGTCGGCGCGGTCAACGGCATCGCGACGTTCTCGACGCTCAGCATCGACAAGTCGGGGAACGGGTACGTGTTGAACGCCAGCTCCACCGGCCTCACCGGCGCGTCGAGCAGCACGTTCAACATCACGACCGGACCGGCGGTGGCGCTGCTGTACACGGTGCAGCCGGCGCTGACGCAGAAGGCGGGTGCGAGCCTGACCCCGACCATCAAGGTCGCGGCGGTCGACTCGATGCTGAACACCGTCACGTCGTTCACGTCGAACATCACGATGGCCATCGGCACCAACGCCGGCACGCCCGTGCCGGGTACGCTGACGGGAACGCTGATCGTGAAAGCCGCGGCGGGGGTCTCCTCGTTCAATAATCTGAAGATCGACAAGGTGGGAACCGGCTATACGCTGGCCGCGTCCGCGACGGGGCTGTTGCCGGTGACGAGCACGCCGTTCAATGTCGGCCCGGGGAACGCCACGGTGCTGACCTTCACGACGCAGCCGTTGTCCAGCAAGAAGGGCACGACGCTGCCGCCGGTGGGCGTGAGTGCATTCGATGCGCAAGGGAACCTCGCGACCGGGTTCACGGCCAACGTAACCGTCGCGCTCGGGACGAACCCGACGATCGGTGCAGCACTGCACGGCACGGCGATCGTCAAGGCCGTGGCCGGGGTGGCGACGTTCTCCACCCTGAGCGTCGACTCCGTCGGGAACGGCTACACCCTCACCGCGGCTTCGACGGGCCTCACCGGAGCGACGAGTGCGGCGTTTGATATCACGACCGGTGCGACCCTGACGTTCACCGTGCAGCCCACGACCGTGAACATGGGGACCGTCATCACGCCCGCGGTGCAGGTCACCGCGAAGGACTCGGTCGGGGCGATCGTGACGACGTTCACCGGGAACGTCACGGTCGCGATCGCGAGCGGGACGGGAACCGCGGGCGCGACGCTGGGCGGTACGAAGACCGTCGCGGCCGTGGCGGGCGTCGCAACGTTCTCGACCCTGACGATCGACAAGGCCGGGACCGGCTACAAACTGACCGCGGCGGCCAGCGGCTTCACGACGGGGACGAGCAGCGCCTTCACCGTGAATTCGACGGTCGGCACGGCGACGAAGCTCGGATTCGTCGTCCAGCCGTCGGGTACGACTGCCGGCGCGACGATCATTCCCGGTGTCGTCGTGGCGGTGCAGGATGCCGCCGGCAACACGGTGACCGGATTGACGGGAACGATCACGATCGGATTCGGGTCGAATCCGACCGGCGCGACGCTCGGTGGGACACTCACGGTCAACATCAACGCGGGGCTCGGGAACTTCTCGAACCTGAGCGTCAGCAAGGCGGGGACCTACACCCTCGTGGCGACCACATCGCTGCTCCTCGCGCAAGCCACCAGCGCGTCCTTCACCATTGCGGCCGCGGCGACGACGCACTTCGCGTTCACGCAGCAGCCGGCCACGACCACCGCGGGGCTCGCGATCACGCCGGCGGTGCAGGTGACGGCGCAGAACGCCTCGAACGCCACGGTGACGAGCTTCACCGGCCCGGTGACGGTGGCGATCGCCGCCGGCACGGGCGCCAATGGGGCGACGCTCGGCGGGACGCTGACGGTCAGCGCCGTCGCCGGCGTGGCCACGTTCTCGAACCTGAGCATCACCAAGGCGGGAACGGGTTACAAGCTGACGGCCAGCTCCCCGGGCGTGGCAGGAGCGACCAGCGCCTCGTTCACGATCAACTCCGACGTCGCGACGACACTGCACTTCGCCGTGCAGCCGACCACCACGACGGCGAACACGATCATTACGCCGGCGGTGACGGTCGACGCGCGCGATCAGTTCAACAACGTGGTGAAGACCTTCACCGGCAACGTCACCGTGTCGATCGCGGCGGGAACGGGAACGGGCGGAGCGGTGCTCTCGGGCACCAAGACCGTTGCCGCGGTCGCCGGCATCGCGACGTTCACCGACCTGAGTATCAACCTCACGGGCAGCGGCAACACCGCGTATCGTCTGGCGGCGGCAACGACGGGACTGTCGCCGGCCACGAGCAGCGCGTTCAGCATCAACTAGGCAGCGACGCACGGCGGTTGCCGGAGGACGATGCACTGTTGAATGAATGACACAGGCTGTCGCCGGAGTTCGGCGGCAGCCTGTGCCGTTCCTGCTTGACGGAGCGGGGGGGTCTCTGCCAAAGTAGTGGAGCGCTTCCACGCGGGAGAGCGGTCGATGGTACAGCAGCAGTGGGCCAGGTTGCAGACCGACGTGAACGTCAAGCTGCGTCGCGGCGCGTGGTACCGCATCATCAAGCTCGGCCCGCTCGAGGCCGTGCTCGACGTCAATCGCCAGCCGCACAGCGTCGCGCGCGGCTTGTTACAGATCGTCCAGGCGGCGCCGAGCCGCTGGACGGTGGTCCCGGCGCCGCGCAATGCGATGCGTTTCCCCGCGGGGTGGGGCGATCGCTACGCCGTGTGCCCCGCATGCCGCGGGCGCTCACCGCTCGCGGGCAACCACCCCACCATGCGCTGTACGCGCTGTAACGGTCTCTTCGACATCGCCTGGAACGAGCCCTACCTCAAGAGCGCGTGATCCCGCAGCAACACCGTCGTGCTCTCTAGAACACGTACCGCACCGACCCGAACGCTGCCCGGGGCTGGCCCGGCGTGACGAACCCTCCCGCCCGCAGCTCCGGATAGACACGATCCAACGCGTTGCGCACGCCGAGCTCGAGCTGCGCGCCGCCGAGCCGGATGCCGCCCGAGACGTGCAGCAGTCCGTACGCCGGCAGCTCCACCCCCGGCTCGTCAAACGGGGCGTAGGGGCCGACCACATTCGAGGCGACCCGCAGCCGCCAGATGGCCGCAGGCGGCGCGAGCTCGACGGCCACGGTGCCGACGTACTTCGCGGTATTGAAGACACGGGCGCCATTCAGCGTGTCGCCGTCCTCAGTGATCAGCTGCCTGTACTTGGCGTCGGTGAAGGTCCAGTCCGCGCTGACGCTCAGCGCGGTGGCCGGGCGGGCCAGGAATTCGAGCTCGACGCCCTGGCGGCGACTTTTGCCCCCGCTCGTCGACGCCGCGGTGATCGGATCGAACGTCTGCTCGTTGGAGACGTCCATGCGGAACAGCGCGAGACTGGCGTTCACGTGGCGACCATCGAATTTCAGGCCCGTCTCGTACGCCCACGCCGTGATGAACGGGAGGGTCGGGTCTTCGATCACGCCGTCGGTCTGCCGGAACCCGCGCGACACGTTCACGTAGAGATCGCCGCCGATTTTCGGCAGGTGATAGAGCGCGCCCAGTTTGGGGGCGAAGATCGCCTTGCTGTCGCTCGTGCTGGTGCCGCCGGTGGGCGTAGCCTGTGCCTGTTGCACATCGAGCCGGCCGCCCAGGCTCAAGCGGATGTGATGTCCCAGGTCCTCGGTGGACTGCACGAACAGCGCGCCCGAGAGCTGCCGCGCCGAGACGAGCGTCTGGGCAGAGTCGCGCACACGGTTGGTGGTGATCCAGTTCTCGTAGTTCGAGTGGTCCCAGCGGCCCTCCGTTCCGACCGTGACTTCGACACGCGGCAGATCCCAGGTGAGCGCGCTCGTCAGACCGAATCCGTAACGCCGGTCCTCCTCTTCGGTCTGGCTGCCCGTGCCTTCACCGGATCCGGGCTCCGGCGGGATCGTGAGGTACAGCTGCCAGCGGCCCTGGGTGCTGTAGAGGGTGGTGCGCCACAATGCCGATCCCGTGAGGATGCGGAAGCTGACGCGCTCCTGGGCGCGGTTCTTGTAGCCGCCGTCGGTGGGGTTGGCGACGATGCCGAACGCGTGTGCCGCAAATGCGCTGTCGGTCAGGAATCCCGGTGAATTCCACTTCGTGGAATAGAGCTCGACCCCGGCGTCCAGCGTCGCCCCCGGCCGCAATTCCCGGACGACGCGGGCGTGCCCCTGCCCGAGCGTGTAGTCGCTGTGGGGCCGCCAGCCGTCTTCGTGTTCGCCACGCAGCCCGAACACGCCGCCATCGGACGCGTGATCGAATCCGGTGAGCAGCCCACCTTCCACGTGCCCGAACGACCCCGGGTCGAGCCACGCCGATGTGCCCTGCATCCGCTCGAGAGTCCGCACGCTCACGATGCCGGAGAACGCGAAGTTGCCGTACAACGCGCTCGTGGGACCCTTGAGGACGTCGATGCCGGAGATTGCCTCGGGAAACAGGAGGTTCCAGTCGTTGTAGCCCTCGGCGTGGCCATTCACCGGCTCGTTGTTCGGGACGCCGTCCACCCAGAGGGCGATGTCGGTCGAATGGTCGCTCGAAAAGCCGCGCACCGATGCGTCGGACGCGAACCCGGGACCTTGCCCCTGATCGTGCACTTCGATGCCGGCAGTCTGGCGCAGCAGGTCGTAGGCATCGAACGCCGGCGTCTGCTGCAGCACCGCCGGCGCGATGCGGATCGACGCGGTCGGCTCGTCGCGACGCGACGGCGTGGCGGCTACGGTGATGGCCTGCAGGGTGATGGGTCGGCCGGTGAGCGTGTCCCCGTGCTGATGCAGAGTGTCGGGCGTCACCGGCTGCTGGCCGGCGAGTACGGCCGGCACAATGGCGAGTGACAACAAAATGCCACGTCGGATCATCGATCGCTCCACGAATCTGGTCCGCGAGTGCGGACGCCCCGGCCAGGTCAGCGCTGGCCGCGAACGTCCTCCGGGTTGTCGTCAGCGGGAACTAGACGAGCGCGTTCGGAGGAGGCGGAGTCGGCGCGAAGGATGGGGAAGCAGGAAGCGCGAGAGACTGCGGAGGCCTGACGGCGATGACGGATGGATCAGGAATTCCCAGGACGCCCAGGGTCGGGGTCGCCGCGGGCAACGTCGGCAGCTCGACCGCCGCCGCGCCCGACATGTTGGGGCACCAGCACGAGGCCTGCGTGCCCGCGCCATGCCCCATGGGCGACGGCATCGCGTGGTGATGGGGACAGACCGCCACGCTCTGCAGCGTGGACGCGAGCGGCCCACCGAGAAGCCAGCAGGGCAGGGCCAGGGGCACTAACCGTCGCAACGAGCGCAGACGCATCTCGCGTAACGTACGTCACCTGCCGGGGTGACCGCAACAGTTCCCCGCTGTCGCCGTGCCACACTGCTGCACGGGTCCTACACGTTCCGGACAGGACGCGTCAGAACCGCCACAGTTTCCGTACTGCTTTCGTGAAGCTGACGGGCATGGAACCTGCCAAAACCTGTCGCACCATTCATGGTTGCCCATCGCGCCCTGCGGTACGGCGCGGCGCTGTTGCTGCCGTCTCTCCTGTGGACGTGCGGCGGTGCTGCGGATAGCTCTGGTCCACCTCCTGTGGCCTCTCAGCTGGCATTCAAAGTCAGCGCGGGGAGCACCACCGCGGGCGGGATCATCACGCCGGCCGTCGTGGTGGAGGCGCGGGACGCCAATGGCAACCTGGTGCCGAGCTTTGCCGACCCCATAACGGTCTCACTGGTGCGCAATCCCGGCAACGGCACGTTGACCGGGATCACGACGGTCACGGCCGCGGGCGGCGTTGCAACCTTCTCGAATCTGAGCATCGACAAATCGGGCTCCGGCTACCGGCTGCAGGCGACGTCGGGGACGATCAGCTCCGGCTCGGGCTCCAAATTCGACATCCTCTCGGGCACGCCCACGCACCTGGCATTCGCGGTGGAGCCGGGCACCGACGCCGCCGGGACGCCGATCGCCCCCGCGCTGCAGGTCAGCGCGCAGGATTCGCTCGGCAACGTCGCGACGAGCTTCACCGGCCTCGTGACGCTGGCGATCAGCGCCGGAACGGGAACTGCCGGCGCGGTGCTGTCCGGCCAGGCGACGCTCGCCGCCACCGCCGGCATCGCCACCTTCACCAACGTCAGCATCGACAAAGTCGGCACCGCGTACAGTTTCACCGCCACGACGCCGACGCTGCCGAGTATCACGTCCGCCTCGTTCGACGTCATCGCGGGACCTGCCGCCAAGCTCGGGTTCACGCAGCAACCCAGCACCACGACCGCCGGCCTGACGATCGCTCCCGCGATCGAGGTGACGGTGCGCGACGCCGTGGGCAATGTCGCCACCGCCTTCAACGGCACGGTCACGCTCTCCATCACGAGCGGCACTGGCGCCTTCGGCGCGACGCTCTCGGGGACCAAGACCGAGCTGGCGGTGGCCGGGGTCGTCACGCTCAGCGATCTCAGCATCAACAAGAGTGCGCCGGGCTATACGCTGTCGGCGGATGCCGCGGGGCTGGTGAGCGGTGTGAGTGTGCCCTTCGATATTCTCACCGGTCCGGTTGCGCAGCTGTCGTTCTCGGTGCAACCCGTCACCGCGACGGCGGGGGCGGCCCTGGCGCCGGCCGTACAGGTCTCGGCGCGCGACGCCGTCGGCAATACCGTCACGTCGTTCACCGATACCGTCACGATCGCCCTGGGTGCGAACCCGGCGAGCGGCGTGCTGAGCGGCACGTTCACGGTCGCGGCGGCCGCGGGCGTTGCGTCGTTCGATGACCTGAGCCTCATCAAGGCCGGCACCGGCTATCGTCTGCAGGCGAGCGCAGGAAGCTGGATTGCGACGAGTAATACCTTCAGTGTCGTCGCGGGAGCGGGCACGCAACTCTCGTTTGCCGCCCAGCCCACGACCAGTGGAGCCGGCTCCGCGATCACGCCGCCGATCCAAGTCGAGGCGCTCGACGCGTACGGCAACGTGGCGACGAGCTATTCGGGAATGGTCGATGTCGCCATCGGCACGAACCCGGGCGCCGGCAGCCTGAGCGGATCCACGAGTACGGCAGCGATCGGCGGCGTGGCCACGTTCGCGAATCTCAGCATCGACAAGCTGGGCGCCGGGTACACGCTCACCGCGGCGAGCGGCGTGGGACTGCCGGGCGCGACGAGCGCGCCGTTCGACGTCGTGCCGGGGGCCGCAGCGACCCTTTCCTTTACGGTCGCGCCGACCACGACCCTCGCCGGCGCCACGATCACCCCCGGCGTCCAGGTGACCGCACTCGATGCGTTCGGCAACACGGCGACGAGCTTCACCGGCACGATCACCGTCGCGCTGGGGAACAATCCCGGCGGCGGCGGGCTCTCCGGCACAAAGGCCATCGCGGCGGTCGCCGGCGTGGCGACGTTCCCGGACTTGAGCATCGCGCGCAACGGCGCGGGGTACACCCTCACCGCCAAGGCGACGGCACTCGCGACGGCGACGAGCCCCAGCTTCGACATCCTGTTGGGACCGGTGGCCCAGCTGGTGTTCGCCGTGCAGCCGGCGTCGACGGCGGCGGGATCGACCATCACTCCCGCGGTCCAGGTCGTGGCCCAGGACGCGGCCGGCAATACGGAGCTCGGGTTCACCGACAACGTCACGGTCGCGATCGCCATCAATCCCGGCGGCGGTAGCCTGACGGGCACCGCGACGGTGGCGGCGGTCGGCGGCGTCGCGACGTTCAGCACCCTCTCCATCGACAAGACGGGCACCGGGTACCGGCTGGCGGCAACTTCGGGAAGCCTGAACAACACGAGTAACGCGTTCAGCATCTCCGCCGGCACGCCGACGACGCTCGTATTCAGCGCCCAACCCACCGGGACGGGTGCCGGGGCGACGATCACGCCCGCAGTTCAGGTCACGGTCCAGGACGCGCTCGGCAACACCGCGGCGACGTTCGGCGGGCTCGTGACCGTGGCGATCGGCAATAATCCGGGCGGCGGCGTGCTCGGTGGGACATCGACGGTCGCCGCGGCGGCGGGCGTCGCGACGTTCTCCGGGCTCAGCATCGACAAGATCGGGGCCGGCTATACGCTGGTGGCCTCGTCCGCCGGCATCAGCGGAGCCACGAGCGCCACGTTCGACATCACCGCGGGCGGCGCGACGCAGCTGGTGTTCTCGGTCCAGCCCACGACCGCGACGGCTGGTGCCGCGATTGCGCCCGCGGTGCAGGTGACGGCGAAGGACGCGTTGGGGAACGTGGCGACCGGCTTCACGGGCACCGTGACGGTCGCGATCGGGACCAACCCGGCGGCGGGCACACTCACGGGCACGAAGACCGTCAGCGCCGTCGCGGGCGTTGCCACCTTCAGTGACCTCAGCATCAACAGGAACGGCACCGGTTACACGCTGACGGCGAAGACGAGCGGGCTCGCGCAGATCGTCAGTACGTCGTTCGACATCCTGCTCGGGCCCGCGTCGCAGCTCGTGTATACGGCGCAACCCGCCACGACGAGCGCCGGGACGGTGCTGGCAGCGGTGAAGGTCGCGGCGCAGGACGCCGCAGGAAATACCGTGACCACGTTCACCGGCAACGTGACGCTGTCGATCTCGGTGAACCCCGGCGCCGGGACTCTCGGGGGCACCACGACGATCGCCGCGGCGGCGGGTGTCGCCACGTTCAGCGATCTGTGGATCAACAAGAGCGGCACCGGATACCGGTTGCTCGCGTCGTCGGGCGCCCTCAACAATACGAGCGCCGCGTTCAGCATTACCGGAGGAGCCGCGACGCACCTGGCGTTTACGGTTCCGCCCGTCACGACGGCCGCGGGCGTGGCGATCGCGCCGGCAGTGAAGGTGACCGCCCTCGACTCGCTCGGGAACAGCGCGACGAGCTTTACCGGCGCCGTCGCGATCGCGATCGGGACCAACCCGGGCAGCGGTACGCTCTCGGGGACCACGCCGATCTCGGCCGGCGGTGGCATCGCGACGTTCGCCGACTTGAGCATCAACAACCTGGGGACCGGCTACACGCTGGTCGCGTCGTCCGCCGGCCTCACCGGCGCGACCAGCGGTCCGTTCAACATCGTTGCCGGGTCGGCGACCCAGCTCACCGTCACGGTGCAGCCGACGCAGACGACCGCCGGGGCGCCGATCACTCCCGCCGTCAAAGTCACGGCGCTCGACGGCATCGGCAACGTGGCGACGTCGTTCACGGGCAACGTGACGGTGGCGATCGGGGTGAACCCCGCCGGCGGCACGCTCTCGGGGACGAAGACCGTCGCGGCCGTGGCCGGTGTGGCGACGTTCTCGACGCTGAGTATCGACATGGCCGGTGTGGGTTATACGCTCGCCGCGAGCGCCAGCGGTGTGACCGGTACCACGAGCAATGCGTTCACGATCAAAGCCGGCACGCTCACCCAGCTGGGCTTCACCGTGCCACCCGCGGCAACGACGGCCGGGGCGACCATCACGCCGGCAGTGAAGGTGGCGGGGCAGGACGCGTTCGGAAACCTGGTGACGACGTTCACCGGGAGCGTCCAGGTCGCGATCACGCCGGGATCGGGCACTGCCGGGGCGACCTTGTCCGGCACGACCACAGCGAGCGCCGTCGCCGGAGTCGCGACGTTCTCGACCCTCAGCATCGACAAGAGCGGCGCCGATTACAAGCTGACGGCGTCTTCGGGCGTCCTCACCAGCGCCACGAGCGCCATCTTCGCGATCAACGCCGGCGCCCCCAAGGCGGTGACGATCGATCAGCAGCCGACTACCACCGTGGCGGGGACGGCGATTACGCCGGGGGTGACGGTGACGGCGCGCGACCTGCTCGGGAATCCGGTGAAGACGTTCACCGGTAACGTGACGATCGCGATCGCCGTGAATCCCGCCGCCGGGACGCTGGCGGGAACGAAGACCGTCGCGGCCGTGGCCGGAACGGCGACGTTCGGCAATCTCAGCATCGATAAGGCCGCCACCGGGTATCGGCTGGCCGCGACCTCGAGCGGCTTGACCCCGGACACGAGCTCGGCGTTCAGCATCACCGCCGCCGCGGCCACCAAGCTGGCCTTCGCCGTTCAGCCAGTGAACACCCTCGCCGCAGCCAACATCACGCCCGCGGTGCAGGTGAGCGCCGTCGACAACTTCGGCAATGTCGTGACGACGTTCGCCGGGAGCGTGACGGTCGCGATATCCGCGGGAACGGGGACTGCGGGGGCGGTGCTCTCGGGAACCCTGACGCAACCGCTTGCGAGCGGCACGGCGTCGTTCGGCGACTTGAACATCAATCTCACCGGGACGGGCTACAAACTCGTGGCGACGGGTGGACTGACGTCGGCCACGAGCAGCGCTTTTGCGATTAACTGAAGGCCACTGTGAAGGTGCCAGAGACCTCTTTCTGGCGCTGGCGCGATCGGGTCCGATCTAAGTAAACTGCACCGTTTCCGGCGCTTACCTCACTCGAACCGGATCGGTATCCCGCCCCACGATGTCGACCGCCACCGAACACTCCGCTCCCCGCGGCCTCGAGGGAGTCGTCGCCAATGAATCGGCCATCTGCTATGTGTTCGGCGAAGAGGGCCGTCTCATCTACCGCGGCTATGACATCAACGACCTCGCCGATCATGCGACGTTCGAGGAGACGGCCTACCTGCTGCTGGACGGAGACCTGCCCACCAAGCAGCAGCTGAAGGAATTCACTGCCGGCCTCAAGGCGGCGCAGAAACTCGACAAGGTGGTGCAGCGCATCATCAAGGACGCGCCAGCCACGGCCAATCCCATGGACGTGCTGCGAACCGCCGTCAGCGCCGCGGTGTTCGTCGATCCCGATCGGGCCGACAATTCGCTCGCGGGGGAGCGCCGCAAGGCGATCCGCCTCATCGGTCAGCTGCCGACGCTGGTCGCCATGTTTCACCGGCAGCGGAACGGCCTGAAGCCGCTGTCACCACGCCGCGGGCTCTCGGCGGCGGCCAATTTCCTCTATATGATCTCGGGGGAGACGCCGAGCGACGAGGCGGAGCATGCGTTCGACGTCGCGCTGATCCTGCATGCCGACCACGAGCTGAACGCTTCGACGTTCGCGGCGCGGGTCATCGCCGCCACGCTGGCCGATGTGCATGGCGCGGTGACCGGCGCGGTGGCGGCTCTGGCGGGCCCGTTGCACGGCGGCGCCAATGCCGAAGTGATGAAGATGCTGCTCGAGATTCAGACCCCGGACCGCGCCGAGGCGTGGGTGCACCAGGCGCTCGCGGCGAAGCGCAAGATTGCGGGCTTCGGGCATCGCGTCTATCGCACCGAAGATCCCCGCGCGGCGCAGCTGCGCCGCATGTCGGAAGTGCTGGGGCAGCGGGCGGGCCAGCCGCACTGGTTCGCGATGCAGCGCGTGATCGAAGACCTGATGCGGAAAGAAAAGGGACTCTACGCCAACGTCGACTTCTATTCGGCGTCGATGTACTACGTGATGGGCATTCCGCTCGACCTGTACACGCCGATCTTCGCCGTGAGTCGGGTCAGCGGGTGGTGCGCGCACGTGTTGGAGCAGCATGCCGACAACCGGTTGATCCGGCCACGGGCCGAGTACATCGGCCACATGGACCGCCGCTGGGTACCGCCGCGAAAGCGAGGCGCTTGACCGATGGCTGGGGCGATCACCTATCAGGATGGACGCTGGGTCGTGCCGGAGCAGCCGATCATTCCCTTCATCGAGGGAGACGGCACCGGTCCCGACATCTGGCGCGCCTCGCGACGCGTGTTCGACGCGGCCGTGGAGCGCACCTCCCATGGCAAGCGCAAGGTCGCCTGGCGCGAAGTCCTCGCCGGCGAGAAGGCCTACAAGGAAACGGGGAGCTGGCTGCCCGACGCGACGCTGGACGTGATCCGCGAGCACCGCGTCGCGATCAAGGGGCCGCTCACGACGCCGGTCGGCGGCGGCATCCGCTCCCTCAACGTGGCGCTGCGGCAGGTGCTCGACCTGTACGCCTGTATCCGGCCGGTGCGCTGGTTCCAGGGCGTCCCCGCACCGGTGAAGCACCCCGAGAAGCTCAACGTCGTGATCTTCCGCGAAAACATCGAAGACGTCTACGCCGGCATCGAGTTCCAGGCCGAAAGCAAGGAAGCCAATGCCGTCATCGAGCTGCTCACCACCCAGCTCGGCAAGAAGATCCGGACCGCCAGCGCGATCGGCATCAAACCGATGTCCCGCTTCGGCTCGCAGCGCCTCGTCGTCAAAGCGATTCGCTACGCCATCGACAACCACCGTCCCTCCGTGACGCTGGTCCACAAGGGCAACATCATGAAGTTCACCGAGGGAGCGTTCCGCGACTGGGGGTACGAGGTTGCGCGCGACCAGTTCGGCAAGGCAACGATCACCGAGACTGATGCGGCGAAGGGCGGTGCGGACGGCCGCGTCGTCGTGAAGGACCGCATCGCCGACGCGATGTTCCAGCAGGTATTGCTGCGGCCCGACGAATACTCCGTGATCGCGACGCCCAACCTGAACGGCGATTATCTGTCCGATGCGTGCGCCGCACAGGTCGGGGGACTGGGGCTCGCGCCGGGCGGCAACGTCGGCGACGGGTACGCCGTATTCGAAGCGACCCATGGCACGGCGCCGAAGTACGCCGGGCTCGACAAGATCAATCCCGGCAGCGTCATCCTGTCGGGCGTCATGATGTTCCAGGAGCTCGGTTGGGGAGACGTCGCGCGCGCGATCGAGCACGGGCTGGAAGGCGCGATCGCGTCGGGCCACGTCACCTACGACCTCGCCCGCCAGATGCCCGGAGCGACCGAGGTCTCCACCTCCACCTTCGCCGACGGAATCATCGCCCACCTCGCATGAACAGCTCCCTCATCACGAAACCCTGGACCGATATCGAGACCCCGCTGCTCGCCATCGCCGTTCCCGCGGCGACCGAGCTCCCCGCGTCGCTCGCCCCGATCGATCAGGTCACGGGCGGCGCGGTGGCCCGCGCCCTCGCGAGCGGCGATTTCAGAGGAAAGCGGGACGAGACGCTGCTCGTCTATGGCACCGGGAAAGCGCGCCGTGTGCTGCTGGTGGGGACGGGTAAGCCGGCCGATGTCACCCATACCAGCGTCCGCCGTGCGGCCGCGGTCGCCGGCAAACGCGCCCGGGCGCTCGGCACCGGGCGCTACGCCTTCGCCGTCGCTCCCGAAGCGCGCAACGGCCTGACCGCGGAGGCGATGGCACAGGCGACGGTCGAAGGCGCCGCGCACGGCGGCTGGGCGTTCATCGCGCTGAAACGGCCGAACGACGATTTGCGCGGCGCGATCGCCGCAGTGGATGTCGTGGCCGATGCCGCCGACGCCAAGAAGGCCGAGGCGGGTCGCACCCGCGGCGACGCGATCGCAGCGGGGCATCTGCTGGCCCGCGAGCTGCAAATGCAGCCGGGCAACGTCTGCACGCCGACCTACCTCGCTACCCAGGCGGAAGCGCTGGGCAAGACGCACGGGTTTCCCGTGACCGTGTTCGGACCGGAGCAGATCCGCAAAGAAGGCATGGGCGGCCTGCTGGGCGTGTCGCAGGGCAGTGCCGAGGAGCCGCGGTTCATCATCATGGAGTGGCGGGGCGCGGGGGATGCGGCTCCGGCGGTGATCATCGGCAAGGGGATCACCTTCGATTCCGGGGGTATCTCGATCAAGCCCGCCGC
>CAZXKN010000259.1:0-15634 GCA_964641815.1 uncultured Gemmatimonadaceae bacterium | reverse complement strand
TTGCGCGCCACGTCGAGCATGAACCCGCGGTAGCCGAAGCGCGGCGCGTCGACGACGTGGATCGCCGGCAGCACGAGCTCGCCGCGCGGACTGGGCGCCGGGAGCAGACTGCGCAGCGACTGCAGACCGTAGAACACGCCGGCCGCTGCTATTCCCGTGATGCGGATCCCCGCTGAATCGACGACCAGCTCGTACGCCTCGGGCGACGACTGGCCCGCGACGGGTCCCACGGCGAGCCGCAGCGCACCCGCGCCCTTGCGTCCGGCTTTGAAGTAAGGCCGCAGGTAGTCGGCGGCGAACCCCGCTTCACTCTCGAGCCCGGCTGCCGCGCTGACCTGCGGCAGCGCCGTCAGTCGCAGCGTCCCGGTTCCCGGTGTCACGTCGAGCGGAGTCGGGAAGATGGGCGGCAGCGCGTTCACGGGGATGTCACGAATCGTGGAGTCGAGGGCGAACTGGAGCTGCGGCGACACGACGCGAGGATCTTGCCCATCCCCTTGCGGTGGCCG
The DNA here is from genome assembly GCA_964641815.1 of uncultured Gemmatimonadaceae bacterium. GTDB lineage: Bacteria > Gemmatimonadota > Gemmatimonadetes > Gemmatimonadales > GWC2-71-9 > DASTHG01. Next base: position 15,128 of record CAZXKN010000259.1, on the reverse strand, counting down.
CTCGAACGGCGTGGCGAGAAAATCGCTGATGGGATGGCCCGCTGCGCTGTCGTTGTTGAAGACGATGTACGGCCCCTTGGGGACAAAGCTCTGATTGAGGAGAAACCCCCAGGTGACGTACGGGATACGGATGCTGGCGCCCGGCGCCAGGCCGGCGAAGCCCGTTCCCGGTGCCAGACGATGCAGATCCCCCGTCACGTCTTCTATTGTAAATCCACCCTCGATCGAGCCGGGCTGTGCGCCATGCAACGCGCTGAAATAGATCGCCCAGCCGCTCGCAGCGAGCGGTGTGCTGCCGCGGTTGGTGAGCGTGAAGGCGGCGCGGGAGCCGCTCGAATCGCCCCGAAAGACGTCCTTCTCGAGCTCCCAGCGGAGCTGCAGGGCGGTTTGGGCGGACGCAGGAGCGGCCACGAGGGCCAGGAGCAGTGCGGGCAGGACAGCGAGTCGTTTGTCGAGCATGAGAGACATTAGACCCGCTCGCGCCGCAGTGTCCAGTGGGGAAAATTCGTGCTATCTCCTCCGGCACCCATCCCGCGAGAGTACGGTCTCATGTTTGACCACATTACCCGCCGCCAGTTTGCCAAGCTCGCCGGCGCAGCCGCGCTGGGCGCCACGGCGACGTCCACCGCCAGCGCTCGCCCGCTCGATTCCGCGGTCGGCCCGGACGCTGCGCCCCAGCCGCTCGAGCCTCGGGCGTTCCCCGCCGGCTTTCTCTGGGGGACGGCGACGGCGTCGTACCAGGTCGAGGGCGCCGTCCAGGAGGACGGTCGCGGACCATCGGTGTGGGACACGTTCTCGCATACGCCCGGAAAGGTCGTGAACAATGCGACGGGCGACGTCGCCGACGACCACTACCATCGCTACAAGGAGGATGTGCAGCTCATGAAGGGGCTGGGCGTGAAGGCGTACCGCTTCTCGATCGCCTGGCCGCGCGTGTTTCCGCAGGGGTCGGGTGCGCCGAACCCCAAGGGGCTCGACTTCTACAATCGTCTCGTGGACGAGCTGCTCGCCAACGGCATCGAGCCGTTCGCTACACTGTATCACTGGGACCTGCCGCAGGCGTTGCAGGACAAGGGCGGCGGATGGGCGTCCCGTGACACTGCGCAGGCGTTCGGCGACTATGCAGGGTACGTCGCCGAGCGGCTCACCGACCGCGTGCGCCACATCTTCACGATCAACGAGTTCGGTGCCTTCATGGAGCTCGGCTACCGGATCGGGATTCACGCACCCGGCGTGAAGCTGCCACCCGCCCAGTTCAACCAGGCGCGGCACAACGGGGTGCTGGGACATGGTCTCGCCGTTCAGGCGATCCGCGCCAAGGGGAAACCCGGCACCAAGGTCGGGTTGGCCGAAAATCTCGTGGTGGGTGTGCCGGTGATCGAGTCCGCGACGCATATCGCCGCGGCTGAGCGTGCGACCCGTGAAGTGAACGCCCAGTACCTCACGGTGATCATGGAGGGGAAGTACACCGACGCCTATCTCGCGGCCACCGGCGCCGACGCGCCGCGCTTCACGCCTGCGGACCTGAAGATCATCTCGAGCCCGCTCGACTTCGTCGGGACCAACATCTATCAGCCGATGTTCGTGCGTGCCGACGCCGGGCCGAGCGGCTTCGCCGTGGTTCCCAATCCCCCGTCGTATCCCCACATGGCCTCGTCGTGGCTGTTCATTGGTCCCGAAGTGTTGTATTGGGGACCGCATCACGTTGCGAAGCTGTGGAACGTCAAGGAGATCTACGTCACCGAGAACGGCTGCTCGTCATCGGACGTCCCCGCCGCGGATGGGCAGGTCTACGACACCGATCGCGTGATGTTCCTGCGCAACTACCTCTCCCAGCTGCAGCGCGCCGTCTCCGAAGGGGTGCCGGTGAAGGGGTATTTCCTCTGGAGTCTGATGGACAACTTCGAATGGGCCGACGGCTACACCAACCGCTTCGGCCTGCACTACGTGGACTACACCACGCAACGCCGCATGCCGAAGCTGAGCGCGGCGTTCTACCGTGAGGTCATTGCGGGAAACCGCGTCGCGTAGACCTCACAGTCCCCGTTCCCAGCGCCACACCGGTCCGTCCTCGGGGTCGATGACGGGCCCGATGAACGCGAAGCCGCACTTCGTGAGGACGTGCGTCGAGGCATTCGCTTCGGGAAGTGTGTGCGCCCGGGCGAGCCGCACGCGGCCAGTACCGAAGGCATAGTCGAGCAGCGCCGTCGCGGCCTCGGTGGCGTACCCCTGTCCCTGGTGGACAGGCGCAATGCCGTAGGCGATCTCGATCATCCCGGCCGGGTCCGGGGGGCCCTTGAAGCCGGCGCTGCCGATCACCTGCTGGCTGTCGCGATGCACCACGAAGAAACCGTGCCGCCAGGGATCCGCCCCCACACTGGTGCGCAACGCCGCCAGCCAATCGGGAGACACGGCACTCGACGTGTACATGTCGTGCAAGCCCTCGGCCAGCGGGTAACCCACGATCTCCTGAAACCGGCCCGGCGCGTCGATCAGGGCGATCAGCTGCTTCGGGTCGCACAGCACCAGCCACAGGCGCAGGGTATCGAGCGTCATGTCGGCAGGGCCACGCGGAACTCGGTTCGCCCCGGCGCCGAATCGACGTCGATCGTGGCGTTGTTCTGATCCAGCAGCCGCCGTACGATGTCGAGACCGAGCCCCGTCCCCTGCCCCACGGGCTTGGTGGTGAAAAACGGATCGAAGATCCGGTTCTTCACATCGGCCGGGATTCCCGGCCCGTTGTCGGTCACCCGGACAATGACCTGGGGGCCCTCGGCCCGCGCCGAGACGACGACGCGTCCGCCCTCGGGCACAGCGTCGAGTGCGTTGTCGACCAGGTTCGCCCACACCTCGTTCAGCTCGCCGCCCACGCCGCGCGCGCGCGGCAGGTCGGCCGGCACCTCGTTGGTCAACGACACCGCCTTGCCGCGCGCTTTCGCCGCCAGCAGCGCGAGGGTGTCGGCCAGCCCCTTCCCGATGTCCACCGGCTCGGGCACCCTGGCGTGATCCATGTACGTGAACCCCTTCACGGCGCTCACCAGCGCGTGCACCCGCGATGCGGCGCGCTCGATGTCCCGCGACAGCCCGCGCAGCGTGCATCCTGCGGCCAGCCAGCGCAGCGTGGCCGCCAGGCGCGAGCCGCTGAGCCCCGCGGCCAGCTCGTCGAGCAGCTCGACACTCGCATCGGTCTCGGCGAGCGGCGTGGCGAACGAGTCGTCGACGTCGTGCTGCTCCAGCCAGCGCGCCAGCGTGTCCTCGCGGTCGGCGCGCTCGAGTGGTGTGAGGACGCTGGTCAGCGTATCGGAGCAGCGCGTGCGCACGCGGTTCACGAGCGCCATTTCTTTCGCGTCGAGCCCCGCGGCCCCGAGCGCGCGGGCGGCCGCGTCGAGCTCTTCCACCGCCGCAGTGATGAGGCGCGCACTCCGGGTCGCCGCGGACGCGGGGTTGTTCAGCTCGTGCGCCAGTCCCGCGGCGAGCTTGCCGAGCGAGGCCAGCTTCTCGACCTGCAGATCGTTGGTCTTGAAGGCGCGGGCCCGGTCTACCATGCCGTGGACGAAGGCTGCGGTGACATGGGGACAGGCCATCGGCAGCTCCGCCAGGTACTCGCGTCCGAGGCGGAACGCATCGGAGGGCTCCTCGACGATCGAGTTTCCCGGTGCGTTGATCATGCGCGAGTACGGCAGCTGACCCGTGACCTCGCCGGCGTGCCAGACCAGCGCCTTGCGCCAATGCCCGCCCTGTTCCAAGAAATGCGTGATGCGCCCCGAGAGCAGAATGTACAGGGCGTCGACCGGCTCGCCCTTCTTCGAGATCAACGTGCCGGGCTCGTAGTGCTCGAGCGTGCCGTGCGCCAGGAGCCACTCCAGCTCTTGGCGCGGCGCCTGCCCGACGGTTTGATGCGCCTGCAGGCGCCCGAGCACGTCGGTCACGCTACACCGTCCGCAGGTACTGATGGATCATGCTCACCGTGGCCGAACCCTCGCCCACCGCCGAGGCGACGCGTTTGCCGGAGCCCTGACGGGCGTCGCCGGCGCAGAAGATGCCGGGCACGCTCGTCTCGAACGGGAAAGGATCACGCGCCGGCGTCCAGCCGGCGGGCCGGTTGCCGTCGGACATCAGGTCGCGTCCGGTCAGCACGAACCCCTGCGGATCGCGCTGCACCACGTCCGCGACGAGCGCCGTGCGGGGCGCTGTCCCGATGAAGATGAACATCGCCGCCATCGGCAGCTCGCGCCGCGTGCCGGTAGCGCCCTCCTGCACCGTGATCCCTTCGAGCCGGCCGTTCCCGCGCACCCCGACGACGGTGGTGTTCACCAGCACTTCGACGTTGGAGGTCTCGGCGAGCCGGTCGACGAGGTAGCGCGACATCGCGGCACCGAGGTCGGGCCCGCGTACCAGCACCGTCACTTTGTGTGCGTGGCGCGAAAAGAACATCGCCCCCTGGCCCGCCGAGTTGGCGCCGCCGACGACGCAGACATCCTGGCCGCGATACGTCGCGGCCTCGGTGAGGGCGGCGCCGTAGTACACGCCGGCGCCGAGCAGCTCGTTCACGCCTGGGGTCTCGAGCCGCCGCACCTCCATCCCCGGCGCGATCAGCACCGCGTAGCCGGCCAGCTCCGAGCCGTCGGAGAGGAGCACCTTGCGATACGGATCCTCGCGCGTGATCTGCACCGCCTCCTGCACCGTGAGGATCTCGGCGCCGAAACGCTTCGCCTGGTCGGCAGCGCGCCGCGCCAGGTCGTCGCCTCTGATGCCGCTCGGGAAGCCGAGATAGTTCTCGATCTTGGAGCTGGTTCCCGCCTGTCCGCCGGGCGCGCTGCGTTCGACGAGGATCGTGCGCAGCCCCTCCGAGGCACCGTAGACCGCGGCGGCGAGGCCGGCGGGCCCTCCCCCGACGACGATGAGATCGTAGAACGGCTGCCGCGCGCGCGTCTGCATGCCGAGCTTTTCGGCCAGCTCGCGTGGCGTCGGTTGCACCAGCGTGCTGCCGTCGGGGAAGAAGACGAGCGGGAGCCGCGCCGCTCCGCCGACCGACCCCGACAGGAGATCGCGGACCGCTGCCTCATCGTCCATGTCGATCCACTGGTACGGCACCTGGTTCGACGCCAGGAAATCCTTCACCGCGAAGCTCGCCGGGGACAGCGCATTCCCGGCGACGCGGATGCCGTCGAACTGGGCCCGAGCCCGCGCGAACCAGTCGGAGAGCAGGTCCTCCAGCACCGGGAACAATCGCTCGCTCGGCGGCTCCCACGGCTTGAGGAGGTAGTGATCGAGGCCGATGCGGTTGATCGCCAGGATCGCCGTCTCGGTGTCGGCGTAAGCGGTGAGCAGTACGCGGCGCGCGTCGGGATAGATCTTGATCGCTTCGATCAGGAACTGGGTCCCCGACATCTGCGGCATGCGCTCGTCCACGAGGAACAGCGCGACCTGCGCGCCGCGCTGTTTGAGCTGCCGCACCGCCTCGAGCGCCTGATCGCCGGAGGACGCCTTGACCACCCGGTAGTCGGTCCGGAAGTGGTGGCGCAGGTCCCGCTCGACCGCGTTGAGCACCTCGGGGTCGTCATCGACGGTCAGCAGGACGGGCTTGCTCATCGGTCGATGCGACCCGGCACTCAGCGCGGCTGCGGGACGATGCGGATGTAGGGCTTCGGTTCCTTCCATCCGTTGGGGTAGATCTGCTTCGCTTCCTCGTTGGACACTGACCCTGCGATGATGACGTCCTCGCCCGGCTTCCAGTTCGCCGGTGTCGACACCTTGTTCTTCGCGGTGAGCTGCAGCGAGTCGATCACGCGCAGGATCTCGTCGAAATTGCGCCCCGTCGTCATCGGGTAGGCGATCATCAGCTTGATCTTGCGGTCAGGGCCGACGACGTAGACGGTGCGCACCGTCTGGTTGTCGGCGGGCGTGCGTCCCTCGGCCGAGTCGCCGGCGGCCGCGGGCAGCATCTCGTACAGCTTGGAGATCGCGAGCGTCGGATCGCCGATCATCGGATAGTTGGGCGCCAACCCTTGCGTTTCCGCGATGTCCTTCGCCCAGGCGGCGTGCCGGTCGACGGGATCGACCGAGAGCCCGATGACCTTCACGTTGCGGCGGTCGAACTCGGGTTTGAGCTTCGCCATGTACCCCAGCTCGGTCGTGCAGACGGGGGTGAAGTCCTTGGGATGCGAGAACAGCACGCCCCACGACGTGCCGAGCCATTCATGAAACCTGATCGGGCCCTGCGTCGTGTCCGCCTGGAAGTCGGGTGCGCTGTCACCGATGCGTAGCGTCATGCCGTCCTCGGGGTCTCTGGTGTCCTTGCGCAACGTCCGCGCGCACCATCCGGTTCCGCGCACATTGCGCCCGTGATCGTCATGCTCTGGTCAGCGTATCGCGCAGATGATGATGGGGATCACCACGAGCTTCACCAGCCAGTCCCCGGCGTGGATGGCGGCCACCTTCCAGGGCACGTTGTCCCATATGACCGAGCCCACGAGCAGGACGACCGGGAATCCGAGCCACAGGAACAGCCCGGAGTGGATGGCGATGAAGTAGCTGTGGATGTCGAGCAGGGCGACGAGGCGGGCGATCACGAACGCCAGGATGAAGCAGCGCGCGAGCTCGATGGCCAGTTTCCCCACCGGCATCTTCGCGCCTCTCATCGCAGCCTCGGGGTCCAGACCCCGCAGCCGCATCCACGGCTTGAAGAACAGCAGCGGGCTGTACCACAGCCAGCCGAGCACGAACACGGCGACCGTGGCCACGAGGACGGCCACGTAGTTGACCGGTTGCATCGGACGCACCCTTCGATTGGGATCGCAAAGCTGCCGCCTCGGAGGGCGGGCGACAAGCGGTCAGCGGCTCAGCAGTTTCGGGGTGTACGCGGTCACGCAGACTTGTGGGCCGACTTCCCCAGCAAGCCTGCGACCGTGACCATCACCCACGCGGCGACGAAAGACACAATGCCGGTCATCGCCGGCCATGCCACCAGGGCGAGTGCAAATGCGCCACGGTAGTGGCCCGTGGCAGCCGCACGCAGCGTCGCCGCCAGGGCCAGCCCGAATGTTCCCAGAGCGACCGCCAGCGCGGCGTGCAGCGCGCTGCGCGCCGCGGCGCTGCGCAGGCGCGTGTGCTCGAACGCGATGTGCGCCAGGAACACCACGGCGCTGGCCGCCCAGGCAGCGAGCCGCCACCCTGCGCCAGACAGTCTGGCGAGGTCGGCGGTGGTGAGGCCGATGACCGCGTAGAGCAGCCCGGCGAGCAGCACGCCGAGGATCCAGCGGGAGCGGTCAGTCATGATGGCGAGGTGCCGCCGCGACTTCGAGGCTCACTTCCGCAGCCGGCCCGCTTCCTGGTGCTGCGCCAGCACGCGCTCCACGAAGTCCACGCGCTCCTGCGTCTCGCTCAATTCCTGGCGGAGCCGCATGACCTCGGATTCGAGGGCCTCGAATCCCTCCTGCAGCTGCTGCGTGGTGCCGGGCTCGACGTGCTGCTGCGCACCACTCGCCGTGCGCTGGCGCAGGCGCTGGGCCCACAGACCGAAGCCGACCGCGAACGCGGCGTGCAGCCCCGCATGAGTCCCCGTATAGAACGCGGCGGCGACGAGGTTCACAGCGGTCGCACCGACGGCGATCGGAAACCAGATCCTGGGATTGAGCGCCATTCAGGGTCTCTTCTTGGTCCCCCGGCTCTTCTCGGCGAAGAGCTTGTGACCGGTCTTGGCGTCGAGCACTTCGTACGCGCCCAGGACGCCGATCACTCCCGCTGCCGTGCGGATCGGTGTCTTGCCCACGCGTACCCAGGTGATCTGCCCCGTCGCTTCGCGCTGCCGCTCCACGATGTCGAGCCGGGCCTGGCCCGACTTGACCACCGCCTCGTCGTCGGCACGGTACTTCGCGGCCTGGTGCACCCACGGGAGCCGCTTATCGAAATCGTCGTGCCCGATCATGTCGGCGACGGTCAGCCCGGCATCCCGCGCGAAGCCCTCGTTGCAGCCGCCGAAGATGTACCCGGGCAGGAGCTTCCAGAACACGCGCACCGGGCTCGCGGCGTTCGCGGCGATCCGCAGATAGTCCTGCAGCTCGCGCTCCAGCGCCTCCGGCGCCGCGGTGGCCCACGCTTTCGCTTTCGCGGCCATCTCCGGATGGAGCGTGGGCCACGATGCGACGATGACCTGCTGATACGCCGCCAGGACCCCTCTCGCCTGTTCGGCATTCATGCTCATAGGGCGCGCCCCCGCGCGGACGGCTGGATCGTCGGGATGTGCGAATAACCTGTGTGATTGGGCGGCGACAATCAAGAAAGCTATCAGGCCTTTCGAATGAAGACGCGGGTGACGAGAGCGGTGAAACCGAGCAGGATCAGGGTCCAGGCGAGCGCCGACACCCCCACCATCGTCGCCTGGTAGCCGAAGCCGCCGAGCGCAAGATGTCTTTCGAACAACCACGCCTGCACCAGGTATCCCGGTGCGATCATGAGATAGGCCGGGATATTGTCCATGTGCGTGAGGGCAACGCTGGCCGCGATGCCGGTGACGACCAACAGCGCCGCCAGCCGTACCCACCCCGTCACTCCCGCAAGCGGCGCCACCGCGCGACTCCAATGATCAAGAGGAGCAGGAGGATGACGCCGCCCAGCAGCGATGTGCCGGACATGGGTGACTACTTGCCTATGACAATCAGGATCCCGGCCGCCAGGGCGAGGATCGCCATGATGAGCCAGAGTCCGGAGACGTTGAGGTGCGCGAGCTGCTCCAGTCCGGTGAGGATCAGCCAGGCGCCGAGCAACAAAAGCCCGAGATTCTTGGTGGATCTCATCGAGGCCCCCGATGTCGTTATGGCGTGGGATGAAAGTTTCGCACGTACATATGAAATCCCTGCCCGGTGCGATTGGTCACATCGCCGCGCGCATCGGATGGATAATGCCATTTCGCGTCATAGTGGACGCGGGTCCACGTATGGGGAGAGTGCGCGAAAGTGGCTATCCGATCGAACAACTGTGCGATGGTGGGGTGCATGCCGAGCGAGGTGCCGAGATTCCTGGTGGCGACGTCCGAAGAGTCGAGCAGCGCTGCGGCCCTGACGGTGTCCTGCCGCACGGTCACGCGCCACCACAGGCCGGTTCCGGCACAGACACAGTTGTACTGGTACTCGAAGACGTACGAATCGGGATGATCGCGTTGCCACGCGCGTTGCGCTTCCTCGAGCGACGGCCCGCACGCCGACAGCGCGAGGAGAGTGACCGACAATGCCGCTGCGCGTCTCCCGGTCAGCGGCGGGATTCTCGGGCGACGCTCGCCAGGAACGCTTTGGCCGCCTGCAGGGCGCGCCGCTTCCCCCCGTACGAGTAGTCGCCGAAGTACTTCTGGTGGCGGGGACCGTAGGTGCCGTTGGGCCGCTCGCGGAACTGGCTGCGAACGAACCACCCGTGCGTGCGGGTCGACGGCTGATCGATGCGGGTGATGCCGCGGCGCCGGACGCGGCGCGGACGGGTACGCTTCATCTCGGACTCAACTGTGGGTGATGTGGCTGATAAAGCTGCGCCCTGTCACCCATCATTTCAAGCGTGCCCAGAGATGGGCGATCGGCGAGCTTCCTGTCGCACGGAAACGCGCGCAGCCGACCTACGGCCGGATCACCTGCGCCCGACCGTCCTTGTTGCTCAGTTTCAACGACGTCGTCACGCCGCGGGCCAGCGCCTGCACGTATGTCCGATCGGCGCTGCCGCCCAGGATCAGGCCGGCGCCGTCGTCGGTGGCCTCGATTTTCACGTTGGGGTGCCCGTGGGAGTCGCGCAGCCGCAGCAGCACGGTCGCGGGGTAGCCGGTGGTGCCGTCGGGCATCGTGATGGTTGAATCCGCCGCGAAGACGGTGATGCTGGCCCGCACCTGACCCCGTTCATCGACGATCTCGAGCGCCCGCCCCCGCAGCACGGGGACCACCTCCTGTTCCTGCGCCGCACGCGGTCGCGTAAAGGAAGCGGCGAACAGGACGAGATTCGTGATCGTGAGAGCAGCGAGCGCGTGCTGGGCGTTCATGACGGCTCCTCGTGCCGGGTTCGGTATTGAGACGCTCGAGCTGCGCCGCGGGTTTGATTGTCGGCGGCGCTCATCGACCGCAGCGATCAGGTGTCGGTCCTGGGGGGGTGTGGTCAGATTAAGGCGGCAACCGGTTCTGGCCCCGTTTCGCGAGTGCCAGCGTACCGAACGCGCACACTGCCCCTTGTGCGGCGCTGATCGACAGGGTCCAGACGGCCGGCTGAATCAGCGTGAATCCAGGGGCTTCCGCAAGAAAGATCAACAGAATGGTGGTCGGCAGCGCCATGGCTCCGAGCGCGCCCCAGATGGCGGTGCGGCGCGATGACAGAGTGTCGACCTCGCGCCGGCGCTCGAGCAGGGCCACCAGCATGGCAAATAGCGCACCGCTGATCGCACCCCAGATCATCCAAGTGAGAGAGAGGATCCACACGACTCGGAGGAAGTACGTGATCCGCATCCATGGAGTGAGCATGTAATCCGGCAGCGGGAAGGTGAGGGCTCGGATCACACCCACGATGAGACCAACCGGCAGCCAGGCCACAGCCCAGACCAGCGCCGTGACAAAGACACCGCGGACTCGCCTGACGAGCATGTGCATCGTTCTACGTGGCTTTCACGGCTCTGTGAGCCTGGGACAGCACGAAGCGCAATGTTGCGAGGAACAGGGCAACGTCACTGGCTCCTCCGCAGATGCTCCTGCTTCCCGACGGCATACGCCTCCCGCAGCCAGGCGCGGAAGTCCGCATCGATATCAGCCGGCGACGTCACGCGAAAATGATGGACGTGATTGCGCGCCGAGATCGTGTCGATGCGGCGAAACCGCGGGTGCGGCAGCCGCCGGGCCAGCACGACGTGGCCATCGAGCCAGCGCGTGCGCGGTGTGACCTGGGCGAACGACATTCGCACCTGAAACGCGATGCGGGTCTTCTCGGGGATGACCGTGACCGGCCCGCACTCGGCGACCGCCCGCCGCACCGCGTCATACAAGGCGCGAATCGAGCGGTCTTTGCCCAGGAAGTGGTGCGCGAGATCGTGGCGCCCGCAGGCATGCGACTGGTTCCGGTTGGCGAAGCGGCGGCGGCAGCGCGGGCACGTCCACACTTACCGCTCCTTCCACTCGATCTCGACGCCCTCGCCCGATCCCACCGCCTTCTTCAGCAGGTGGACCAGGTGGTCGGTGGCCCGGCCGTCGGCGAGCAGATCGATCGTCGCCTGGTCGACGAAGTAGTCGCGATCCTCATCCGACGTCTCTTCCAGGCTGTCCTCGAGATACTGCAGCTCGGCTTCGGTGATGCTCCCGAGCAGCTCGTTCGTGCCCTTGACGTAGAGATCGATCATGGCAGCCTGCCGCGTGAGGGAGTGCGCTTCTGGACAACGTGTCGACCGCTTGCGCCGTCGCGCGAGCGGCGACGCACATGAGCGCGACGAGCACTGCGGGTGTGGTTCTCATGACTCCTCCTGCTCGCGTCCGAGCGAGACCGGACGAGATACGGTAACCGGCGAGCCGGCGGCGAGGAATACCGACACCGGCTGCGTCAGGCAGGCCGCGAATGCCGATCCATAGACCAACCCCAGGTCGGCATCGATGCGGTGAGACTCCGCGGGCGCCACGGCCCACGGGGTGTGCCTGACGTGATACTCGATGGTCGACTCGTCGCGTTGGCGCGTGTATCCCCAGTAGTGCTCCGCAATGAACTGCTCGAACGAGCCCGCGCCCGGGAGCGCGAGCGGCTGCCCCGTCCGGGCCGCAACGGAGTGCCACACACGAGAGAGCCGCCACGAGTACTGGACCGCGGGATGCGGTGTGGTCTCGACCGAGCTGCGCATGGGGAGCGCCCGATACGGCTCGTGGTACAACCAGCGCGCGAGCGCGGCGACCGCGCGACGCGGGACGATCTCCCGGATGAATACGACGCCGCGCCGCAGCTCCGCAGGCAATTCGCGGCGCACGTAGAACCGCAGGTTGGCCTCTTCGAAATCGCGATGCAACGGGACCGGGATTCCCAGAATGCGGGTGCGCTGAAATCGAAAGGCGACGATGCTGGCGAACGTCGTGCCGTTCCAGGTGTCCAGCTCGGTGCCGCGCGGCACGAGCGGCACCAGGAGCGAGGGGTCCACCTCGTAGGTGAACATCACGAGGTGGCGCCACTCCGCGGCGAGAAATGCGGTCAGCTGGTTTGCGCCTGCGCCCGCGAAATCGTCCAGAGAAAACCGTCCGGGTCGCGGACGCGAAAGATCCGCGCGCCCCAATGGGTGTCCTGCGGCTCCGTCGTGAGCGTGACCCCGTGCGCCTTGATGCGCTCGGCGATTGGATCGATCGGCAGGCTGGTGCTGATCTGGAACGACATTCCCTGCCCCTTGATCCGGTCCCACCCCCTGGCGCCGTCGTCCTGGTTCAAGAGGATCCGGACGTCGCCGGCCTGCACGGCGACGCTGCGCACCTTGCCGTCGCGCTCGATGCGCCGCGACACGGTGAAGCCGGCGGCCTCCGTGTACCAGCGGACGCTCGCCTCGAGGTCCTTCACCGTCAGCGATGCCTGCAACGACTGTCCTACGAGCTGCGGTTCGTTCATGGCGTCAAGCTCTCCGATGTGAGTTGAGGACGAGCAGCTTCAGTCGGCGCGATTCCCCTGCTGTTTCATCTTGTATTGCAGGGCTCCCGAGGGACAGCGCGACACTTGCGCCGCCACGTCGTTCGGCGCGGCGAGCTCGGGGCGGATCCAGCGCTTGCGCGCGACGTCAAAGACGAGCGGCAGCCCGCGCACGCAGACACCCGAGTGCACGCAGCGGTTCGGGTCGAACGTGACGGTGATGTCGGGCGTCTCGTAGACCTGGAGGCGTTGCGACATGTCAGGCGACAGTCCCTTTCACGGCCCACGCCCGGGCGGTCAACGCGATCGTACCGTCCGCGGCGCGCCTCAGCCGGCCTCGAATGGTCTCGCGCAGCGCGGCCTGCCGATCGGGCGTGAGGCTCTGGACGTAACCGGGCGCGGGTCCCTGGCCGCCCAGGAACGGCGTCCAGTAGTCGTCGAAGTCCCGAAACACCGTCGGCACCTCGATCGAGCGCACGACAACGTCCCGCAGCTCGGCCACCAGGAACGGCAGCGCCAGCGGCTCGGGACGGCACAACGGAAACCGCACCGCCTCGTCGAGCGGCCGCGCGGTTTCGTCGAGCTCGATGGCGGCATCCCAGAAACGCCGAATCAGCTCCATGCGCTCGGCGTAGTCCCACACGTACGCCGCCACCGTCCCTCCGGGCTTCACCCGCGCCCGCATGGCGAGGACTCCCTCGAGTGGAACCGGAAGAAAGTTGAGCACCAGGGCAGCGACCGCAGCGTCGAAGCCACCGGCGATCCGGGGCAGCTCGGGCAGCTCCGCCAGCCCGAACCGCACCCGCGCATCGGACGTCTGCGACTGCGCGTACGCGATGTACCCCGGCGAGCGGTCGCAGCCGATGACGACACGCGGGTTGGCACGCGCGAGGATCGTCTGGCTCAGCGCCCCCGTGCCACACCCGAAGTCGAGCCAGGCCGCCCCCTGCGGCAGGGCGAGCCAGTCGATGAAATGCTGCGCTACCGCCCTGCTCCAGCGGCCGATGTACGGCTCGTATGTGGCGCCGTCATCCCAGGTATCGGACATGCCCTGGTGCTAATCGAGCCCGGCGGCGGAGGCAAGGAGACCATCGGGATGGCCGGTCATCCCTGCGACTGCTTGGGCTTCCACAGCGCAGCGTCCAGGATGGACCACAGATGGATGATCCAGCCGAGCAGGAAGAACCAGAGGATCCCGGCGAGGACGAATTGGATGATGGCGATGAGGAGCCGTCCCTGCAGCAGCTGCCCCAGGCCGGGAATGAAGAAGCTGGCGAGTGCTGCGATGACGTTCCCAGTAGAACCCTGTCCTGTCATACTAACTCATAGCTCAGCGTGAACGGGTGCTCCATGCCGTGCCCGACCGACGAGGTGCCTTCACCTCGCAGACCGTGCAGCTCTCCGGTGGCGGAGCCGGGAAGCACGGAATACGACTCCTTTGCCTGGCCGTCCTCGAATACCCCGGTGCGCTGGAGCACAAATGTGCCCGTCTTGCCCGCGACGCGTCCGGTGATCCGCTCGAGCCCGATGAACGTCGCGGAGCCGTCGCTGCGGTACATCATGAGGTAGTCGACCTGCCCATCTCCCTCGATGTCGCCGGTGAATGTCTTCTTCACCGTGGCCCGCGTGAGCTTCGGGAGATCGGGGCCCTCGCTGTAGGGCTTCTCATCCCAGCTCGTGATGGCGAACCGGGCATGCGCGGTTTTCTTCAATGTGCTATCCCCACGGCTCAGGAGGCTGCGGCGGCTTCGGCGGTCGCGGGAGCGGCGCCGGCTCGCGCGGCTCGGGCGGCCGTGGCTTGGGCGGCTTCGGAACGTCGAGCGCAGATATCCCTAACGCCGTCCAGTCGTCGTGCGGCATCCAGAAGAACAGCTCATTTGCGTCCAAGTCCTTCAGGACGAGCGTCGGCCTCCCCCACTCGAAGCGTTCGGTTCTGATGCCCTTTGCCACAATGTGCTCGCGCAGCGGCACGACTTGATCATCATCGAGGCCGATAAACAGCCGGCCCTGGCCAGCCCGTGTTCGGGTCCGGTCGTGGGTCTGATTGAGGATCAGCTCAAAACCGAACAGGCTCACCTGGCACACCTCGGTCCGTCCCTCTTCCTCGTGGTTCCAATCCATCGTGAAGCCCAGCTGATCCACGTAATAGCGCAGTGCGCGCCCGGCATCCTCGACGAAAAAAACGCTTCTTGCATAGAGGCTATTCATGGATCGACCCCCGTACCGGCTGCCCCGGCGTCACGCCCGCGACGGCCTGACCGTTCGCGACCACTGATACCCCGTTCACGATCACCTGCTGGATGCCGACCGGCGCGAGCGCAGGCTCGCGATAGGTCGAGCGATCGATCACCGTCGCTGCATCGAATATCGTAATGTCCGCGTCCGCCCCAATCTCGAGCCGTCCCTTCTTGCGCATCGCCGGCACGCGAGCTTCCAGTCGCTGCGCCGGCAGCAGCGTCATCTTGCGGATGGCGTCCATCAACGACAGGGCGTGCGCCTCGCGGACGTAATGGCCCAGCACC
>CAZXKN010000258.1:0-33718 GCA_964641815.1 uncultured Gemmatimonadaceae bacterium | reverse complement strand
GACGTCGGGGTTGAGCGCCGGCACGGTCGCCAGCTCCTCGCCGGTATATGGGCACGTGATCGACTTGATCCGCGGGTTGGCGCGCGGCAGGTCGGTGCCGGCGTAGTCGCGCAGCGTCCAGAACGGCAGCCTGGCGGCGCCGGCGGAAAACCGGGCCACCATCCCGAAATGCGAGTATTCCTCGAGCGCGAGGGTCGGCGACGGCCCCTCGGTCGCCCGGCGGAAGGCGTGCAACGACCCCACGCCGGGATTACCGGCCCAGGAAAAGATCAGCTTTCTGGCGCAGCCGGCGGCGATCATCTGATCGTAGATCAGATCGGGGGTGAGCCGCGCCAACGTGAGATCGCGACGGCGTTGCCGGATGATCTCGTGCCCCGCGGCGAAGCAGATGAGATGGGTGAAGCCTTCGATGACCACGGTGTCGCCGTCGTGCACGTAGCGCGCGATGGCGTCGTGCATGGTCAACACCTTCGAGGTGCTGTCAGCCATCAGCTTTCAGCTGTCAGCGTAATTCGGTGAGACATTGATCGAGGATCGTGAGCGCCGTGTCTACATCGTATTCATCGACTACGAGTGGCGGAGCGAGTCTGAGGGACGTCTTCCCGGCCCCCAGGAGCAGCAACCCCTTGGAGAAGGCGAGCCGTTCCAGCTTGGCGACGAGCTCGGGATAGGGCGCGCGTGTCGTCTTGTCCTTCACGAATTCGATGCCGATCATCAGCCCTTTGCCGCGCACTTCGCCGATCACGGCGTGGCGCTGGGCCAGCTGCCGCGCCCCGGCCATGAGCCGCGCCCCCATCTTCGCCGCGTTGGCCATGAACTCGCGCTCCACGAGCTCGAGCGTCGTGAGCGCCGCGGCGCAGCAGACGGGATTGCCGCCGAAGGTCGACCCATGGGCTCCCGGGCCCCATTTCATCACGGCTGCCTTGGTGATGAACGCCCCGATCGGCATCCCCGAGCCGAGGCCTTTCGCGACGGTGATGACGTCGGGCTCGATGTCGTCGTACTCGCACGCGAACATCTTCCCCGTCCGGCCAACGCCCGACTGCACTTCGTCGCAGACCAGCAGAATCCCGTGGCGGTCGCACAACGCCCGCAGGTCGCGCAGGAACCCCGGCGGCGGGACGACGTAGCCGCCTTCACCCTGGATCGGCTCCACGACGATCGCGGCGACGCTGTTGGGATCGAGGCGCCTGGCGAACAGATCCTCGATCTGGTCGAGCGAAAACCGCGTGGCATCCGAATCACAACGGTAGGGATAGGGATAGGCGACGTGATAGACCTCGGGGAGAAACGGCCCGAAGCCCGCACGCTGCACCGTCTTGCTCGCGGTGAGCGACAAGGCGCCGTACGTCCGTCCGTGGAACGAGCCGGTGAAGGCGATGAAGGCGGGACGACCGGTGGAATGGCGCGCCAGCTTCATGGCGCCTTCGACGGCCTCCGCCCCTGAGTTGCACAGGAATACGCGTTTCTTGCTCGGACCCGGCGCCAGCCGGGCGAGCCGCTCGCACAGCAGTGAGAACTTCTCGAAGTAGAAATCAGCGCCGCAGATGTGCAGGAACTGGCCTGCCGCCTCCCGCACCGCCGCTACCACTGCGGGATGGTTGTAGCCGGTGGAGGTCACGGCGATCCCCGCCATGAAATCGAGATAGCGGTTGCCGTCGACGTCCTCGACCATCGCCCGCTCGCCGCGCGCGATCACGAGCGGATACTCCTTGGGGAGCGACGTCGAGGCGTACTCGTCGTGCTTCGCCACGACGGCGCGGGCCTTCGGCCCGGGGGGCGCCACGACGATGCGCGGATACTCGCGCGCCGCGCTCATGATGCGATCACCGTGCGACTCTGCTCCCGCATGAACTGCGCGACGTAGTAGGGGCCGCAGCCCCCCTTCCCCGTCGATCCCGACGCCTTCCAGCCGGTGAACGGCTGCGCCCCGGGCCAGGCGCCGGTGGTGGCGCCGCTGCGCTTGTTCGCGTAGCACACGCCGGCCTCTACTTCGTCGAAGAAGCGCTCGATCTCGGCGGCGTCAGTGCTGAAAATGCCGGCGGTCAATCCGTACTCGACGGCGTTCGTCCGGGCGATCGCTTCGTCGAAATCGGAGACAGGGGCGACGGCGAGCAGTGGCACGAACAACTCCTGCTGGAAGAGGGGGCTGTCGGGGGGAAGCGTTGCGACGGTCGGGGCGACGTACAACCCGTGCGCCAGCGCCCCGTCCGTGAGCCGGCAGCCGCCGGTGAGCACGGAGCCATCGCGCCGGGCCTGGGCCACCGCCTGCTCGTAACGGGCGACGGCGCGCTCGTTGATGACGGGACCGAAATAGACGTCGCGCGCGGTGGGGTCACCGATCTTCATGGCCTCGGTTTTCTCGAGCAGCTGCTCCATGAACGGCTCGGCCACCGCGCGGTGCACGTAGACGCGGGAGGTCGCGCTGCACTTCTGGTTCTGCAACCCGAAGGCCGAGCGCATCACCCCTTCGGCGGCGGCAGCGAGGTCGGCGGTGGGCATGACGAGGCAGGCGTTCTTCCCGCCCAGCTCCATGAGGCACGGCTTGATCCAGCGGGTGGACACGCCGTGATGGATGCGCAGCCCGACGGTCTTGGAGCCGGTGAACACGACGCCGTCCACGCCGGGGTGCTGCCAGAGATAGTCGCCGATCTCCTCGCGCCGCCCCACGAGGTAGTTGAACACGCCCGCCGGTAACCCGGCGTCGCGGTACAGCTCGAACAGCTTGAGCCCCGTCCACGGCGCGTCCTCGGACGGCTTGTAGACGACCGCATTCCCGGCGAGCAGCGCCGCCGCCGACATGCCCGTGGACAGCGCGAGGGGGAAGTTGAACGGCGCGATGCACGCGAACACGCCGTAGGGCCGGAGGACGTCGACGTTGCGCTCGCTCGGCGTCACGCGCGCCATCTCGCGCACGAATCCCGCGGCGTCCTCCAGCTGGCGGCAATAGTAGTCGATCAAGTCGGCCGATTCCTCGGCGTCGCCCATCGCCTCGAGACGACTCTTCCCGACCTCGAGGCTCATCAAGGCGGCGAGGTGGAACTTGCGCTCGCGTATCAGGGCAGCCGCACGCCGCAGCGCCGCCACGCGCTCCTGCCACGGCGTACGCGCCCAGCCGCGCTGCGCCGTGTGCGCGACCTGCACGGCGCGATCGACGTCCGTCGTCCGCGCGGCGGCGAACCGGCCCAGCACGAGCCGCATGTCGATCGGCGTGAGGTCGACGAGGGGCCGGCCATTCCCCGCCACCGCCGTGCCGCCGACCCAGTTCGGGTACTCCCGTCCGAGCGTCTCGCGCAGCGCGTCGAGCGCCGAGTCGAACGCCGCGTGGAACGTGTCGAGGTCGACGTCCGCGGACGTGTACGTGATCTTCGTCATGGGACGAGCGCGCTCATGCCGACGGCGCTGCGCGTGCGCTCCAGTGCGACGGTGAAGCGCGCCACGATCTCGTCCAGCTCCGCCTCCGTCACGATGAACGGCGGCGCGAGCATCGCGAGATCTCCGGAGGTCCCGTCGACGTGCCCGACGTTGGGCCAGACGACGAGCCCCGCCTCGAGTGCCTGGTCGGCGAAGGTCTCCGCGAAGCGCAAGGATCGCGGCAGCGGCCCCTGCCCGTCATCCACGAATTCAATGCCCGCGAGCAGTCCGCGGCCGCGCACCGCTCCAACCGACGGGAGGTCGCGCAGCTGCTGCAGGCGGGCGTGGAGCCGCGTGCCCATCTCCGCGCAGCGCTCGACCAGCCGCTCCCGCACGATGGTGCGGACGGTGGCGAGGCCGGCGGCGCAGGCGACCGGGTGAAACGAAAACGTCTGGGCGTGGAACAGACTCCCCGCCCCCGCGGCCAGGACGTCGATGATGCGACGCGGTGCGGCCAGCGCCGACAACGGCGCGTAGCCGCCGGTGATCCCCTTCCCCATCGTCAGAATGTCGGGGGCGACGCCGAACGGCTCGATCGCCCACCACGTCCCCGTCCGTCCCGCACCGCACAGCACCTCGTCGGCGATGAACAGCACACCGTAGCGGTCGCACGTCTCGCGCACGACCCGGAAGTAGTCGGCGCGCGGCACGGCCGCCCCGGTGGACGACCCACCGACCGGCTCCGCGATGAACGCCGCCACGGTTTCGGGACCGACGCGCTCGATCGTCTCGGCGAGCGTCGCGCCGGTGCACGTGGGGCAGGAGGGATCGCGGCCGCCGCAGGCGCAGCCATAGCACGGCACGGGCATGCGGATCACGTCCACCAGCCAATCGCGCACGTAGGTCTTGTATTGCGGCCGTGCCGACGCCGAGAGCGCCAGCAGCGTGTTGCCGTGATAGGCCGGGGCCAGGGCGATGATGCGTCGTTTCTCGGGATGGCCCGCTTCCGTCCAGTACTGCCGCGCCAGCTTGAGTGCCGCCTCGACGGCTTCGGAGCCACTCGACAGGAAATAGAGATGGGACAAATCGCCGGGGAGGGTGCGGGCCAGCTCCGCGGCCAGCTCCTCGGCGGGAGCCGTCGTGAACATCGTCCCGTTGACGTAGGCGACGGCTCGCGCCTGCTCCTGCAGTGCCGCTGCCACTGTGGCGTTGCCATGCCCGAGCGAGGCGACGAAGGCGCCGCTCGATGCGTCGAGGTAGCGCTTCCCCGTTTCGTCCTCGAGCCAGCACCCCTCACCCCGGAGGATACGGGGGAATGGCTTGGTCAGTTTGCGGTAGAACAGGTGGCCGTGCGGATAGGCGTGCATTGCCGGGGGAATCTACAGACTCACTCCGGATTCAGCTTGTACGTTTTCGTGAAGGTGCGGCCGGGCTCCACCCGCACCGGCACGCGCTGCGTCTTGTAGCCCGGGGCCTCCAGACGCAGGGCGTGCTGACCGGACGACACACGGTGGTGAAACAGGGGTGTGGAGCCCATATCGGCGCCGTCGAGGAACAGCTCGGCAGTGGGGTCGGAGTCGATCTCGAGATACCCGTCGGCGCCGATGGCCGCCGCGGGTGCCGGCCGCTCGGCCCGTGTCTGGGTGGTCCGCAGGGGCGGCACCGCAGGGCTCGTGTCCTGGGTGCGGGGTGTGACGGTCGTTTCCGGTATGTCCCTGGAGAAGACGGTCGCCGTCGACTGCGGGGTCGCCTTCGTCGTTTCAGAGATCTGGGCGATCGTGGTCGTATCCACCGGACCGGGAGGCACGGCGCGATTGCGGCCGCGCAATCCGAAGAAGGCAGCGAGGCTCACCGCCGCGAGGACCACGACCGCGAGCGCCACGAGAGGAGCCCGGGACCGCCGCTCGGTGCGGACGGTGGCCGGGATCGTCGTGGCCGGTGTCGGCAGCGGCGTGGTGGCGTCCGCGCTCCCCGCTGCAGCTCCGCGCACCGCTTCCGCGAACGCTTCCATCGAGGGGAAGCGGTCCGACGGCTCCTTGGAGAGGGCGCGCTGAATCGCGTCGGTCAGGTTGCGCGGGATCCCGGGCCGCAGCGCGGCCACGTTCGGCGCCGGCTCGAAGATGTGCTTGTAGAGGATGGTGTGGACCGAATCGCCGCTGAACGGGAGCTGGCCCGACAGCAGCCGGTAGCCCACGATGCCGAGCGAGTACTGATCGGCGCGGCCGTCGACCGGCTGCCCCTTGGCCTGCTCCGGCGCCATGTAATGCGGCGTGCCGACGATCATCCCGGTGCCGGTGAGGTTTCCCGCCGATTGCAGCGCCTTCGATATGCCGAAGTCGGTGAGCATCACGCGGCCATCGTGGTCGAACATGATGTTGGCCGGTTTGACGTCGCGGTGCACGACTTTACGCGAGTGGGCGTGTCCCAGCGCCCGCGCTGCCTCGGACAGAATGCGCTGGATGTAGTCGTAGGAGAGTGGCTGCTGCGACTCCAGCACGTCCTCGAGCGAGGTGCCGGAGATGAACTTCATGACGAAGAAGTTGAGGCCTTCGGCGCTCTCGACCCGGTAGATCGGGATGATGTTCGGGTGATCGAGCTTCGCGGCGGTCTTCGCCTCCTGCTGAAACCGTTTGATGACCTGCGGGTCGCTCGAGAAATCGGGCGGCAGGACCTTGATCGCCACCTCGCGCTCGAGCGTCAGGTCCTGGGCGAGGAACACCATGCCCATCCCGCCGCGGCCGAGCATGCGTTCGATGCGGTACTCCCCGGCGACGATGCGCTGCAGCCGCGCCTCAAGCCCCAGGGCGGGACCCGTCGCCTGCGTGTCGCCGCCCGTCTGGTCGGTTCCGCACACGGAGCAGAAGCGGCTGTTGGCGGGCAGCGGCGTGTGACACTTGATGCACGGCGTCATCGTGGCGGTGATAGCGACCTCCGCCTGGAAAAATACCTCACAAGTGACCGCGGCGCTTCAGCTCCAGGTAGCGCTCGACCACCGACTCGGCCGCCCGCTCGGGCGCCACGTCGAGCACCATGACGCCGGCGCGGCGCATGTGCGACAAGGCTTCCTCGCGCGCCCGCAGCAGCTCCTCGGCGGCGGCCTTGCGCCAGGCGTCGCTGGCGGTCTGGGGCCGCTGCACGGCGACGGCGTCGAGCGCGGGATTGCGCAGTGTCACCGCGAGGGGCAGGTGGCGCGGGCGCAGCGACGAGAGGTTGGCGACCAGCGCCTCGGAGGCGAGCCGGTCGATGACGTCGGTAAAGACGACGGTGAGGGCGCGCTTGCGGTTGCGCGCCGCGAGGTAGCGAAAGGCGCCGGGGTAGTCGGGCTCGACGAGCGTGGGTGTGATGTCGGCCAGGACGTCGAGCACTTGCTTCAGCCCGCGGCGACCGCGCTGCGGCGCGACGAAATGCTTCACGTCATCGGCGAAGACCATGATGCCGACGTTGTCATCGTGCTGCGCGGCGGCGTAGGCCATCTCGAGCGCCGCCTGCACGACCATCTCGATGCGCGACGCGCCCCCGACGTCAGCGGTCATGAGGCGGCCGGCATCGAGCACGAGCAGCACCTGCTGGCGGCGCTCGGCCTCGAACTGCCGGGTGATCAGCTTGCGGCGCCGCGCCGTGGCTTTCCAGTCGACGTGCCGCGGGTCGTCCCCCGGTACGAAATCGCGCAGCGACTCGAACAGGCGCCCCTCCCCCAGCCGCCTGAGCGGTCGGGTCCCCGGCTCGCGGCGCCGTTGGGCCTGCGCCAGCGCGGCCTGGCGGCGCATCGCGGTGAGCACGGGGTAGACGCGAACGTCCCAGGGGAGCGCCACCGAGCCGCGCCGCAGCCCGAGCCCCAGTGGCCCGATCGAATCGATCGCGAACGCACCCTGCGTCGCCTCGTGCCCGCGCCGCACCGGATTCACGGGCAGGACTTCCCGCAACTGACCGCGGGCCGGGACGGTGATGCGTCGCGGCTCGAGCGTCCCGCCGAGCACCGCGGGGCGAACTTCGCGGACGCGCAGGCGCGCGCGGCGCGCCCCCTGGTTGCGCCAGCGATACGTCACCTCCCCGGACCGCCCCAGCGAGAAGCCGCGGGTGGCGTCGCGCGCGATCGTGATCGTTCCCCGGTCGACACGCGGCGCGAGCAGCGCGTCGATGCAGAGTCCCACGAGCAGTGCCGCGTCCACGAGCAGCAGCACATCGGGCGCCGCGGGAAGGGCGTAGGTCACCAGCGCGATGCCGGCGCTCAGGGCGAGCAATGCCAGCCCGCGCCGCGTGAGGAGCACGGCGCCGGCGGTGCCGACCACGTACCAGAGGACGAAGATTCCCCCCGCCCCCAGCACCAGCAGAAACAGTCCGCCGAGGCTCACGCGGTCGGGACCTCGGTCTTGTCGAGAATCGCCTTCAGCGCGACGTCGGCGGTCACGCCCTCGAGCTCCAGTTCCGGGGCGACGTTGACCCGGTGCCGTAAGACGGCCGGGGCGAGGCCCTTCACGTCGTCGGGAACGACGAAGTCGCGATCATCGAGGAGCGCGGCGGCACGGGACGCCTTCAGCAGCGCGACGCTGGCGCGCGGACTGGCACCCAGCGTCAGGGAGGCCGCCTGGCGGGTGGCGCGCACGACGGCGGTGATGTACGCCGTAATCCGCGGCTCCACCCGCACCGTCTCCACGGCGGCGCGCAGGCCCTCGAGTCCCCGGGCATCGGTAACCTGGGAGATGCCGTAGGTCGCGGGCCGTTCGGCCTCGAACCCCTCCACGTAGCGCGTCAGCATGCCCTGCTCGACCCGTTCGGGAGGATAGCCGCACTCCGCTTTCACCATGAAGCGGTCGAGCTCGGCTTCCGGCAGCGGATAGGTCCCCTCGAACTCGATCGGATTCTGGGTCGCGAATACGGTGAAGACCGGCGACAAGGAATGACTGATGCCGTCGACCGTCACGGTGCGCTCCTGCATCGCTTCGAGCAGGGCGGCCTGCGTCTTGGCGGGGGCGCGATTGATCTCGTCCGCCAGCACGATGTCGGCGAAGATCGGCCCCGCGCGGAACGCGAATTCCTGCGTGCCGGTGAGCATCGACACGCCGGTGATGTCGGCCGGCATCAGATCCGGCGTGAACTGGATGCGCTGAAAGCGGACGTCGAGTGCCAGTGCGAGCGTGCGCGCGAGCAGCGTCTTCGCCGTCCCCGGCACGCCTTCCAGCAGCACGTGCCCGCGGGCGAGGAGCGCGATGACCACCTCCCGGATCGCCCCTTCCTGGCCCAGCACGACACGATTCAGCGCTTCCAGGATCCGGCGGGCGTCGCCCGCGGACGCAATTCCTCCCACACATCCTCCACGGCTTGGGCGGCGGCGACGACCCGCTCGTCGCCGCCAGGTTTGGAGAGCGCGTCCCGCAGACGCCGGACGGCGCGGCGGCCCCGCACTTCGGGAAGCGCCAACTCGAGGGCGGCGAGCCACTGCCGCGGTTCGCCACGCGAGGCCTGTCCGGTACGCGACAGGCGCCGCTGCAGCCCGGATACGATGAGCGCGACGGCGGTATCCGCGCCCCCGGCGCCCTCGAGGCCGGCGGCGAGCGCCTCCACGTGCTCCAGCGGAGACCGCCGGCGCCGCTCCACCACTTCGCGTGCCGGTCCGAACCGCACCGCCACGGTCGCCAGCCAGATGAGGCCGACGATACAGAGCTGCAACACGGCCCAGCCCGCCGGCGCGCTCCAGAGCCAGCGCCAGGTCGCCCCCGGCAGCGTCGATCCGGTGGCGAACCCGAGGTGGTACTCGTCGACGACGATGCTGCGCGGCTGGTCCGCCAGGAGCCACGGGAGCACGACCAGCGCCGCGTCGGTCTCCTTCAGGTCGCGGTTCGACACGTAGCGCGAATCCGCCAGCAGCGTCACGCGGCCGCCACCCTGGAAGTGCAGCGCGAGCGCCTCCGGGCGTCCATCCAGCGTGGTCAACAGCGTATCCGCGGCAATGGGAAACAACGGCGTGCACAACGGGGCTCGGCGCGCGGACTTCGTTTGCAGCGAATCGAGCGGAATCCGCGCCAGGATGCGCTCGGCGGGAGACAGGCGCAACCCGACTCGCGGCGGCACGATGGTCACCGTATCGGGATCGACTTCCGAGTCACCAGCCGACACGGACCGGTACGCGAAGCACTGCTCGATCCCGGTAAACCCGGTCACGAACACGCGCCCACCGTGCGCAACATAGCGACGGATGACCTCGAGCTCACGCGGCGTCGGCACGAAAATGTCGAGGAAGGCCAGCAGCTCCGTCCCGGCGCTATCCGTCGACAGGTTGAACAACGGCCGCTCGCGCCGCTGGATTGGAACTCCGAGGCGCGTCAGGACCTGCGCGAAGCCCTTGGCGCCGCCGGGACCGGACAGATGGACCGAGCGGCGCTGGTCGCTCCAGCTCTCGGTGAAATTCGCCCCTCCGGCGAGCACGACGATCGTCATGGCGCCAGCGAGAGCGATCCCCAGCCAGAGCTCAGGCCGGCGCCACATGAACGCTCAACGACTCCGCGGCGTGATCGAACGCCACCCAGTCAGCGGCGGCGCACGGCACACCACCAAATAGATGGCGATACAGTGCCCAGACGAGCTCGGCGAAGCCGCTCTGCCCGGCGGCGTCCAGCTGCGCTTCGCGGAGGTATTCGGCGGGGGTCTTGGAGGGGTGAAACCGCAGCGCCCCCCGACGATCGAGATCCAGCACCATCGCCAGATAGCGATGTCCCAGCGCGTCGGTCAGCAGGCCGGCGGAGGCGAGCCGCCGCGCCTCGGCGAGGTGCCAGCGCGCGTCCCGGGGCGGCGGCGCCGCGGCGGCGGGCGTGCTGACCAGGTCCGACGGGCGCAGCGACCGCCACAAGACGTAGATGAAATGGCCCAGGATCACCGCGAGCATCAGCAGGAGGAGTCCGATCAGCGCCCAGTACCCGACCGGATGGGTGTCGTGCAACCGGTCCAGCCATTCGAGCAGCCGCAGAAACAACGACCAGACCTTCGACCACATGCTGGAGCGCGCGCGGAACCGCCAGTCATACTCCCGGGCGGAAAACACCTCCTGCACGGCGAGCCGGATCGAATCGGCCGAGGCCGCTTGCCATACAGCGGTCACGAAGCGGTCTGCGACATCCCGATCTGCTGGCCCAACAGCTCGAGATCGAGCGCCTCCTTGCGCACCCGCAAGTCATAATAGAAGAGCGTCAGCACACAGCTCGTGAACGGGTACACGAACAGCATCAGCACCGCCAGCAGAATCGTGGCGGGTATCATGAGCGGGGGGAAGGTGGCGGCAGCGATGCCGATGAGGATCGCGACCCCGAAGAACACGCAGAAGCCGAGCAGGAACATGACCAGATAGAGCAGGAACGCTTTACCCTTGAATCCTTTGGTGAGCGACCAGGAGCGCCCCAGGGAATCGGTGGCCGACGGCAACGATTCGAGCACTACCACCTGTACGGTGACCGCATAGCCGCAAGCCACGATGATGCCGGGGATAATGAGCGCCAGGGTCGCGAGCATCGTCACCAGTCCGGCCGCAAAGCCGGAGATGAACAGGCTGCCCATCTTCCCGCTGGCGAAGCGCAGCGCCTGACTCAGCTGCGGCGTGCGCTGCAGGTAGGTCTCCGACACGACGTGCACCGAGGCTCCGGTCAACAGCAGGTATCCGACGAACCGCAACAGCGTCGCGAGCAGCGACAACCCGGGATTCGGCTCGCCGGACAACGACGAGGAGAGATCGATGACGGTGGGCACGCCGAGGCAGATGACGGCGAGGGCGAAAAACAGACCAAAATGCTGCCGCAACACGGTCAGGGACCCGTCCAGGATCTCCCCGACCGACATGGGTCGCAGCTGGTATGTGGCCAAGAGCCCTCCTGGCGAGTAGTGAGTAGCCAGATGCACTGCCCGAGACTAAGATGACGGTGCCATGAGGCGCGCGCGAGACCCGCTCGCGACCCAGTTTTCGCGGCTCCTCGCCGTCGAGACCCCCGAGCACGTCGTCATTCAGCTGGAGCTCGCCGGGCTCGGCTCGCGCCTGGCAGCCGCCAGCGCGGACCTCTTCCTGCTGTTCCTCGCAGAATGGCTCCTGTCCGCCGTCATGTCCGCCGCCGGCGACGTGTACTGGCTGCGGGCACTCGGTGTGGCAATCGGCTTCGCCATCTTCTGGGGTTACTTCGTTCTCTTCGAAACCTTCAACGGCGGCCGGACCCCCGGCAAGCAGCTGCTCGGCATCCGGGTCGTGATGGAGACCGGTCACCCCGTGACCTGGGCAGCCGCCGTCGTGCGCAATCTCGTGCGTTTCGTCGACGGCCTGACGTTCTTCTTCCTCGGCTTCCTGATGGTGCTGTTCCACTCCCAGAACAAGCGGCTCGGCGACATTGCCGCGGGGACCATCGTCGTCCGGGAACGGCCCACCGACGTCACGCTGGGCCGCCCCCTTGCGGCGCCGTCCACCGCCGAGCCCGACGTCATCGAGCCCGGGATCCCGCAGCTCAGCGACGAGGAGTTCCGGCTGCTGGGACAGGTGCTCGATCGACTCGAGACCCTGGGGCCCGACCGCCAGGCGCGTTTCGTCGCGGAGCTCATGAACCGCTTCGCTGCCCGGTTCCCCGACCGGGATCCCGATGCGCTGGTCTTCCTCACCCGGCTCCACGCCGAAGAGCTCACCAAGCGGCGTGGCCGAGGGCGCGGCGGTCCCGGGGCGCCCGTGACCGTGGGCAGCGGCGAGCGATTCGTCACCAGGAAGCGGGACGGCTGGGAACGATTCCGCCAGGAGGCGGTGCGCATCGAGCGAGTGGGTCTCAAGAGTCTCGCTCCCCCGCAGCTGCTGGAATTCGTGGCGCGCTACCGGGAAGTGGCCGCCGACCTGGCGCGGGCTCGCACCTACGGCGCCGAGGAACGCGTCCTCGAGTACCTGGGGCGTGTCGTAACGGCGGGGCACAACGCGGTCTACGGCCTGCGCAGTGTACGGCGCCGGCGCATCGGCCAGCTCATCGCGCGGGAATTCCCGGCCGCGGTGTTCGCGGCGCGGGCGTACGTGGTGACGGCCAGCCTGCTGTTCGCCGTCCCCGCCGTCGCCGGCTACACTCTGATCCGCGCGCAACCCGATCTCGCCTACGAAGTCCTGCCGCCCGAAATGATCGCCCGGGCCGAGGAAGGCCAGAGCCGTCAGGCCGAGGGGATCGGGTACGCCGAGCAGGAATCGCCGTTCCTGCCGCTCATGGCTTCGGGGATCATCGCCAACAACGTGCAGATCGCCTTCGTGGCGTTCGCGTTCGGTATCCTCGGCGGCGTAGGCACGGCTGTCACGCTGATCCTCAACGGCATGTTCTTCGGCGCCGTGGTCGGCCTGTTCTCGAATTTCCATCTGGCCGGGTGGCTACTGACGTTCGTCATGGGGCACGGCGTGCTCGAGCTGACCGCGATCTTCGTGGCCGGCGGCGCCGGTCTCATGGTCGCCCGCGCCCTGATCGCTCCCGGCGATCTCACACGGCATGACGCCCTGATCGTGAGCGGTCGTGTGGCCGTGCGGCTCGTCGGGGCGGCGACCTGCATGCTCGTGCTGGCGGGGACGATCGAAGGGTTCGAGTCGGCGAGCGACGCCCCGGTCGTCCTGAAATACCTGGTCAGCTCAGCGAGCGTGGTGCTGCTGGGGCTCTACCTGGCGAACGGGTACCGGTACCTGAAGGTGGAGGAGAAGGCGAGGCCAGGACGGGAGGACGTGGCCCGGCCTCCGGTGACTGAAGGCCCGCGTCACACACCATGGCGGCGCGCTGAAGCGCGCGCGGTGGCGCCGGCTCACCCCGGAGGATGATGGAAGTTGTGGAGGGTGACCTCCACCGACCTCCCGGACTTAGAGCAGAGATCGATACAGGTCTCGCAGGTGGTGATCCCTCAGATCGCGGACAGAGAGCCACAGGTCCTGCTCGGACGTCGCGCAGAAGATCTCCGCTGTGGCGCGCTCGTGCTCGGTCTCTTCTGCCCCGAACAGAATGCGCCCCCGCCAGGCCCCATCTTCGGCATGCCGCAAAGCCAGCCGGACGAGGACACTTTGGCCTTCGAATCGAATCGCGGGGAGATCGTGTACGACTGCTTCGTGTGGCGCCTGAACCGCTTGACGTGCCAGTTGTGCAGACATGTCGAGCCGTGGGCTGGTTTGGGGAAAGATTATAGGGGAGAGGAGGTTACGCAATATGTTCGGGGTCAGGGATGGGAGCCCTGGTTCCAGGTCGGCACGGCGGAGACCTGATCACCGACCCCGGCGTCCTGAAAACTGAACGGGACCGGGGCGAACGTGAGCAGAAAAAGGGCGAGCGCTGCCCATGCGGGGATGCGGCGGGATCGTGGCAGCGGACGGTAGGCGTCCAGCACGGTCGGGTGGTCGAGCCGGCCGCGCGACAAGACCAGCACCAGCCCCGCCCACAGCAACCAGCCGAGCCACCAGCGCGCCAGCACCAGGATCGCCAGCCAGAAGAGGAACGCCACGCGCCGGTGCCAGCGCGGCGCGGCAGCGTAGAGGATGTGCCCGCCGTCGAGCTGGGCCATGGGCATGAGGTTGAGCATCGTGACGAACATCCCCACGACGCCGGCGAAGGCCATCGGGTGCAGCGACACCCGTCCCAGTGCCTGATGCGCGGCGAGGCGAGCGAACAGCGTGACCGGTGAATCCCCGACGACCAGGCGGCCGGCGGCCAGCGGCAGGCTCATTTCGTGTGTGCCCCCGAGCGGCGGGAGCGCATGCGAGAAGTGCAACCCGACGATCAGGACCGGCAGGGCGACCACGAACCCGGCGATCGGGCCCGCGATGCCGACGTCGAACAATTGGCGCCGATCGGAGAGCAGCGTCCGCAGCCGGATGAACGCTCCCATGGTCCCGATGAACGACGGCCACAGCGGCACCGGCAGGAAATACGGCGGCGAGGTATCGAGCAGGTAGTAGCGGGCCGTGAAATAGTGCCCCAGCTCGTGGGCCAGCAGGATGGCGACGAGCGGCAGCGAAAAGGCCAGCCCCGGAACGAGGGACGCGAGCGGCGCCTCCGCGAACCGGATGTGGCCGCGCAGCAATCCCCAGGAATCGTCCACGCTGACGGTGCCGCGGAACACCGCACCGGCGATGGTGGTCGAGAGGACCGTGAGCAGCAGCAGACCGACGTGGAGCGCCCAGCGCTCGGACTGCGTCGCGGTCTGGCGCGTCAGCACCAGCCAGCGGCCTCCCGGCTCATCGGACCAGTAGTAGCGCCCGCGCCAGGCAGCGAGCGCCTCGGCGAGCTGCGGGGAGGGCCCGGCATGTGCCGGATGTATAAGCACATCAATGACTTCCCGGTCGCGCAGCGTGGCGGTACGCCACGCCACGACGAACGGGGCCAGCGCTTCGGGGATGGGGTGATCTTGACTAGAGGGCACGCGGTCCCCTATGATAGCGGCTGCACACCTGGTACGACCCTTACGCTTCCATCATAGATCAACGCGTTCACCACCCTGCCATGGGTTCGTCGCCCCGCCGTTAAGCCCAACGGAGTTTCCCCACACGTGGATATCGCCGAGCTGAAGAAGAAGTCCGTCGCGGAACTGCACGCGATGGCCGAGAGCCTCAACATTCAAAACTACTCGGGGCTCCGCAAGCAAGACCTCATTTTCCGAATCGAGCAATCGCTGCTCGACACCGACACGGTGCTGCGCGGCGAGGGGGTGCTCGAGATCCTGCCCGAGGGGTACGGCTTCCTGCGCTCCCCGGACTGGAACTACCTCTACGGGCCGGACGACATCTACGTCTCGCCGAGCCAGATCAAGCGCTTCGACCTGCGCACCGGCGACACGATCCTCGGCCAGGTGCGGCCGCCGAAGGAAGGCGAGCGCTACCTCGCGCTGCTGAAGGTCGAGACGGTCAATAGCGAGGAGCCCGAAAAGGCCAAGCACCGCGTCGCGTTCGATAACCTGCGGCCGCGCTACCCCGAGGAGCG
The DNA here is from genome assembly GCA_964641815.1 of uncultured Gemmatimonadaceae bacterium. Taxonomy (GTDB): domain Bacteria; phylum Gemmatimonadota; class Gemmatimonadetes; order Gemmatimonadales; family GWC2-71-9; genus DASTHG01. The sequence continues at coordinate 18,422 of CAZXKN010000258.1, read as the reverse complement.
CATCCGCCTCGAGCGCAAGGACGGCGATCTGTCGATGCGGGTGATGGACATCCTCTGCCCCATCGGCAAGGGCCAACGCGGCCTGATCGTGTCGCCGCCCAAGGCCGGCAAGACGATCCTCATGCAGAAGCTCGCCAACTCCATCATCGAGAACCACCCCGAGGTCTACCTCATCGTGCTGCTGATCGACGAGCGGCCCGAAGAGGTGACCGACATGGAGGAGAACGTCAAGAGCGCCGAGGTGATCTCGTCGACGTTCGACGAGCCCGCCGACCGCCACGTCCAGGTCGCCGACATGGTGATCGAGAAGGCGAAGCGCATGGTCGAGCACGGCAAGGACGTCGTCATTCTGCTCGATTCGATCACCCGGCTGGGCCGCGCGCACAACGTGGTCGTGCCGCACTCGGGCAAGATTCTCTCGGGCGGCGTGGACGCCAACGCCCTCCAGAAACCGAAGCGGTTCTTCGGCGCGGCGCGCAACATCGAGGCTGGGGGCTCGTTGACGATTCTCGCGACGGCGCTGATCGACACCGGCTCGCGCATGGACGAAGTGATCTTCGAGGAGTTCAAGGGCACGGGCAACATGGAGGTCATCCTCGACCGCCGCATCGCCGACCGCCGCGTCTACCCCGCGATCGACGTGCAGCGCACCTCCACGCGGAAAGAAGAGCTGCTGCTCGCCAAGGAAGAGCTCAACAAAGTCTACTTGTTGCGCAACTTCCTCTCCGACATGCCGCCGGTCGAAGCCATCGAGTTCCTGCTCGAGCGCATGAAGCGCACCAAGTCGAACCAGGAATTCTTCGCGACCATGTCGCAAGGGTGACCTCGGTGGGGCGTCTGCTGGCCGTGGACTGGGGCGAGCGCCGCATCGGGCTCGCCCTCTCTGATGAGACCCAGACCCTCGCGCAGCCGCTTGCCACGCTGACCCGTCGCACCGGGAAACGTTTCCCCATGCAACCGCTGCTCGACCACGTCCAGACCCACGGTGTCGTCGGCATTGTGGTCGGCCTCCCGCTCGACGAATCGGGAGGCGAAGGCGAGCCGGCCCGCGCCGCACGGCAGCTGGCGGCCGACATCGCGCGGCGCTCGGGCCGCCCCGTCGAGCTGTGGGACGAGCGCTTCACGACGGCTCGCGTGCGCCAGGCGGTGCGCGAGATGGGCGGACGGACGAAAGGACGCGCGGCCGATGTGGATGCGCTGGCCGCGACCGTACTGCTGCAGCACTATCTTGATGGGAGACGTGGGAGCGGGACATGAACACGACGAATGCAGAATGCAGAATGACGAATGCAGAATGGCGGCGCCCATTCTGCATTCTGACTTTTGCATTCTGCATGTTGTTGACCGGCTGTGGGAGCCACCGTGCACCGCTCCCGTGCGACACAGCCGCTGCCGATTGCGTCGCGCTCACGATCCCCCGCGGCGCGACGCTCAGCGCCGCGATCGATTCCCTGTCCGCGCACGATCTCATCGGCCGCCAGTTCCTGTTCTCCATCTATGCGCGCGTGCGCGGGCTGGGGCGCGACCTGAAGAGCGGGACCTACGCGTTCCGTTCGGGGGCGCGCTGGAGCGACATCATCGACGCGCTGCGGCTGGGCCGCGGGGCGCTGGTGCGCTTCACGGTGCGCGAAGGGCTGCGCGTCGCCGAGATCGCCGATCAGGCAGCGCAGGAGCTCGGCGTGCCACGCGACTCGTTCCTGGCAGCGGTCCGCGATACCGCGATCCTCGATAAACTCGAGCTGCCGGCAGAGACCGAAACCGCCGAAGGGTATCTCTACCCGACGACGTACACGATTCAGCCGCACCCCAGCGCCCGGCAGCTGGTGCAGGTCATGACCGACCAGTTCCGATCCCACTGGTCGACGAGCTGGGATGCGCGGCTCGACTCCCTGCACCTCTCCCGTCACCAGCTGGTGACGCTCGCCTCGATCATCGAATCCGAAGTACGCTACGCCCCCGATCGCACGTACGTCTCCGCCGTCTACCACAATCGGCTGGACCGGGGGATGATGCTCCAGGCCGACCCGACGGTGATCTACGCGATGGGCGCGCGGCCGCGTCGGGTCTACGAGAAGAACCTGCTGATTCGATCAGCCTACAACACGTACCTCCATCCCGGGCTGCCCCCGGGACCGATCAGCCAGCCCGACAGCGCGTCGCTCGACGCGGCACTCTACCCCGCCCCGTCGCCGTACCTCTACTTCGTCGCGCAGCCGGACGGCAAGCACATCTTTTCAGCGAGCTACGCCGAGCACCTCGCCGCCATCCGCGAGGTCAAGGAGCAGGTATCGGAGATCCGCTCGACCCTCCCCCGCCGCCAGCGCGACCCGTAAGCACCGCGCCACGGACGGCGGCCGCGGCGGCCCGCGGATCGGCGGCCCCCAGCACCGCGTGGATCACGGCCACACCCACCGCCCCCGCCTGCGCGATCGCGGCGGCATTGGCCGGCGAGATGCCGCCGATGCCGATGACGGGAACGCCCGGCGCGAGTCGGGCGAGCGCCGCGAAGCCGCGCGCCCCCAGGGGCTGCCCGGCATCCGGCTTGGTGGTGGTTGCGTAGCACGGCCCGATACTCCAATACTCCGCGTGGCTGGCCCGGGCGCGCTGCGCTTCGGACGCTGAGCCGACGGAGATGCCGAGGATGAATCCGGCGGGGACGTGCGGCCGCACCGCAGCGAGCGGGACGTCGTCCTGGCCGAGGTGGGCGCCCGCTGCGCCGGCGACGAGCGCCACGTCGACGCGGTCGTTGACGAGCACCGGCACCGTGAGCTCGGCGGTGAGCGCACGCGTCAGGGTGACGAGGTCGCGCACGGACGTGTCTTTCCCGCGCACCTGCACCATCGTAGCGCCGCCCAGCACCGCGGCGCGGCACAGGGCGACGGGATCCCGTCCGGCGAGGAGCCCGGGATCGGTGATCACCATCAGTCGCAGCTGATCGGCGAGGGCCATGGAGTCCGACAAAGCTATCGCGGTGGTTTCGGCAAAGGGCGCGGCGCGCTGGGCGTCGGGCCATCCCTGGATCTACAAGACCGATGTGCTGGCGTCGCCGCGTCGCGGTCCCGGCATCGTGGCGGTGCACGACCGCCGCGGGGCGCCGCTCGGGCAGGCGCTGTTCTCCCCGAGGAGCGAGATCCGCCTGCGCTTTCTGACCGCGCAGCAGCACCCGATCGACGCCGCGTGGTGGCGCTTCCGCATCGCCGCCTGCGCCGCCCGGCGCGAAGGCATCGCGGCCACGGCGGTTCGCATTGTCCACGCCGAAGGGGACGGGCTGCCGTCGCTCGTCGTGGACCGCTATGGGCCCTACATCGTGGCGCAGCTGCTCTCGGCCGGCCTTGAAGCGGTGCGCGGCGACGTGCTCGACGGCCTGCGCGCAGCGCTCGAGCCGCAGGGGATCCTGCTGCGGCACGACACCGCGGTGCGCCGCCACGAAGACCTGCCGCTGGACGTCGAGCTGGTGCACGGCGAGGTCCCCGACGCGGTCGAGGTCCGCGAGGGAGACGTCCGCTATCTCGCCGCGCCGCGCCACGGCCAGAAGACGGGGGCGTTCCTCGATCAGCGCGAGAACCGCCTGCTCGTCGCCGCCCTCGCGCGGCCGGGCGGACGCGCGCTCGACGTGTTCACCTACCACGGCGCATTCGCGTTGCAGCTGGCGCGCTCGGCGGCGTCGGTGCTCGCGATCGACCAGAGCCGCGAAGCGCTCGACCGCGCCGCGCAGAACGCCGCGCTCAACGGCCGCACCACGATCACCTGGCGGGAAGCGAACGCCTTCGACTTTCTGCGCACGCTGGAGCGCGCCCGCGAGCGCTTCGAGACGGTCGTGCTCGATCCGCCGGCGTTCGCCAAAACCCGGGCCAGCCTGCCGCGGGCGATCGCGGGCTACAAGGAGATCAACCTGCGCGCCATGCGGCTCGTCGCCCCCGGGGGGCTGTTGTTCACGGCGTCCTGCTCCTATCACCTGCGAAGGCCTGAGTTTCTCGACATGCTGGCCGATGCGGGGCGGGACAGCGGGCGCCGCCTCGAGCTGTTGCGGCTCGTCGGGGCGGCGGGAGACCATCCGGAAATCCTCACGATTCCTGAGACCGGGTACCTGAAAGGCGCCGTGCTGCGGGCGGTAGACTGAGCGTCCCGTTGACTCCCGGAGCCGGCCTTACAACCTTGCATCCATGCCACCGGCCCGGCTGGAAGGGGGGGCGCGCGATCGGGCGACCCTGGTCCGCCGTGTCCTGGTCGGGCTGTTCTTCGCCAACCTGGCCGTGGTCGTCGCGAAGCTCCTGGTGGGGCTCGCCGCGCATTCGCTCGCCGTGCTGGGCGATGCCTTGCATTCCTCGGTGGATGCGGTCAACAACCTGCTGGCCCTGGTCGTCGTCCGCGTGGCGGCGCGGGCCCCGGATGAGGAGCACCCCTACGGGCATGGCAAGTTCGAAACCCTGGGCGCCCTGGCGCTGGTCGGATTCCTCTCGATCACCTGCTTCGAGCTGGCGCGCGGCGCCATCGAGCATCTCGCCGGGTCGCACCCCCCGCCGACGGTCTCCGACCTGCAGCTGATCGTCCTCGTGGCCGGACTGGGAGTGAACGGAACGGTGGCGTGGTACGAGCGCCGGCGGGGTCTCGAGCTGCAGAGCGAGCTGCTCGTCGCGGATGCCGCGCACACCAAGAGCGACGTCTACATCTCCGTCGGGGTCATCGTGGGGCTGCTGCTGGCGCGCCGCGGCTTGTGGTGGGCCGATCCGGCGATCGCCCTGGTGATCGCGCTCCTGATCGTACGCGTCGCGTATCAGATCACGCAGCGCTCGGTGCCGATCCTGGTGGACGAGCGGGCCGTCCCCAAAGACGCGATCCAGACCGCTGCCGAAGGGGTGAGCGGCGTGCAGCGCGCCTACGACATCCGCTCGCGCGGCGGCTCGCAGGTGCGCTACGCCGAGGTCACCATCGCCGTCGACCGCAACGCCAACGTCGCGTCGGCACACGCCATCGCCGATGCGGTCGAGCAGCGGCTGAAGCGGGACCTGCAGCTGAACGAAGTCACCGTGCACATCGAGCCATGCTGACGACCGCCGAGACGGGCGCCCGCGCCCGGCGGCCCCGCCGCGTGGCGCGCTCGCTGCGCCAGGAGTACGAGGAGTTCCTGTTTCAGCGCATCGAGGAATACAAGAACTCGTTGTCGCGCGCCGAGCTGCTCGAGATCGGCGACGAGGCGGTCCGTGAGCTCGAAACCGCCGCCGCCGATCAGTACCTGCTCACCGAAGTGCTGCTGCTCGAGCACGTCGACCGCATCATCATGCGCCGGCTGCGCCTGCCGACGTTCCAGCGCTGGTCGCGCACGCACCGCGCCTTGCGCGCCGCGCAGCGCGAGCCGACGCACTGGGAGCTCGAGGCCGGGATGCCGCTGGTGCACTGGGCGCGGCGGCTCGAGCCGGGAGACGCCGCGGTCGTGGTCGGCGCCCCGGCCCTCCCGGCGGCGCTGTTCGTGGCGGCGCACGACGTGGAAGTGCTGCTGCTCGATCAGGAGCTGACCGCCGTCGAAGCGGCAGAGACACGGGCCGTCTCCGAGCAGCTGGCCGCCCGCTTCCACGCGCTGGTAGTGCAGTTCGGCAGCTGGATGCCCGACGTTCCGGTGACGCTCGCCGTGCTGCATCCGGCAGCCCTCGCCGCCCTGGCCCCCGAATCGCGCCGCTCCCTCGTTGCCGATCTGCAGACGCGCACCCCGCCGGGGGGCGTGCACATCGTGCTGCCCTGGGAATCGGTCGAAGACAAGACGGTGATTCCCATCGCGACCGACACGCTGCTCGAGCTGTACGCCGCGTGGCAGGTGGAGCGGCGCCCGCGCGGGCGCCGCGGCGGCTTCGCGGCGACCAAGCCGGCTGCGCGCGCCGAGACCGAGGCGCGCCAGTAGCGTCACAGGGACACAACCAACACGTGTCAAAGTGTTGAACAGCAAATCGCCAGTATATCGTAACTCGTTAAGGAGACGTGACTTAACATGTGAATCGAGATGGCCCTCCATTTGCCTAATTGAAGGGCATGACCAGTCTTCCGCTCATCCTCGATAACGAGCCAATCGGCATCATCCTGCGCGCGGGGCAGCGTCTCGCGCGGCCGGCGCGCATCTGGGCGTACTGCTGGTGCGCCGATGACCCCGAGTCCGGGGACCACGTGCACCAGCGGCTCCCCGTCGACCCACATCCCGCGGGGACCTGAGCCCCGGAGTATCGAACCTCCGTCGCTCGCAACGGGGCCGGCACCGATGCCGGCCCCGTTTCGCATCTCGGGGACCCGCTCGGGGACTATATTACCGGCGCCGATCACGCTCATTCCCTGACCTCGCCTCCCCGGCCGTCGCCAACCATGCCCGATACCATGCAAGCCGTCGTGAAGGAGTCGCGCGCCCCCGGTCTCGCGGTCCGAACGGTCCCCAAACCGCGTGCCGGTCCGGGAGAGGTGCTGATCGCGGTCCGCCATGCGGGGGTCTGCGGCACCGATCTCCATATCGCCGACTGGGACAGCTGGGCGCAGGGACGCATTCACCCGCCGATCGTGGTCGGCCACGAATTCGCGGGAGAGATCGTGAGCGTGGGCGCAGGCGTGACGGAGCTGAAGGTCGGGCAGCTGGTGACGGCGGAGGGACACATCGTCTGTGGCCACTGCCTGCAGTGTCGCACCGGCAACGGCCACATCTGCCGCAACACTCGCATCATCGGCGTCGACCGCGACGGCGCCTTCGCCGAATTCATCGCCATGCCCGCGACCAATGTGCTGACGCTGGACGGCATTCCCACCGAGATCGGCGCCGTCATGGACCCGATGGGCAACGCCTTCCACACCGTGCTGACCGCGGACATCCCCGGCAGCACGGTCTTCGTTGTGGGCTGCGGGCCGATCGGCTGTTTCGCCGTCGGGATCGCCCGGGCCGCCGGTGCCGCGCGCGTGATCGCGTCGGATGTGAACCCGCGCCGCCTGGCCCTGGCGCAACAGATGGGCGCCCACGTCGTCATCAACGCCCGGGAGACGGACGTGGAAGCGACGGTCCGCGCCGAAACAGGCGGAGAGGGGGTGGACGTCGTGTGCGAGATGTCGGGCGTCCCGCAGGCGTTACACCAGGCGTTCCATACCGTGCGCATGGGCGGCCGGGTGCAGCTGCTCGGCATCCCCAAGGGCGAGGTCCCCGTCAATTTCGCCGACGAGATCATCTTCAAGGGCATCACCGTCTACGGCGTGATCGGCCGCAAGATGTACGAGACGTGGCATCAGATGCGCCGTTTTCTCTCCGCCGGACTGCTGGACCCCCGCCCCGTGATCACGCACCGCTTCCCGCTCGCCCACATCGATCAAGCCATCGCCGCCATCCGCTCCGGCGACGCGGGCAAGGTCATCCTGGAGATCGCATGAGCTTCACCACGAGCCTCGACGCCGAGCTGGAGCAATTCAAGCGCGACGGCGTCTACAAGCGCCTCAATTACCTCGAGGGGCCTCAAGGGCCGCGCGCCCGCATGGAAGGGCGTGGCGAGGTGGTCATCCTGTCCTCCAACAACTACCTGGGACTGTGCAACGAGCCGGAGGTGGTGGCGGCAGGCCACGCGGCACTGGACCGCTACGGGGCCGGAACGGGATCGGTGCGGTTCATCTGCGGCACGTTCAGCATCCACCGTGAGCTCGAGGCGGCGCTGGCGCGCCTCGTGGGGTGCGAGAGCGCGCTGACCTACGTGAGCTGTTGGAACGCCAACGAGGGGCTGTGTCCGACGATCCTGTCGGAGCAGGACATCGTCATCTCCGACCAGCTGAACCATGCGTCGATCATCGACTCGATCCGCATCGCCAAGACGATCACGAAGTGCCAGACGGCGGTGTACCGGCACTCCGACATGCAGGACCTCGAGGAGAAGCTCAAGGCGGCGGGCGGTGCGCGCCGCCGCCTCGTCTTCACCGACGGCATCTTCTCGATGGAGGGCGACATCGCCCGGCTCCCGGAGATTGTCGCGCTGGCCCGGACGTACGACGCGATCGTCGCCGTGGACGATTCCCACGCCACGGGCGTCCTCGGTGCCACCGGCCGGGGGACGGCCGAGCACTGCGGCGTGCTGGGGAAGGTCGACATCATCACCTCGACGCTCGGGAAGGCTCTCGGAGGCGCTGCTGGCGGCTTCACCGCCGGCCCGCTCGCCCTGACCGACTACCTGACCCAGCGCTCCCGGCCGCAGCTCTTCAGCAACGCCCTCCCGCCGACGGTCGCCGGCAGCGCGCTCGCCGCCGTGCAGGTGCTCGAAGCCCATCCCGAGCGCGTACGCCGGCTGCACGAGAACGCGCGCTACTTCCGCGAGCAGCTCATCAGCCTGGGCTTCAAGCCGCTGCCCGGGGAAACACCGATCGTTCCGGTGATTCTCGGCGAAACGGCGAAAGCGATCCAGATGAGCGACCTGTTGCTCGAGGAAGGGGTGTTCGTCACGGGGTTCGGGTACCCGGTCGTGCCGCAGGGGCACGCGCGTGTGCGCTGCCAGCTTTCAGCGGCGCATACCAGGGACGACCTGGATTTCGCGCTGCGGGCGTTCAAGAAGGTGGGGAGCCGCTTGGGATTGATTTAAGACACCGTTGCGCCATTATCACGACAATCGCGACACTATATTATCGGCATTTGTTCGGTAGTTCGTCAGTGACTTCAAGTAGTTTCGCGGTGCAAGCGCTTAACCGACATTGCGGCAACATGCTAGCCGTGACCCCACCGCTTGCTAAACGAACGCCGACTCCTATTTTGGGGGTCCACCGACAGCCCCAACCTGGGCTGCCTTGGAACCCGTGGAGGAGTCCGATGAAGTCGACGTCTCGCTTGGCGCTGTTCGCGCTCGTCGCGATCGCCCTGGTCCGGCCCGCCGCCGGGCAGGTCCCGGAGGATCGCTCGCACCGCTGGTATTGGGGCGCCACGGCGGGGGGCTTCGCCTACAAGACCAACGACCAGGGTTACTTCATCGACCCGATCATCGGGGTGCACTGGCTCATCACCGGCAAGCGCACCGCCTTGTACGTCGGTGGAGAGCAGGCCTTCCTGCTCACCGAAGCACGGGCCACGGTCGTCGACCAGAATACGGGGAGCGCCCACGACGTGACGTTCGATCAGGTGCGGCGCCTGTTCATCGGCCTGATGGCGTACCCGCTGCAGCAGCACATCGAGCCGTTTGCGGGAGTCGGCGTCGGCCTGATCACGATCCAGAACCCCACAGCGGACTGCAGCGGCGCGACGCAGACCTCCGTCTGCGCCACTCCCGCCGATGCGGTCAACGCCGAGGCGCTGGCGCAGTCCGCGGGCAGCAAGGCAGTTGGGTGGGCGATCGGCGGCGTGCAGATCAACGTCGGCAAGCTCGCCGTGTTCGGCCAGTACATGGTCAATTCCGCGGCGAACAACTTCCTGCTGAGCGGCGCGACGCACACCTTCAGCGGCGGTGTGCGCTACAGCTTCGGCAGCTCGAAGGAAGATGTGACGTCGGAGCACTGAGCCGGCGGCCCGTCAGCAACCGCCATCAGAAGCCCGGGGAATTCCTCCCCGGGCTTCTGTGTTACCGGGACAGCCAGCGCGAATCCGCGATCACGAACCGCAGCGGCCAGTCGCGCGCCGTCGTGATACCGATCCGCGGCGTCACCGCGACGCGGAACCGGGTCCGGCCACCCGCAAGAATGCGGACCACCCCCCGCTCCAACGACGCGCCGTTGTGCTCACCCGTGATGCCGAGGGCCTCACACAAGCGGGCTGGACCGGCGCACAGGGCGCGGTCGGCAACCGGCCCGCGCCGCCGCCGCATCAGCGTAATCCCTGCGAGCGGCTCGAGGGCGCGGATCAGGACCGCCGCCGGGTAGTCCACCCGCTCGGTGACGGCATTGAGACACCAGTGCATCCCGTAGGTGAAGTAGACGTAGGCCGTGCCCGGCGGGCCGTAGAGCGGCTCGGTGCGGGCGGTGCGCCGGTGTCCGTAGGCGTGGCAGGCGGGATCGTGCGGACCGATGTAGGCCTCGGTCTCGACGATGCGGCCCACGGCCTCGCGGCCGCCGATCCGGCTCACGAGAATCTGCCCCAAAAGCCGACGCGCGACCTCGGCAGTCGGTCGCGCGTAGAAGGCTCGGGCGAGGGGCGTTCCCGTCACTCTCCGCCGATCAGTCCCCGCTTCACGCGAGACCAGAACGAATCCCCTTCCTCACGGCTCTCCGCCGGCGCAGCGGGCCGCGGTGTCGGGGGTGGCGGCGGCGGCGCGGGCGGCTCCGGCGCACGGGAGCTCTCGTAGACGCTCGCACCCCGGGGACGGTCCTCGCCGGCACGGTCGGGCCGGCCGCCGCCGCGGCCACCCCGACCCCGACCACCACGACGGCCACGGGAGCGCTCCCCTTCACCGCCACCGCGGCTTTCGCGGTTCTCGGGACCTTCGCGGCCCTCACGGCCGCCATGCCCGCCGTTGCCCTCACGTCCTTCACGATTCCCGCCGCGTCCCCGGCCGCGCCCGCCACGACCGCGACCACCACGCTCGCGGCGTGGGTGGTCATCGTCCGTGCGGCCGCCGCCGCCAACCGACGGTGGCTCGTTTGCGACCGGCGCCGCGGGCCCGCTGCGGGGCGGCATCCGCTCCACCCGGGAGCGGAAGTTGGGATCGACTTCCACCACCCCGACGCGATTGACGTCGGGCGCGGCCGGCCGCGGACCACGCGAGCCGCGCCGGAAGCGCGCGCTGCGCATCGGCATGCCGCCGGGCCCTGTCGACTGGGAGTAGGGCGGCGGCGGGGCGGATGAGGCGGGCTGCGGCGGCTCGTACTCCTCTTCCACCTGCGGCGGCCGCGTCTCGCGTACCGGCTCGAGGGCCGGCGCGGGTGCGGACGTCGCCTCCGCCGGCTCATCCTGGCGGACCCGCACCGCATAGGAACCCTCATCGTCGCGCGACAAATCGATCAGCTCGGCGTCGTGCGCCTGGCGCAGCAGCTTGGGCATGCTGCGCGCATCGACGCGCTTCGTGCCCTCCGGAGCGAGCTCGTTCATCGCCTCGCGCACTGCGTCGGCGCTCACTGCCTGCTCGCCGCTGATCTTGCCGAGCGCCTGACGCAGCAGCCCGAAGGCATCGCCGACGATCGATCCCTTGCGCGCGCGGGGCGCCGGGACCGGCGGCGGCGCGGCTGGCGGCGCGGCCGGCTGCGCCGGCGGCGGCGCATCGTCGACCTTGGCACCCAGCGAGATCTCGAACTGGCCGTTGTCGAGCCGTTCGGTCGCGATCAGGCCGCGGTGCGCCGCCTCCTGCACGAACTTGCTGAAGCGGGAATAGCCCGCGTCCTTCTCGTCGAAGCCGGGGTCGATCTCCTGCATCACCTGCTTCAGCCGATCGGAGCGCATCACGTCGTTGTGCGCCGTCATCTGCTTCACCGCTTCGACGACCAGCTCCCAGGGATCGTGGCGGACGTGCTCCACGTCGCTCGCGCGAGTCAACCCGGCAAGCTCGTTGTAGGAGTAGTACTCGTCGCAGTTCATCACCAGCAGGTCGCTGGAGGATTCGCGGATGCCGACGCCGATGACATACTTGCCGTACTCCTTCAGCTTGAGCACGAGACTCGAGAAGTCGGAGTCGCCGGAGAGCAGGATGTAGGTACCGATTTCGGGGCGCGTGAAGACGAGCTCCACGGCGTCGACCGCCAGCCGGATATCGGTCGCGTTCTTCTTCGATGACCCGTAGGCCGTCGCCTGAATCGTATCGATCGACGCCTCGGCGAGGGGCACCATGTACTGCGGGTAGCGCCGCCAGTCGGCGTAGGCCCGCTGCACCGCCACCTTGCCGCGGATGATCTCCGACTGCATCAGGCGTTTCAGCTCCGTTTGCAGATCGGAGCGGATACCCATGGTGACGTTGTCGAAGTCGATCATCAGGGCGGCGTTGGGAGCGTGGGCGGGTGGTTCTTTGTACGGCGCGCGGGCAAAATGCGTGTGCGGCGATGATGTGGTCATGGATGTTTCTATACGGCGGCCGTTGCCTGGTGCGCCTCCTGGGCCGCTCGCTCCGGTCCCGATCGCCGGAGCAGCGCCTCGCGCACTCAGCGGGGCCTTGTCTCGAGCGGCAATGAAGTCGCGCACTGCGCGTCCGTCCATCGTCCGCCTGTTACGCCCGGTGGCCGCACCGAAATGGGGCGGCAGCGGGGGGAGCCGGTGTCCGGAGGGTGTCGGCGCCCGAAGCTCCGGCTCGCCGGTCGCGGACCAACCGCGCCGTGATGCCGAACCCGAGCGTCACACCTGCCGGGCAATTCCCGGTCTCCATCGGGAGTCATTGAAAATAAACAACTTGCACGAAATACGGAAGCCCGAGTTCCTATTCGCCCAGCACCTTGATGATGACGCGCTTGCGGCGCTGCCCGTCCCATTCGCCGTAAAACACCCGCTGCCAGGGGCCGAAGTCCAGCTTTCCCTTGGTAATCGGCACGATGACCTCGTGCCCCACCGTCAGGCTCCGCAGGTGCGCGGCGGCGTTGTCCTCCCCGGTCTCGTTGTGCCGGTACCGCTTGGGATCCCAGGGAGCGATGGTCTCTTCCAGCCAGTGCTGGATGTCGTGCCAGAGTCCTGACTCGTGGTCGTTGACGAACACCGACGCCGAAATGTGCATCGCGGAGACCAGAACCAACCCTTCCGTCACCCCGCTCGAGCGAACCTGCTCCTCGACGGAGTCGGTGATATCGATGATCTCCTGCCGCTGCTTCGTATTGAACCACAGGTACTGGGTGTGGCTCTTCATTCTCGCCCCCGATCACCGGTCAGAGTCGTGTCAGTTTGTCGCACCCGACGCATCCTCATAGATTGCGACAAGATATGCCCCTGCCCTTCCGACGCCGCATCTTTTTCGTGCTGGTAGCGATGGCCGCGGTCCCCACCGGCCTCGCGGTGATCGGGTGGGTGCTGACGGTGCGCACCGTGGCCCCGGCGACCGGCGCCCGGGCATCGCTCGAGGAAGTGGCGAATTCGGCGCGGGTGATGCTGGAGCAGGTCGACACCAACCGGCTCGCGCCGGCAGCCCGGGCGGCGATGCGCGAGCATCTCGACGCGCTGTCGCGCGGGGTGAGCCTCGCGCGGCGCGCCGACCTCTACCTGCGCTACTACACAGCCGGGCTCGCCATCGTGGTCGTCGCGCTCGGCACGCTGGTGCTGTTCGCCGCGGTCCGCGTGGCGGGACATCTGTCGCGCCAGCTGTCGCGACCGATCGACGAGCTCGTCGGCTGGACCCGCCTGATCCGGCAGCACGAGGCGCTCCCCGAGGGTGCGCCGACGCGGGGGGCGCCGGAGTTCGAGTCGCTGCGCCTGGCGCTGCGCGACCTGGCCGGAGCGCTCGACGCGGCGCGCGGGCGCGAGCTCGAAGCGGAGCGGCTGCGCGCGTTCCGCGAAGTGGCGCGGCGCGTCGCACACGAGATCAAGAATCCCCTCACCGCCATGCGCATCGCCGTCGAGCAGGTCGGCCGCCCCAGCGACGGAGCGGGGCCGGACCAGCGTCGCGCGCTGGCGCTCGAAGTGCTCGCGGCGGAAACCGACCGCCTCGAGCGGCTGGCGCGCGAGTTCGCCGACTTCGGCCGGCTCCCCGAAGGTCCCATGAGTGAAGTCGATCTGGTGGAGCTGCTGGAGGAGCTGGGCCGGACCGTCGTGCCGGAGCAGGTCGCGGTCCGTGTCCATGCCAACGGCGGTGGCCGCCGCTCGATCCAGGGGCACTACGATCCGCTGCGCCGCGCGTTCAGCAACCTGTTCCGCAACGCCGCCGAGGCGATGGGCGGCAGCGGAACGATCGACGTCCACGTGGCGGGCGAGGGACGCGGCATGGTCGTGAAGGTGGCCGACCACGGCCCCGGGATCCCGGCGACGCTGCGCGGCCGGGTGTTCGAGCCGTACGTGACGACGAAAGTGGACGGCACGGGCCTGGGGCTCGCGCTGGTGCGCCAGACGGTGGACGCGCACGGCGGCACGATCGCCGCCTCGGAGACCCCGGGGGGCGGCGCCACCTTCACGCTGGTGTTCCCCGCGTGAGTCCGCGCGTCCTGCTGGTGGACGACGAGCCCAACATCCGCCGTATGGTCGGCGCCCTGCTCCAGGGCGAAGGGTACGAGACGGCCGAAGCCGCCAACGGCACGGCCGCCCTCGCCGCCGTAAAGGACGTCGCACCCGACGCCATTCTGCTGGATCTCATGATGGGCGGCGGGCCGGACGGCATGGCGACGCTCGAGCAGCTGAAGCAGCTGCTCCCCGAAGTTCCGGTCGTGATGATGAGCGGCAAGGCGTCGCTGACGGACGCGGTACGCGCCACCAAGCTCGGTGCCTTTCAGTTTCTCGAAAAGCCGCTGACGCCCGAGGGACTGCTGGTGGCGGTGCGCAGCGCGCTCGAGCTGGCGCGGGCGCGCGCGGAGAATCGCCGCCTCCACGAGGCGCTGGGCCATGCCGATCCCCTCGTCGGCGCGAGCCCCGCCATGGAGGAGCTGCGCGCCCTCATCGCCCGCATCGCGCCGACCGACGCGCGGGTTCTGATCACCGGGGAGTCGGGGACGGGCAAGGAGCTCGTTGCGTCGTCGATCCACCGCCAGAGCGGGCGCGCCGGCCGTCCCTTCGTGACCGTCAACAGCGCGGCGATCCCCCGGGACCTCGTCGAGTCGGAGCTGTTCGGCCACGAGAAAGGGGCGTTTACCGGCGCCAGCGAGCGGCGCCTGGGCCGCTTCGAGCTGGCCGACGGCGGCACCCTGTTTCTCGACGAGGTCGGCGATCTCGGGCAGGAGGCCCAGGCCAAGCTGCTGCGGGTGCTCGAGACGGGCGTGATCGAGCGTGTCGGAGGAGAAAAGCCGATCACCGTGAACGTGCGCGTCCTCGCCGCCACCAACAAGGACCTGACGCGCGCCACGCGCGAGGGGAAGTTCCGCGAAGACCTGCTGTTCCGGTTGAACGTGCTGCCGGTGCAGATCCCGCCGTTGCGCGCGCGCGCCGAAGATGTGCCGCCGCTGGTGCGCCATTTTCTGGCGCGCCAGGCGGGGCGCCTCGGGCGGGCGCTCACCGTCGATACCGGCGCGCTGCAGCTGCTCACCCGGTATCGCTGGCCCGGCAACGTGCGCGAGCTCGCGAATCTCGTCGAGCGTCTCGCGATTCTCGCGGCCAGCGACACCCTCACCGCTGACGAAGTGATCCGGGTGCTGCCGCCCGACGGGATCGCCGCCCCCGTGGGCGACGGCACGGCCGGCGGCGCGGCGGTGCCCGTCATGCCGCTCGCCGACGCCCTGGACGGCTACGAGCGGCAGCTGATCGCCGCGGCGCTCTCCGCCGCCGCCGGCAACGTCGCCGATGCGGCGCGGCGCCTGGCGACCGATCGTGCCAACCTCTACCGGCGAATGCGCCGGCTGGGCCTCGAATCGCCCCGTCACCTTTCCGACTGAGCCTCGCCATGCGCTTCTTGCTCATTTCCGCCGCGGCGCTGTGCGCGCTCCGGCCCCTGGCCGCACAGGACACCGCGATCGTCATTCAGCCCGAGAGCGTGGGACTGCATTTCACGCCGCCCGAACTCCCGCACAGCGCGGTGGTCGCCGTCGTGCGCGCCTACAACGCTCCGGCGACCACGCGGCTCGTGGGGCGGGCCAGCCTCCCCGCCGGCAACGCCTGGCGCGGCGACGTCGCGATCCGGAATGGGCCAGCCCTCATCGGCGGGCGCGTCGAGGGCTCGCTGCTGGTGATCAACGGCAACGCCGTCCTCGACTCCAGCGCCGCCGTCACCGGCAGCCTGACGGTCGTGGGGGGCACCATCATCGGTCCGCGCAGCGGCGTCGCCGGGGAGATTCACGTCTACGCGGAGCCGCTCCCCTACCGCCTCGAAGGCGACACGCTCGTCTATGCCCAGGACCTACTGCGGCGACTCAGCCTCTCGGCGCGCTACACCTTCGGCAACGCGACCTCACGGTCCAGCCTCGTCCTCGCCACCAGCGGCACGTTCAACCGCGTCGAGGGCCTCCCGATCGTCGCCGGACCGACGGTCGATCTGGCGCTGCGCCGCGGCCTCGGCTTCCGCGGCGCCGCGATGGGGGTGTTCCGGACGGCCCACTCGATCAGCGGCGAGTGCTGCGACCTCGGCTACCACGCCCGCGCCGAGCTGGTGTTCGGCAACCGTCGGCCGATCGGCCTGACCCTGCGCGCCTTCGACCTCGTGAATCCGGTGGAAGACTGGGGACTGCACGCCAACGAAGTGGGGTGGGAAGCGTTTCTCGTGCGGCGCGATTACCGCGACTACTTCCGCGGCTCGGGGGTCGCGGCGCGGCTGGGGTGGCGCGCCGAAGCGCCGCTCGACCTGTCGTTCGAGATCCGCCGCGAACGGGAGTCGACGCTCAGGACGCGGGATCCGTGGTCGCTCTCCCGCACCAGCATCCCCTGGCGCCCCAACCCGCCGATCGACAACGGGCATTACACGAGTTTCATGCCCGGCATCACGCTCGATTCGCGCAACAACCCCGATCAGCCGACCTCGGGGTGGTACCTGCGCGGCTCGCTGGAATTCCTGATGAGCGACGACGTGCGCCCGGTCCCGGACTTTCCAGGCGCCGTGCGCGATTCGGCGGCGATGCTCGGGGAGTACCGGTCCACGCGGGGGTTCTTCGATCTGCGGCGCTACAACAAGCTCGGCCCGCAGGGACGGCTCACCTTCCGCTTCGTCCTCGCCGGGTGGCTCGGCGGCGATCCGCTGACCGTGCAGCGGCGCCTCAGCATCGGCGGACCCGAGCCGCTCCCCGGATACGAGTTCCGCCAGGGCGCCTGCAATGCGCTCGCGTCGACGGGAGGCTTCGCGGGGACTCTGGTCGCGGCGTGCGATCGCGTCGTGGCGGTGCAGACGGAGTACCGCGGCCACATCAACCTGAGCACCAACTACAACCCCGAAACGGGACAGACGGGGGGACTCGGGTACATGACGCGGTTCCTGCGCGGACCGGACTTCGTCGTGTTCGGCGACGCCGGACAGGGATGGCTCGTCGGCCACGGACCGGGCCTCGTGCCCAGCGGACAGCTGCCGCGGCTGTCCAGCTGGCTCGCCGATCTCGGCCTCGGGATCGACTGGGGCGGGTTCGGCGTGTACGTGGCCAAGGCGGTCAACGCGAGCCAGCCGCTCCGGCTGACGGCACGCCTGGAGCACCGCTTCTAGTGAAGCGGAGCCTCGCCGGAGCCCTGATCGCATTGCTCGGGGCTCAGCTCGCCGCCCAGGCGAGAGCAGGCCCCTCGCTCGCCGTCACGCGCGACGGTCCCGTCGCCCGCGTCCAGGCGCACGGCCTGCTCGGCGACGGCCGGTTCGTCGACCTCATGCGCTCGGGATTCCCGCTGCGCCTGCACTTCCGGCTCGAGCTGTGGCGCGATCGCTCGGGATGGTTCGACAAGTTCCTCACCGGTGTCGAGTGGGACGCCGTCGCCCGGCACGACCCGCTGGCCGATGAGTACATCCTGATCTCCTACGGCGGTACGGTGAAGCGGTTCGCCACCGCCGCCGAGCTCGATTCGGCGCTCGACGTCCCCTACCGCGTCACGCTCGAGGCGCACGAGGGCGGCCGGCTCTACCTCGTCGCGCACCTGGACGTCACGACGTTGAACGACACCGATCTGGAAGAGCTGACGCGCTGGCTCAAGGGCGACGTCACTCCTGCGGTGGCCGGCCAGGAGAACCTGGGGCAGGCCGTAGCGCATGGAGCCCAGCGCGCGCTGGTGCGCATCGCCGGGCTCCCTACGCTCAATTTGGAAGGACGATCAGACGATTTTGCGGAGCAGGCGCCCTAGAGCCCTTCGAGCGTCCGCAGCACCGCCGCCCCGTAGAACAACCGGATGTAGCGCGACTGGATTGCCGTGAGACGGCGCACCGCCCACGACAGGTGCACGAAGTGCGGCTCGACCGGCGGACGCAGCGGGTGCATCCCCACCTCTTCGGGCAGGAGATTCCCCTTGCGCGTGTTGCAGGTCGAGCACGCGGTGAGCACGTTCGTCCACGCGTTCGTGCCGCCGCGCGACAGCGGGATCAGGTGATCGCGCGTGAGGCACTCGCGATGCCGCAGCTGGCTCTGATGCCGCGCGCAGAACTGGCAGCGGTACTCATCCCGGGCGAACAGGAAGGTGTTCGTCACCTGGCGCCGGAAGCGCCGCGGCACGTGCACGAACTTGACCAGGCGGATCACGGCGGGGCGCGGCAGCTCGAGGCGCGCGCTGCGCATCACCTCGCCCTTGTCCGCCTCCACGATCTCGGCCTTGCCGTCGATCACGAGGCGCAGGGCGCGGCGTACGGGCACCATGGTCAGGGGCTCGAACGACGCGTTGAGCGCGAGACAGCGCACGGGGCTCACTCTCGGCGAAAAAAGACCGCCTCGCTCACCGTGAACGGGGCGGCGATCCAATCCTAACCCTGTTCCCTAACTTCAGGCAAGATGGGGGGTTAACT
>CAZXKN010000257.1:0-4421 GCA_964641815.1 uncultured Gemmatimonadaceae bacterium | reverse complement strand
CTAGTGCGCATCGCCGTTCTGAACGGCCCCAATCTCAATCTGCTGGGCGAGCGCGAGCCGGAGCTGTATGGGCGCGCAACCCTCGCCGACATCGAGGCGGCGACGCGCCGGGAGGCTGCGGCGCTGGGGGTCGAGGTGGTGTGGGCGCAGACGAATCACGAAGGGGAGCTGGTGGAGGCGATCCAGCGCTTGCGGGAGTCGGCGGACGGCGCGCTCGTCAACGCGGCCGCGTTCACGCACACCAGTCTGGCGGTGCGGGACGCCCTGCTCGCGGTGCGGGTGCCCTTCGTCGAAGTGCACCTGTCGAACATCTTTGCGCGGGAGCCGGCGCGCCGGCAGTCGCTGCTCGCCGACATCGCGTGGGGGGTCGTGAGCGGATTCGGCGCGGACAGCTATCGCCTGGCGCTGGATGGACTGGTGCGCCGGCTCCGCGCGACGCCCGCCGGTGACGGCTGACCCGCGCCCGGCGCGGCACGCTGGCGTAGCGGCGCTGCTCGGAGCGGAGGGACTCGACGCGCTGCTCGTCACCTCGCTCGCGAACATCCGCTACCTGACGGGATTCAGCGGGTCGGCGGGGCTGTTGCTGGTGCACCCCGGTGATCTGCTGCTGGTGACCGACTTTCGCTATCAGGAGCAGGCGGAAGCGGAAGTGGACGGTGCGGCGCGCGTTGTCGTCGAGCGCACCAGCGCCTGGGAGCGGTTGTTCCGCGAAGCCGGCGGCGGCAACCTCGGAACGATCGGCTACGAAGCGCACGCGCTGTCGGCGAAGGACGCGGAGCGGCTCGGGGTGCAGGGCAAGGGCTGGCACTGGCGCGCAGCGCCGGAGCTGGTCGAGCGGCTGCGGGTGCGCAAGAGCGCCGCCGAAGTCGCGGCGGTACGCGCCGCGGCGCAGCTCGCAGCCCGGGCGTTGGCGACGACGCTGGCAGGCGTGCGCGTCGGTCAGACCGAGCAAGAGATCGCCGGTGCGCTCGAAGCGGAGCTGCGGCGTCTGGGGAGCGAGAATCATCCCTTCCCGACGATCGTCGCGTCCGGGCCGCGCACGGCGTGGCCGCACGCGCGCACCAGCGGCCGCGCGGTGGCGCGCGGTGAATGGCTGCTGCTAGACTTCGGCGCCCAGGTGGACGGGTATTGCGCCGACATCACGCGTACCGTGCTGGTCGGCGCGCGTGCCACCGACGCGCAGCGCACGTTGTACGAGCTGGTGCGCACCGCGCAGTGTACCGCGCGCGAGCGCATCCGGGCGGGAATGCCGGCGCGGGACGTCGATGCGTTGGCGCGCGACCTCATCGAGGCGCGCGGCTTCGGCGATGCCTTCGGCCACTCGCTGGGGCACGGACTGGGTCTCGAGGTGCACGAAGCGCCCCGGCTCTCCCGTACCAACGCCGAGCCGGTGCCGGTCGATGCCGTCGTGACGATCGAACCGGGCGTGTATCTCGCGGGGCAGGGCGGCGTCCGGCTGGAGGACGACGTCCACGTGGCCGCGAACGGTCCGGTCCTGCTGTCGGATGGAGCCACGGATCTGCTGGAGTTGTGCTGAGCCCCGGGGGCTTCCGGGTGCGGATTGACGGACCTGTTCCCGGGGTGGTCTATTTGGACTCTGTGCCGCGACCGTTGACATGAACCTGGATCTCATCGGGCAGCTGGTCAAAATCCTGCACGATTCCCCAGAACTCGGCGCCATCGAGGTGCGCCGGGGGCTGTTCGGGTTGTGGGCGTCGGTGCGGGTGTCCAAGGCGGGCCATGGGGCCGGCAATGCGTCGGGTCCGGTGGTCGTGACGTCGGCAGCCCCGGTGGCGGCAGTCCCGGCGACTGCCCCCGGGGGGCCCGGCGGCGCCGCCGCGGCGCACGCCGCCCCGGCGGGGCCGGCGTTGCTCGAGATCAAGTCGCCGATGGTCGGCACATTCTACAAGTCTCCCGAGCCGGGTGCCGAGCCGTACGTGAAGAACGGTACGCGGGTCGCGCCCGGACAGGTGGTCTGCATCATCGAGGCAATGAAGATCATGAACGAGATCGAGTCGGAAGTGCAGGGTGTGATTCGGGAGGTATGCGTGGAGAACGCACAGCCGGTGGAGTTCGGACAGGTCCTTTTCCGGGTGGATCCCCATGCCTGACGCGCCACAGGGCAACCTGCCGCCGTTCAACTTCAAGGCGGCGATCACACAGATGGTCCAACGCAACGGGTCGGACCTGCTGCTCAAGGTCGGCCGTCCGGCGACCGTGCGGGTCAATGGCGATCTGGTGGCGCTGGAGACGCAGCCCCTGAAGCCCGAGGAGCTGAAGTCGCTGGCGGAGCAGATCATGACGCCGCGCCAGGTGAAGGAGTTCGCCGAGCACAAGGAAGCGGACTTCGCGATCGGCGTGCCGGGGGTGGGACGCTTCCGGACCAACGTCTACCAGCAGCGCGGCACCGTCGCGTTCGCGTTCCGCGCGATTCCCTACGAAGTGAAGACGCTGCAGGAGCTCAACCTGCCGGCGGTGATGGAGGAGATCGCGTTGCGGCCGCGCGGGCTGGTGCTGGTCACCGGGGTCACGGGGTCGGGGAAGTCGACGTGTCTCGCGGCGATGCTGAATCACATCAACGCCAGCCGCCGCGTGAACATCATCACGATCGAGGACCCGATCGAGTTCCTGCACCGCGACAACCTGGCCAACATTTCGCAGCGTGAGGTCGGCAACGACACGCTGTCGTTCGGGTCGGCGCTGCGGCACGTGCTGCGCCAGGACCCCGACGTGATTCTGATCGGCGAAATCCGCGACATGGAAACGCTCGATACGGCGCTCAAGGCGGCCGACACCGGCCACCTCGTCTTCTCGACGCTCCACACGACCGACGCCACCCAGACGATCAACCGCGTGATCTCGTTCTTCCCGCCGCATCAGCACGACGAGGTCCGGCACCTCCTGTCCACCGCGCTGCAGGCGGTGGTGTCGCTGCGCCTCGTCCCGCGCAAGGACGCCAAGGGCCGCGTGCCGGCCTGCGAGGTGCTCATCAACACGGCGGCGGTGGCCGACAACGTCCGCGACCTGTCGAAGCAGCTCAACATCCCCGACCTCATCGCCGAGGGCTCGATCCAGTACGGGATGCAGAGCTTCGACCAGTCGCTCTTCAGCTGGTATCAGAACGGCATGATCAGCTACGAGAGCGCGATCTTCTACGCGACGAATCCGAGCGAGTTCGCCCTCAAGGTGTCGGGCGTCGACGCGTCGGGGAGCAAACTGGGCGGACCAGGAGCCGCGGCCGGCGTCGAGTCGATCGGCCTCACGAGCTGATGTTTCAGAAGGTGCTGATCGCGAACCGCGGGGAAATCGCCCTGCGGGTGATTCGCGCCTGCAAAGAGCTCGGCATCTCCACCGTCGCCGTCTTTTCCGAGGCCGATCGCGAGTGCCTCCACGTGCGCTTCGCCGATGACGACGTCTGCATCGGCCGTCCGCCCTCCCGCGACAGCTACCTCAATATTCCGCGCATCATCGCGGCGACCGAGATCACCGGCGCCGACGCGATCCACCCCGGCTACGGCTTCCTCGCCGAGAACGCCGAGTTCGCCGAGATCGTGCGCACGTCGGGGATCACCTTTATCGGACCGACGCCCGACCAGATCCGCGAGATGGGCGACAAGGCGGCGGCCCGCAAACGCGCCCAGTCGCTCAAGGTGCCGACCGTGCCGGGCTCGCCGGGACCGGTCGAGAGCCTGGACGAGGCGCTGCCGATCGCCGAGCGCATCGGCTTCCCCGTGATCATCAAGGCCGCGGCCGGGGGCGGCGGCAAGGGGATGCGGGTCGCCGCCGATCCCGACGCGTTCACCCAGGCGTTCAACCTGGCGCGCCAGGAGGCGCTGGCGGCATTCGGGTCGGATCAGGTCTACCTCGAGAAGTACCTCGCCCGCCCGCGGCACATCGAGATTCAGATCATGGGCGATCTGCACGGCAGAGTGATGCACCTGTGCGAGCGCGACTGCTCGATCCAGCGGCGCCACCAGAAGCTGATCGAGGAGGCGCCAAGCCCGGCCCTGACCCAGGAGCTGCGCGACCAGATCGGCGGGGCGGCGGTCAAGCTGGCCGAGTCGATCAGCTACGCGGGGGCGGGGACGATCGAGTTTCTCCTGGACGAAGACGGCTCGTTCTACTTCATGGAGATGAACACCCGCATCCAGGTCGAACACCCGGTCACCGAAATGTGTACGAATTTCGACCTGGTGAAGGAGCAGATTCGGGTGGCGGCAGGGGAGCCGTTGTCGCTGATGCTGCACGGCAACCGGCTGCGCGGCCATGCGATCGAATGCCGCGTCAACGCCGAAGATCCGGCGCGCAACTTTCAGCCGTCGCCCGGGCTCATCACCGCGTTCCACCCGCCCGGCGGGCCGGGCGTTCGTGTGGACACGCACATCTACCACGGCTACACGGTTCCTCCCTACTACGACTCG
>CAZXKN010000256.1:0-10207 GCA_964641815.1 uncultured Gemmatimonadaceae bacterium | reverse complement strand
AAGCCGGGAACCCGCACCCTCCTGGCGGCGGGAAATCTGGTTCTGCTGCTGGCATTGGCCGCGGTTGTCCTGTCGAAGGGATCGGCGCGCGTCGCACGCGCCCCGATCCACGCCGACCTGCGCACCGAGGGAGTCTGGCTGCGCACCGGCAAGCCTGTGGCGCCATGGGAGGGCGCGCTCACCCTTTCGTCCCTCGGACTCAACGGGCTCCAGGAAGTCTCGCTTCCCGCAGTCGACAAGAAACCGGCGCGCACGGTGCCGACGGCCACGCTGTATCTCAGAGCGGTTCGGCCCGACAGCGGCAGCATCAGCATCGACCCGATCAGCCTTCCGGCGCGAAGCCTGATCGCGCTGAAGCCGACGGGGGTGCTCGGGGTCGTGCAGTTGACGCTGGGCGACACGCTGCCCGCGCTGCCGGTTTCGGTGAGCGGCCGGATGGTGGTCAACCTGGCGGACCAACCGGTGGACACCGTCCCGTTCGGCATCGACCCGGTGCAGCTCGCCGCGACGCACGGGCCGCTCGTCTTCGAACTCGGATACCCCGCTGCCTCGGTCGTGCGTCCCCTGGTGCCGCTCGACGTCGTCGGCGCGAGCTTCGAGGAAATCACCCACATCCGCACCGACGACGGGCAGGACACCGACCAGCAGGTCTCGACGATCGACAGCGGGACTTTCGTGGTCACGAGCGGCGGCGGCACTCCCCACATCCTGAAAAAGGGAGAGGCGCTGCTGTTGCACGGCTTCCGCGGTACGATCACGAACGTCGCGGTCGACTCCCAGACCGTGGCGCTCACACTCGAGGGCAGCGTCGATTCGCTCCCTGCATCCCTCGGCACATTCCCGACCAGGCTCCAGGTGTTCTGGTCGGAACACACGATGGCCGCTGGCGCTCTGGGCCTCGTCTACCTCGCGCTGCTCGCGATGGTCGTCCTCTACTGGAAAAAGGGCACACGATGAGAGCTGTTGTCGGTGTCACGATCCTGGCCACGACCGTGGCCGGGCCGCTCGCGGCGCAACGCCTGTCGCGCATGCCGCCGGAAGCGAAGAACCTGGTGGTCCAGGTACTCGCCACCGGAGGAGATGAAGAGGAGGTCGGGGCCGGGATCGTGGTCGCGACCTCCGATCGCATCATCATCGCGACGGCAGGCCACGTGGTCCGCACCGCCCAACAGGGCGCCAAGATCCGCGTGGTCTTCCAGTTCGCGCGCAACGACACGGTGACCGCAAAGGTCGAGCAGGTGGATCGGGACCTGGACCTCGCGGTACTGAGCGTCGCACGAGCGGGAAAGGCCGTCCAGCCGTTTGCGTTCGACCGTGCGGGCGATCCCGACGCGCTCGAGGCGGGGTCGTTCGTCGTACCGGTGGGGTGCCCCGAACGGGTCTGCTGGGAGGCCCCGGTCAGCGGCGATCGTGTCATCAGCGCCAGCTCGCGCCGCGTGCGCTTCGAGTCCTTCTTTGTGAGCCCGGGAAGCTCCGGCGGCGCGCTGTTCAACCAGCAGTGGGAGGTCGTCGGACTCGTCACCGAGAAGAACAGCCAGGACGGCGTGGCTGTCGGCATCGCCGCCGTGACGGAACGTCTGCAGAAGTGGAACTACACCGTGCAGCTGCGTCCGACGAGCATTCCCCGCGCCGGGTACCACACCAGTCTCAGTCTGGTCGGATTGGCCCCGAGTACCGGCGCCGTGACCCAGTCGGGCCGGTGGCCGAGCGGGCGGTTCGCCTTGTTCTTCCGGGGCCAGCAGCGGATCGGCTGGCACGTGACGGCGCTGCGACTCGCGCCCGAGGACTTGCAGGTGACGGGGGGAATGGTGGGGACGAGCGTCTCGCTCCGGGCCGGGCGATTCGGGATCGCGCCGTTCGGGGAGGTCGGCGTTGCCCGGGTGAAGGGCCGCTTCCAGGCGGGGAGTTACACCGTGCAATCGGGAACCGGCACGGAACAGGTCCCGGTCTGGCAAACGCTGACCAACGACGTGATCGGGATTGGATTTGGGGCAGACCTCGAGTTCCTGGTTGCCCCCCACCTTGCCCTCACGGGCGTTGCGGGACACTGGAATTTCCGCACCGATGCACAGTTGCGGTCGATCCCCAAGGCGTTCGCGGGAGCCGGGTTCAAGTATGCGTTCTGAGCGACTCCTGAAGTCGGCGGCAACTCTGGTGTTGGGCGCGCTCCTGGTCACCTGTACGAACGAGCTCGAGCCCACCGGGGCGATCACGGTGACCCTCGCGAAGGGAGCCTGGCCCGATACGCTGGCGGTCGCCGAGATCGCAACGCTCACGGTGACGGCAACGGACGCGCAGCAGCAGGCGCTCAGCGGCATCCACCTGGAGTGGGGATCGTCCGACTCCTCGGTCGTGACGGTGACGAGCGAAACGAGCCCGCTGCGCGCGATTGTCGACAGCCGGCGCTCCGGAACGGCCACGATCACGGTGCGCGTCGTCCAAACCGGTTTCGACCCGGTCGAGCTGCAGGCGCCGGTGGTCGTGCGGCAACGCGGCGCCGATTCGCTGCTCTCCGTGGGTGACGTCGACACGATCGGCCTGGCGCTGCAGCGCGTCGATCCGAGCTTCCTGGCGGGCGCGACGGTGACGTGGAGCTCGAGCGATGCGTCGATCCTCGGCGTCTCCGCCCTGGCCTCGGATTCCACGCAAGCAGTGATCACCGGGCGGGTCAGCGGCGCGGCGCAGGTGATCGCGACCGTCCAGAACCAGCTCGGCCGCTCGACGTTCCAGCTGCCGGTGCAGGTGCTGCCGCTCGAGATCCTCGAACAGCCGCCGTGGTCGCCGCTGATCACGCTCAACGATACGGGCACGTTCAAGGTCCGGGTGCAGGACGCGCTGGGAGGGAGCAAGGCCGGGGTCAAGGTGCAATGGAGCTCCACCAACGCGACCGCGTTCACGGTCGATTCGACGGGCCTGGTGACCGCCAAGGCCCGAGGCGGCGGTGAGCTGGTGGCGACGGTGGGGGCCGCACCGTTCCAGGTCGTCGAGCATCGCGCCCCGCTGCAGGTGGTGCAGCGGTGGCGCACGGTGAGCGCCGGGCTGGATCACACCTGTGCCATCGCGGCGCTCGACGGCACGGGGTTCTGCTGGGGCAGCAATAACTCGGGCGAGCTCGGCACCGGGCTCACGCCCGCCGTGCTGCCCCTCTCCACGCGCCCGCTCGCGGTCGCGACATCGCACCGGTTCAACGAGCTCCAAGCCGGCGATGAGCACACCTGCGGGGAGGAAGCGCAGGTCAACCTGTTCTGCTGGGGCTCGCGGGCGCGCGGCGCGTTGGGAGACGGCCAATGCGCTCAGGCAAATGGCAGCTGCGGCGCGTTCACTGCGTCCGAGATCCCGGTGACGATCATCAGTGACGGCAATCTCGACACCGTGCAGCTGCGGGTCGAGCAATTGCTCGTCGGCGGCACGTTCACCTGCATCCTGGCGCGTGTCCGCCTGGGATTCATCAACCGCGTCAGGCGCCTGCGCTGCTGGGGAACCCGCGCCGTCTTCGACGGCGCCACCCTCGCGTTCGATTCGACGGCCGCCGCGGCGGTGCCGCTCGAGCCGAGCCCGTTCGCCGACCAGACCAACGACTACGTCGAGGCCGCGGCCGGAGGCGCGCATGTCTGCGCGAAGCCGACGGTCCTCTACCTCAGTTTCCAGGTGATCTGCATGGGGATGAATTTCAACGAAGAGCTGGGCTACGGACCGCTGGACCACCAACCGTATGACCCGATCTACCACCATCCCGCTGGTTTCCAGTTACCGGTGGGCTATTCGGACACGTCCGGCAACGCAATTGGGGAAGGGATTCCCGTCTCCGGACTCGCCACAGGAAGTAGTCACACGTGCGCGCTGGACGGCGCTGGTGGCGTGTTGTGCTGGGGGTCGAACTCGAGCGGCCAGCTAGGGTCCGCCGGGCCGCCGCCCGGCCATGGGTGGCCGACGCGAGCGGCAGTCCCAGTGACGTTGGTGTCGCTCGCGGCCGGCGGTGAGCACTCCTGCGGCCTGACGGCGGCGGGAGCCGCCTACTGCTGGGGCTCGAATTCCAACGGCCAGCTCGGCACCGGCACCATCGGAGGGACGTTTGTCCCGGCGGGGCTGGTGAGCGGAGGGTTGACGTTCGTCTCGCTCAGCGCCGGCGGCTCATACACCTGCGGCGTGACGCCCAGTGGAGCGATCTACTGCTGGGGCGCGAATGCTTCCGGTCAGCTCGGGGACGGCACGCAGACCGACCGCGCGACTCCCACGCGGGTCGCTGAGGCTCCTCAATGAAGCTCGCAGTTGGATTGGTGGCCATCCTGCTCCTCACAAACTGCAAGAGCGAGCTCGACCCGTCGTCGGTCGTGACGGTCACGCTGCAGATGGCGACGCCGTGGCCGGACACCCTGGGAACGGGGGAGATTGCCACCGTCCTCGCCGGCGTCCGAACGGTGGATGGCGCCGACGTCGTTGGCGTTGACCTGCAGTGGAGCTCGTCGGATTCCTCCGTGCTGCAGGTCACGCGCCCCGACACGGGGACTGCACCCGCAGATACGGACCGGCTCAGTTTTGGCCGGCGCGCCATTCTGTCGGCGCACGGCACGGGAGCGGCGACCATCATCGCGCGGCTCGACCGAGCGGGATTCGCGGCGACCGAGCTGCGCGTGCCGGTGGTCGTGAAGCCGGGGAGCTGGCCCGCACTCCTGACGGTCGGCAACGAGGACACCATCGGTGTCGGGTTGGGGCGTGCCGATCCAGCCGTGCTCGGGGCCGTGAGCTACGCCTGGCAGTCAAGCGATCCCGCGGTGCTCCAGGCGACTGCCCTGGCGACGAACGCGTCGCAGGCTCAGCTCACGGCGCGGGCCAACGGTCCGGCCGAGGTCACCCTGGCGATCACGGGCGAGCGGATCGGACGCGTGGAGTTCCGCCAGGGATTGAACGTCGGGAGCGTGCAGATCGTCGCGCAGCAGGCATGGCCGGCGCTGCTCCCCGTCACCGGGGCGGCCCAGCTGGCGGTGGCGGTGAACGATGCGGCGGGGAATCCCTTGCCCGGCGCGATCGTTCACTGGAGCTCGACGAATCTCTCCGCCTTTGCCGTGGATTCGACCGGCCATGTGACGGCGCTGAGCAAGGGAGGCGGCGAGGTGGTCGCGAGCGTGGGGGGCCCGGGGTTCCAAGTCGCGGAGTACCGCTCGACCCTGCAGGTGGTCGAGAAGTGGAGTGCGGTGAGCGCCGGGACCGACCACACCTGTGCGATCACAGCTCTCGATGGCTCGGGCTACTGTTGGGGCAGCAATAGCGATGGCAAGCTCGGACTGGGATTCACGGCAGCCGTCCTCTCCCAGGCCTCACGGCCGCGACGCGTCGCCACCTCGCACAAGTTCACGGAGCTCAAGGTGGGCGAGTCTCACAGCTGCGGGAGAGAGGGCTCGCAGGAGCTACTCTGCTGGGGATCGAGAGATCGCGGACAACTGGGCGATGGGCCGTGTAATTTGACGGGGATGGGGTCGGGCGCCGGCTGTTTCCCCTCGTCCGAATTCCCCGTCTCGATCGTCAGTGGGGGCAGGCTGGGGAGCGGCAGCGTTCACATCGATCAGCTGATCGTGGGCGGGACATTCTCCTGCATCGTGAACGTCAACGCCGGCTCGGGGAGCTTTTTCACCCGCAAGGTGCGCTGCTGGGGCACCCAGGACGACAACTCACGAGGAGTCTTCTTCGCCGACTCAGCGAGCACGGCGACGGACCTGACGCCGGGTCTCTCGGCCAGCGCCAATATCACCGAAGTCTCAGCCGGCGCGGCCCACCTCTGCACCAGAACCGACGATGTTTTCTGGGTCCAGTGCCGGGGGATCAACGACCATGCACAGCTGGGCGACGGCACCGTGGGCAACGACCCGCTTCCACCCTGGGAGCCGAAGGCGTTCACGATCGTCGGTGGAGATCCTGTCAACCCGGGAGGGGATGGCTACCCCACGTCGGGACTGAGCCTCGGCGCGAGCCACACCTGCGCCTTCGATGCCGCCGGCGTGCTGTGCTGGGGCTCGAACGCGAGCGGCCAACTCGGATCCGCCGCCGCCGGGGACGTCGTTTTTCCAACGAGAGCCCAGACACCTGTTCAGGTGATCTCACTTACCGACGGCGGTGCCCACACCTGCGCGCTCACCGCTGGTGGCGACGCGTACTGTTGGGGCTCCAACTCCAACGGGCAGCTCGGCCGGGGAACCACCGGCGGATCGACCGCGACACCCGCGCTGGTGATTGGTGGACTGAAATTCGTGTCCCTCAGTGCTGGTGACGCCTATACCTGCGGCGTCACGACTGATGGCTCGATCTACTGCTGGGGCGCGAACGCGAGTGGGCAACTCGGCGACGGCACCCAGACCGACCGGGACGGGCCAACGCGGGTGGCGGAGTCGCCGCAATAACCTGAGGCGTAGTCGGTCATCGGTCATCGGTCATCGGTAGAGGCATTACTGATTACCGATAACCGATGACGCTTCACCTATTACCGATGACGCTGTTGGCATTACGACGCTTCACCTACATCGCCGCATTCCGCAGCAGCTGCACGTACACCCGCACCACGTTCGCGTAATCCCCCACCCCGATCCGCTCGTTGGTCCCGTGGATGCGCCGCAGATCGTCGGTGCCGATGGTGGCGCCGACGAACCGCAGCACGTTGGGTGTGAGCGTGGTGTAGTGCCGCGAGTCGGTGCCCGCCACGACGAGCCACGGCGTCACCACGACGCCGGGAATGGTCTGCCGGATCGTGCGCGCCAGGAGCTGGAACGGCTCGCCGTCCACACTCGTCACAGGCGACGGCTCGGCGACGGCGGTCTGGTAGGGATTGACGGTGATGCGCGCATCGTGCACCACGTCGCGCACGTGGGCGAGTACGCCCGCGACGCTGTCGCCCGGGAGGATGCGGAAGTTGACGAGCGCCCGTGCCGAGGACGGCAGCACGTTCTCCTTCACTCCTGCCTGGAATACGGTCGGCGCCGTCGTCGTCCGCAGCATCGCGTTGCCGTAGGGCGTCCGCCCGAAGCGGCTCGCGAGCAGCCCGCCGAACAGCCAGCGATTCGCGACCACGAGCCGCTGCCCGAAGGGAAGCTGCGGACCGATGTAGTCGAACATCTCCGCCGTGGGGCCGCGGATCGCGCGCGGCAGCTCGTGCTGCTCGAGCCGCACGATCCCCGCCGCGAGGATGCCCACCGCCGTCTCGCCCGGCGGCATCGACGAGTGCCCACCGGCCGCTTTCGCCGTGAGCTCCGCGGTGAGATAGCCCTTCTCGGCGATGCCGACGAGCGCCACGGGACCCGACACACCCGGGAGCAGCCCGGTGGCGAGCACGCCGCCTTCGTCGAGCACGAACTCCGGCTTGACGTGGCGCGACTCCAGCAGCTGGGCGATGCGCGTCGCTCCGCGCCGGCCACCCACTTCTTCGTCGAAACCGAAGGCGAGGTACACCGTGCGGCGCGGCTTCGCCCCGGCGGCGACGAGGTGCTCCACCGCTTCCAGGATGCCGAGGAGACTCCCCTTGTCGTCGAGCGCGCCGCGTCCCCATACGTAGCCGTTGGCGATGACTCCCCCGAAGGGGGGCTCGGTCCACTGCTGCTCTGTTCCGCCCTCGATCGGGACGACGTCCTGGTGCGCCAGCAGCACGATCGGCGCGAGCGCCGCATCACTGCCGGTCCACGTATAGAGGAGGCCGTAGCCGTTCACCACCTCACGTGCCAGTGTCGCGTGCACCTTCGGGAAGGAATCGAAGAGATAGCGCTGGAACCCCTCGAACACCTGGGCGTCGAACGCGCTCGAGTCCTGGTTCGAGATCGTCGCAAACTTGAGTGCGCCTGCGAGCCGTCCGGCCAGTGCCAGGGAATCCAACGGCTCGGGAGCTACGGGGCTGACGGCGGGTTGCCGGGAACTGAACCCGAGGGTGCGCACGACCAGGAGGCCCGCACCGCCAAGCAGGAGGATAAGGGAAAGGAGGAGGACCCGTTTCATGAGTCAGTCTATGGCCTATTGGGGAACAGTGCCAATGTGAGCGCACCAGGCCCAATTGTGGTAAATTGCGTGATCCGGCAGGTCGCGGACGCCGCCGCCGCTCACCTACAAAGCACAAGGTTACCCTGAATGAACGCCAACTGGAGCGCCCGCCTCGCGGCCTTCAAGAATCCCGACACGCGTAAGAGCATCTGGCAGCTCACCACGACCGGCCTGCTGTTCGCCGGCGCCTGGGCGCTCATGTACCTGAGCCTCGGCGTGGGCTACTGGCTCACCCTGCTGCTCGCCGTGCCGACGGCGTTCCTCCTCGTCCGGCTCTTCATCTTCCAGCACGACTGCGGGCACGGCGCCTTCTTCCGGTCGTCGCGCGCGGCGGACATCGTGGGCTCGATCATCGGCGTGCTCAGCCTGACGCCGTACCACTACTGGAAGAAAGTCCACGCGATGCACCACGCCACCTCCGGCAACCTGGAGCACCGCGGCTTCGGCGACATCGATACGCTGACCGTGGACGAGTATCTCGCGCTGTCGCGCTGGGGACGCTTCAAGTACCGTGTGTACCGGCATCCCGCCGTGCTGTTCGGCGTCGGCGCGGTGCTGCAGTTCTTCATCCGCCACCGCATGCCGACCATCGTGCCGCGCGAATGGACGCGCGAGCGGAGGAGCATCCTCTGGACCGACGTCGGGCTCGCCGTCTTCATCGTGGCGATGGGGTTGCTGATCGGGTTCGGCCAGTTCCTGCTCGTCTACGTGCCGCTGATGACGGTGTCGGCGTCGATCGGGGTATGGCTGTTCTACGTGCAGCATCAGTTCGAGCCGACCTACTGGGAGCATGACGAGCGCTGGGTGTACGACGACGCCGCACTGGCGGGGAGCTCCTACTACCGGCTGCCGCGGCTGCTGCAGTGGGCCACCGGAAACATCGGCCTGCACCACGTCCACCACTTGAACCCGCGCATCCCCAACTACCGCCTCCAGGAAGCCTACGGCTCCGTTCCCGAGTTGCAACAGGTCACGACGCTGACGCTGTGGCAGAGCCTGCGCTGTGTGCGGCTCGCCCTGTGGGACGAGCGCGAGAGGAAACTGGTCCGCTTCCCGCGATAGTCCTCACCCCCTGAGAGGACTAAAGCCTAGGCGATCAGCCCGTAGCGCGCGGCGTAGCGGACCAGGTCGGCGTTCGACGCGACCGCCATCTTCTCGAGGATCCGCGCGCGGTAGGTGCTCACCGTCTTTGCCGAGAGCGCGAGCTCACTCGCGATCTGCGTGATCGTCAGGCCGTTCCCGAGCCGGCGCATCACCTCGAACTCCCGATCGGACAACAGCTCGTGCGGTGCGCGCTCCCCGCCGCCATCGAGCTGCTCGGCCAGCCGCTCCGCCAATGTCGGACTGACGTACTTCCCGCCGCGATACACCCGCCGGATCGCTTCCAGCAGCTGATCCGGCGAATGGTCCTTGGTGAGGTAACCCGACGCCCCGGCCCGGAGCGCCCGCACGGCCCACTGATCTTCGGGGTGGACGCTCAACGCCAGCACGCGCACGGTCGGGTATCGCGTGCGCAGCTCCTTCAACGTCTCGAGAAACGGGCCGCCCGGCATCGACACGTCGAGCAGCACGAGATCGACGGCCGTCGCCTGCAGGGCGGAGAGGACCGTCGCGGCATCCCCGGCCTCGCCGGCGATCGCCATCCCCGGATCCTCCTCGACGATGCGGCGCAGCCCCTGGCGCACGATCGGGTGATCGTCGGCGATGAAGATGCGGATCTTCGCGGGCGCCCGGCTCACGCTACGGCGACCGGAATCGTGACCACGATCAACGTCCCCTCCCCCGGCTTGCCCTGGACCATCACCGTCCCGCCACAGGCCAGCGCCCGCTCCCGCATCCCCACGAGGCCGAGCGACCGCACACCGCTCAGCGAGCCGGGCGCAAACCCGACGCCGTTGTCGCGGACGCCCAGGATAATCGCCTGCCCGGCCCGGCGCACCGACACCTCGACGCGCGTCGCCTTGGAGTGCCGCACGACGTTGGTCAGTGCCTCCTGGATGATCCGGAAGGCGTGGCTCGCCAGGTCGTCGGGGAGCCGCGGGAAGTCGTCGGCTTCGAGGGTGACCGTGATGCCGGTCCGCCGCGCCGTATCCTGCACCAGGTACTCGACAGCGGCCTCGTGCCCGAGCTGGTCGAGTAGGCTGGGCCGCAGCTCGCTCGCGATGCGGCGCACGATCTCCATCGTCTCGTCGAT
>CAZXKN010000255.1:0-18770 GCA_964641815.1 uncultured Gemmatimonadaceae bacterium | reverse complement strand
TCGACCGGGTGGCGCTGGACGATATCCTGGCGCGCCGGAGGAAACGCCCGTGAACGGCTCCCAGTGGTTCGGGCACCCGCGCGGGCTGTCGACGCTCTTTTTCACGGAGATGTGGGAGCGGTTCAGCTACTACGGGATGCGCGCGTTCCTGATTCTGTACATGACCGCGGCCGTGGCGAACGGCGGGTTGGGATTCGACGACCAACACGCCGCCACGGTGTACGGCAACTACGTCGGGGCCGTGTGGCTCACGCCGATCACGGGTGGGTTCATCGCAGACCGGCTGCTCGGGCAATACCGCAGCGTATTGTTGGGCGGGTCGATCATCGCGCTGGGGCACTTCACCCTCGCCTTCAAGGCCCTGTCGACGTTCTACGCCGGGCTCGCGCTGATCGTGATCGGTACGGGTCTGCTGAAACCCAACGTGTCGACGATCGTGGGCTCGCTCTACGAAGACGGTGACGCGCGGCGCGACGCCGGATTCTCGGTGTTCTACATGGGCATCAATCTGGGAGCCTTCATCGGTCCGATTATCGCCGGCGGGCTCGCCCAGAAGGTGAACTGGCATTTGGGCTTCGCAATGGCGGGATTCGGGATGGTGCTGGGCTTGATTCAGTATGTCGTGGGACGTCGCCACCTCGAACCGGGACTGGCCCGGCTCGCCGCCCGGCCCAAGCCGGCTGACGCAGCGCCTGGTACGGGGGGGGGCGGGTTCAGCGCGGAGGAGTGGAAACGCATCGTTGTTGTATTCGTGTTGTTCGTGTTCGCGTCGATTTTCTGGGGAGCCTACGAGCAGGCCGGCTCGACCCTGAATCTGTTCGGTGACCGCTACACCAACAACACCGTGTTCGGATTCTCCTACCCGTCGTCCTGGTATGTCTCCGTACAGGCGTTGTTCGTGATTCTGCTCTCTCCGGTGTTCGCGTGGATCTGGGTGAAGCTCGGGCCCCGGCAGCCGTCTGTCCCGGCGAAATTCGCGCTCGCCCTGCTGTTCGCGGGTCTGGCATTCGTTCTGCTGGTGCCCGCGGGAGCGGCCGCGCAGGGAGGCGGGATCAAGGTCAGCCCGCTGTGGCTCGTCGCCGCCTACTTCATCGAAGAGTGGGGCGAGCTGTGCCTCAGTCCGGTGGGGCTGTCGGCAGTGACCAAGCTCGCGCCGAAACGCATCGTGAGCCTCATGATGGGCGTGTTCTTCCTCTCCAACTCACTCGGCAACAAGCTGGCCGGGTGGACGGCCGGGTTCTTCAGCTCGATGCCGTTGTCGCAGCTGTTCGGGGCGGTCGCGGCGGTGTGCCTCGTCGCGGCGGTGATCATGTTCGCTCTGGTGAAGCCGGTGAAGCGGATGATGGGGGGAGTCACCTAGGCACAGACCCCTGTCGTGAACCCCGGGTTTGCGCCCGGGGTTAGATGAACCCCAGCGCAGAATCCTCCGCGTCGTGAACCCCGGGCTTGCGCCCGGGGTTAGTGGCTTCGGATCGTCGACTTCTGGGAATGCGATCGGGGTGCCGCTTGAACTGATTCTCCACATACTTGATCTTCGCCTTCAGCTCCATGGTCCCGACTGTTGTAACGTGATAGCCTCTCGCCCATTTGATCGCTCCCATGACTCTGCGATTCGCCCGCGTTGCCGAAACGGCCTTCGTTAGTCGAACGAAGTCACAGAGGCGGGTGTCGGGCCTGAAACTCACCACCACATGCATGTGGTCCGCGAGGATACCTGAGGCCAGCACGCGCACCCCGCACTCCTCGCATGCACTTGCAAGCGCGCTTTGGATATCGCGAACGGCGAGCTGATCGATGCAGCCGACTCGCTGCCACGTACCCCATGTGATGTGCGCGTACAGCTGATATGCGTGGTGCACAGTCCTCAGCCGAAGAGATTTCGCCAGCCCCGGGCGCAAGCCCGGGGTTCACGAGAGGGTGCGCCTCGCCCGGTCACAACCAACCCCGGGCGCAAGCCCGGGGGTAAACGAGGGCTAAGTGGTGAGCCCAAATCTGCACTTCACCTCTCCCGTTGTCGGTATCAGAATTACTCCTTGTAGACCGAATTCATGCGCCATTGACCTGGAGATCCTAGGATGCTGAAGCGACTTGCTGCCCTCCTTTTGCTCGTCGGCCTCTGTCTCCCCTATGGCTGCGATGTCCGGCCGATCACCGGCGTCTGGCACGACCTGCCGTCGATCCTGTTCCTCGGCATCCCGGTGATCGCGACGCTGATCTACGTCCTGCACACGCTCGTGCCGCCGCTCGCCGCGTTTCACGATCGCAACGCCGCCGTCCTGCACGCCGTCTTGCGCGTGGTCTACTTCGGTCTCGTGGGCGGCTACCTGGCGTTCGCCGTGAAGCACCGGGGTGACACGCCGGGACTCATCGATACGGCCATCGCCCTCGTCGTGACGGGCGTCCTCATCGTCTGGCAGGAGCGGCGCGGCACGAAGGCCGCACGGCTGCCACTGCTGCTGCTCACGACGGTGGGCGTGGCGGAGGTCGCCTATCTGGCGGCGCTGCTGCCCGGGGGCGACTTGCGAGTTGGAGCATGGATTTTCACGGCGGGGTGGGTACTCGGCGTTCTGGCGGAGATGCAGACCCTCGCGGCGGCGCCGATCATCGCGCACAGCGGCTGATCGTCAGCGCATCGGATCCTCGGCGAAATGACACGCCGCGAGGTGACCAGCGGTGACCTGGCGCAGGGCGGGTACCTCCGTGCGGCAGCGGTCGTTCTTCAGTGGATGCGGGCAGCGCGGATGAAATGGGCACCCCGCCGGCGGATCGGTCGGGGAGGGAACGTCGCCCTGAAGGATGATGCGCTGCGGCGTGGCGGTGGGGTCGGGCACGGGGACCGCCGAGAGCAGTGAGCGCGTGTACGGGTGCCGCGGCAGGCTGTACAGCGTCGCCGCCGGGGCCCGCTCCACGATCCGCCCCAGATACATCACCGCCACGTCGTCCGCGATGTGCTTCACGACCGCCAGGTCGTGCGCGATGAACAGGTAGGTCAATCCGCGGGTGCGCTGCAGGTCGGCCAGCAGATTGAGCACCTGCGCCTGCACCGAGACGTCGAGCGCCGACACCGGCTCATCGCACACCAGGAACGCCGGCTCCACCGACAGCGCCCGCGCGATCCCGACGCGCTGGCGCTGGCCGCCCGAGAGCTCGTGGGGATACTGGTCGGCCAGCGTCGGGTCGAGGCCCACCTCGCCCAGCAGCGCGGACACCCGCGCATCGCGCGCGGGCTTCGCCACGAGCTGGTGGATCGCGAGCGGCTCGCGCAGCGTCTGGCGGACCGTCATGCGCGGGTTGAGCGAGCCGTACGGATCCTGAAACACGATCTGCATGCGCCGGCGCAGCGCGCGCAGCGGCGTGGGCCGCAAGTCGAACACCTCGGTCCCGTCGAGCCGGAACGACCCCGCGGTTGGCTCCGTGAGCCGCAGTAGTGTGCGTGCGACCGTCGTCTTGCCGGAGCCCGATTCGCCCACGAGGCCGAGGGTCTTGCCCGCGGGGATAGCGAAGGAGACGCCGTCGACGGCGCGCACCGCGCTGCGCGCGCGCCCCAGCCCGAACCAGGCGCGCTCGCGGGGATAATGCTTGACGAGGTCCGTGACCTCGACGAGCGTCGCGGAGCGAGCGGTCACCGGGCGGTGCGCCGCGCCGGCTCGGCCACGAGCCAGCACCGCGCGCTGTGGCCTGTTCCCGTTTCCAGCAGCGGCGGCTCCTCGGTGCGGCACTTGTCCCAGGCGTAGGGGCAGCGCGGATGAAAGCGGCACCCGGTGGGCCACGCCGTGGCGGGTGGCACCGAGCCCGGGATGCTGCGCAGCCGCTCGCGCTCCTCGTCGAGCCGCGGGATCGACGCGAGCAGTCCTTCGGTGTAGGGATGCCGCGGCGTCGCGAACAACGCCCGTGTCGCAGCGGTTTCGACGACCTGGCCGGCGTACATCACCACCACGCGGTCGGCCGACCCGGCGACGACGCCCAAGTCGTGGGTGATCAACAGCACCGCCATGTTGAGCTCGCGCCGCAGCCGGCCGAGCAGGTCGAGGATCTGCGCCTGAATCGTGACGTCGAGCGCGGTCGTCGGCTCGTCGGCGATCAGGACCTGGGGGTGGCAGATCAGCGCCATGGCGATCATGACGCGCTGGCGCATGCCCCCCGACAACTGATGCGGGTAGTCGTCGACGCGGGTCTCGGGGTCGGGAATGCCGACGAGCCGCAGCAAATCGATCGTGCGCGCGCGCGCGTCGGCGCGCGACAGCTTCTGGTGGACCAACGCCGCCTCGGCAACCTGAGCTCCGACGGGCAGGACCGGATTGAGCGATGTCATGGGCTCCTGAAACACCATCGCGATGCGGTTGCCGCGCACGGCACGCAGCTCCCGCGGCGGCAACGTCAGGAGGTTGCGACCCTCGAATTCGATGAAGCTGCCGGGCAGGATGTGGCCGGGGGGCTCGGGGATGAGGCGCAGGATCGAGAGCGACATGACGGTCTTGCCGCATCCCGACTCGCCGACGATCCCGAGGGTCTCGCCGGCCGCGAGCTCGAACGACACGCCGTCCACGGCCCGCGCGGTGCCGCTGCCGCGGTCGGTGACGAAATAGGTCTTGAGATCGTGGACGCGCAGCACCGGCTCGGGCATCGCGTCACAAGATAACGCGAAGCGGCGCTAGGCGGCCGTCGCGTCGACCTGCTGGTGCACGGCGCGCATGAACGCCTCGTACACCTCGGCCCGCCACCAGTGACGGCACTTGCCCATCTCGGCCAGCGCCTCGGCGTGCGTCATCGCGGGGCGGTAGCTCCGCGTCGTAGTGAGCGCGTCGTACACGTCCACGATCCCGATGATCTGGGCGTTGAGGGGGATCTCGTCGCCGCGCAGCCGGTCGGGATAGCCGGTGCCGTCGTGCTTCTCATGGTGCCAGCGGATGATCGGCTTGATGTCCCAAGGGAACTCGACGGCGTCGAGCAGCTCGATGCCCCAGATCGGGTGCATCTTGATGACGTCGAACTCTTCCGGCGTGAGGCGCCCCGGCTTGTTGAGAATCTCGTGGGCGACGCGGATCTTGCCGACGTCGTGCAGGTAGGCGCCCACGCGCACGGTGGTGCGCTGATGGTCATCCAGCCCCAGCGTCTGGGCCACGTCGACGGCATAGGTGGCGACGCGCTCGCAGTGTCCGAAGGTGTAGCTGTCGGACGATTCGATCGACTGGCCCCAGTCCCGCACCAGCGCGAGATAGGTCGCCTCGAGCCGCGCCACGCGGCCACTGACGTCGCCCAGCTCCACGCGGGCGTCGAGCCGGCCGAACAGCGAGTGCGCGGTATTGAGCAGCTGCAGCGCGTCCTGGTTGCGGCCCATGGTCTGGTACAACAGCGCCAGCTCGCGCGAGGCCTCGGCTTCGCTCAGCACCGACCCGGTGCGGGAGGCGAGGTCGATGGCGGCCCGCAGCCGTGCGTCGGCCAGCGCCGGCCGGCCGGTCTC
The DNA here is from genome assembly GCA_964641815.1 of uncultured Gemmatimonadaceae bacterium. Lineage (GTDB taxonomy): Bacteria > Gemmatimonadota > Gemmatimonadetes > Gemmatimonadales > GWC2-71-9 > DASTHG01. Next base: position 13,309 of record CAZXKN010000255.1, on the reverse strand, counting down.
GCGGTACACCGTCCCGATCACGCGATAGGCGTCAGCCTTGTCGAGCAGCGCGCCGAGCTGGTCGAACACCGCGAGCGCCGACTCGGCGCCCGACATCGCCTGTTCGAAGCGCTGCCGCGCGAGGTGCACTTCCGCGTGATTCAACTGGCACAGGCCCTGGAGCCGGATGTCGCCGATGGCTCGAGCGATAGTGAGACTGTGCTGGAAGTAGTCGTCGGCTTCGTCCCACTGCCGCCGATCGGCGCTGATCATCCCGAGGTTGTGAAACGCGAGGGCGCAGCCCGCCTCGTTGCCCGAGGCGCGGTACGCCGCGAGGGAGCGGCGGTAGTGCTCGAGGGCGGCGTCGAGATCTCCCTGCACGTTCGCGACGATGCCGAGGTTCTGCTCGAGGCGGGCTCGGAGCTCAGGGGAGCGGCCGCCCAGCGTCAGGGCCCGCAGGAACGTCTCGCGGGCCCCCGCCAGATCATCGCCTTCCAATGCAAAGCCGCCGAGCACGTTGAGTGCTTCGGCGGCGAGCACGTCGTCCGCCGCACGGGTCGCGACGTCGAAGCTCCGCTGCACGGCGGCGCGCGCCGCCTCGGGCTCGTTACGGTGGTGGTGCAATACCGCCACCCGCCGCAGCGCCTCGGCCTGCAGCGCCCACTCCCCGTTGCGCTGCGCGGCGTCGACCGCCGCGATGTACCCCTGCATCGCCTCCGTCACGCAGCCCGACCGCTCGAACGTCCGCGCCTCGTGCAGCAGATCGGCGGCGCGGTGCGACGACGTCGCCGGCGTTGCCCGTGCTCCCGGCACGCGGGGAATGCGCGGCGACTCCACTCGTCTACCAGGCGACCGCGTAGCGGGAGAAGTGGTTGACCTGTCCCGTGACGGTCTTCGAAAGCAGGTTGTCGAGCGACAACAGATACGACAGGATCTGCAGATTGTCGGTCGTGTACGCGATCTGCTTCGGCAGGAGGCGGCCCAGCAGACTGCAGTTCGCGTACGTCATCGTCAGCGTCGCCGGCCGGGCGAACTGCAGCCCTTCGGGGGCGAAGCGCACGGAGTTCACGGTATCGGGCAGCTGCTCGCCCGAGATCTGTACCGGCTGCGCAAGGGCGCCCGCCGGCACCTGCAGCGTGTACTGGCCGATCTGCAGGCTGCCGCCCGCCGGACCGATGACGGCGCTGCTCCGCACATCGGGGAGCGGTGTGCACCGCAGCAGTCCGAGCTTGCCGACCAGACCGGTCGTCGTGCTCACTACCCCCGAGACGAGATCGCCGGAGACCGGCGGAGCGGGGGTAGCCGACACGCCCGTCGGGCTGGCGTCGGGACGGCAGCTCCACACGGTCACCGCGAGAATCGCAGCGGCAGGCAGGGCGAACAGAACGCGCGAAAACCGCATACATCACTCCTGAACTGAACGTTGTAATTACCGAAGAACCGGCAAATCCCCTGGGCAATGATGATGCCAATCGTGAAGATTTCTTCCGGTGATTCGGGGCACACCGCGCGCGTGATGCTCAGGGAGCCTCCTTGCATGACGAGGTGGCGGCGCATTGCACGACTGGCGCATGTGAGCCACAACTGGGCGGGGTATGGGAGGCGCGCTACACCGAAGATTTCCGAGCGAGGGCGAGGAGCACGGCGGTCGTGTGACCGCGATTACACTCCCTGCGCCCTGGGATCGAGCGCGTCGCGCAGGGCATCCCCGGTGGCGTTGAGCGCCATGACGGCCATGGCGATCGCCAGTCCCGGAAACAGCGTCGTCCACGGCGCTGCGCCGAGCTGGTCCTGGCCGTCGGCGATCATGTTGCCCCAGCTGGGTTGCGGCGGCCGGATCCCGGCGCCGAGAAACGACAGACCCGCTTCGAGCAGCATCATATTGCCAATCCCGAGCGCCGCCGAGACGATGAGAGCGGCGGAGCTGTTGGGCAGGACGTGCCGCAGCACGATCCACCACGGCCTCGCGCCCAGCGCCCGCACGGCGTCGGTATAGGGCCGCTCCCGCACGGTCATCACTTCGGCGCGGACGATCCGGCTGGTGGCGAACCATCCCGTCAACCCCAGCAGCACGGTGAGGCCTGCGACGCCGAGCTTCCCCCACAGCGCGACCGCCGCGAGCACGAGGAAGATGCGCGGGATCGACAACCCGATATCCACGCAGCGCATCAACAGCGCGTCGGTCCAGCCGCGGAAGTAGCCGGCCGCGGCGCCGACGAGCCCCCCGAGTGTCACCGCCACGACCATGCCGAGTGTCCCGACCCCGAGCGAAACGCGCGCCCCGTAGGCGAGCCGGCTCCACACATCACGCCCGATGAAGTCCGTCCCCAGCGGATGCTGCCACGTCGGCGCGTGATTCTGCAGGGTGAGGATCTGCTGATACGGCGCGAAGGGAGTCACGAGCGGGGCGCACAGCGCGACGGTCGCCAGGAAAACGAGCACTACCATGCCTTTGATGGCACGGGGATGTCGAAAGAAGCGGCGTCCCGCGTCGCCCCAGGGGCGGCGCCGGCACCACACCACGACCGCCCAGGTCCACACGGCGATCACGAGCAACGCGACGACCGTCGCGGCAGTCACGTCGTGAGCCGCACCCGCGGGTCCGCGGCGACCGTGAGCAGGTCGGCGACGAGGCTGCCCAGGACGACCGCGCACGTCGCCAGCAGCGTGGTTCCGAGCACCAGCGGATAATCGCGTGCGCTGATCGCGTCGTGCGCGAGCTTGCCGAGTCCCGGCCAGGCGAACACCGACTCGATCAACACGGCGCCCGTGAGGAGAAACGGCAGCGCGATCCCGGTGAGCGAGATGACGGGCAGCAGCGCGTCGCGCCAGGCGTGACGGACGAGCACCGCCGACTCGGCGAGTCCCTTGGCTCGGGCCGTCCGGACATAATCGTGACCCAGTGCCTCCAGCAGGGCCGCCCGCTGGAAACGCGCCGTCCCGCCCGCCCCCACGAGTCCCAACGTCAGCGCCGGCAGCACGAGGTGATACAGCCGGTCCGCCAACCGCCCGGCGAGCGGTAACGATCCGTATAACACCGGGTCGGTGACTCCTCCGGTGGGGAACCAGCCGAGCCACAGGCCGCACACGAGCTGCAACACCAGCGCGAGCCAGAACGTGGGGAGCGAATAGAGGAAGAGGGTGACGTTGGCCAGGGCGACGTCGGCTCGGCGCCGGGCGCGCGCCGCCTGGAACAAGCCGATCAGGATGCCCAGCGTAAAGTCGATTATCAGGGCGGTGGAGGTGAGCAGCAGGGTGTTGGGTACGGCCCCAGCGATCGCCTGGGCAACGGGGCGGCGCTGGCTGAACGATTCCCCCATCTCGCCCCGCGCCAACGCGCCGAAATACCGCACATACTGCACCGCCAGCGGCTTGTCGAGCCCGTACATGGCATACAGCCGGTCAATGACGGCCGGATTCATCGGGCGCTCGTCGGGCGGCAGGAAGGGCCGGCCCGGCGCCAGGTGAACGGCGCAGAACGTGAGCGAGACGGTGACGAAGACGATGGCGAGGCTGGCGGCGATCCGCCGCAGAAGCCAGGCCCGCACTCAGCGCCCCGCGCGATCCCGCTCAGTCAGCTGATTGGGAGGAATGCGCCAGGTCTGCACCAGGCCCCACCAGGAATCGGGCTGGATGCGGACATCGGCGATGCGCCGGTTCACCGCGGCGATGTTGTCCAACGCATACAGGATGATGCAGGGAGGATCCTGGTCCAGCGCGGCGAACGCCTGTTCCCATGCAGTCTGCGCCGCTGCGCGGGTCGGGGCGGTCGTGGCGGTCTTCACCAGCGCGTCGAAACGGTCATTCGTGTAATGGCCCCAGTTCGTCGGACCGCCGCGCGACCACAGCGCGGGAACGGAGGAGGACGGTGTGGGGTCGGTCTGGAACGACTCCATCGTCGCGTCGAACTTTCCCGACTCGAGCAGCTGCTCCAGTGTGGCGTTGTCGACCTGGTCGATGACGACGGTGACGCCAAGTTGCCGGTATTGCTCCTGGAGCAGCTGGGCATATTGCATTCGTGTCGGGCTCGACGCCGGGACCGCGAGGTGAAAGCTCAGGTGCCGCCCGCGCAGCAAGCGCAGGGCCTCGACGGTGTCGAACGGCGCCGGCGTGAGCTTCGTCTTCCATAGCCACGCCCACAGCTGCGGCATCGGCCCGGGCGGGATCTTGGCGTTGCCGGCGAAGACCGCCTGCACCATCTGTGGTCGATCGGCAGCGAGAACCAGGGCGCGTCGCGTTTGCGGGTCGGCAAACACCGGGTGCGGTTTGGAGCGGTCCCCGTTCGCCCGCAGGTTGAAGCGCACGAAGTTGTAAGTCGAGCCGGCGTAGGGGTACAACGTGAGCGCCGAGTCGGCCTTGGCTTTGGCGATGTTGGCGGGCGTGACGAGGACCTCGACCGCATCGGCCTCGCCCGCCAGGACCATCGTGACGGCGTTGTTGAGGTTGCCGGCGAATCGCCAGATCAGCCGCCGCAGATGCGGCCGCCCGAGGAAATACGAGGAGTCCGCCGCCAGCTCGATGCTCTGGCCCGGCGTCCAGCTGACGAAGCGATAGGGACCGGCCCCAACCGGGGCGCGCCCGAACGGCGCGGTCTGCCAGGTGGCGCGCGCGACGCTCCGCAGCAGGTGCGCCGGAAGAATGCGCATGTGATACGTGGCGTCGTAGAACATTTCGGGATAGCGGTCCCGAAACTTGAAGACGACGGTGAGTGAATCGGTGGCGGTGACCGACGTGATGTGGCCGAGGGCCTCGCGATCCTGCGCGCCGACGATGCTGTCACGGTAGATGTCGAAGGTGAAGGCCACATCGGCCGCGGTCACCGGCGGCCCATCCTGCCACCGGGGACGCGGATCGAGATGGAACGTCAGCGTCAGCGGATCGGTCCACTCCCAGCTGCGGGCCAGCTCCGGCGTGAAGCCGGAGTCGCCGAACGTTCCGTCGTCGGGGCCGATTTCGGCGAGCTTCAGAAAGATCTGGTCAAACACGTCGCGTTCGCCGGCCTGCGTGGACACCGCCGGCAGCAACGTGCTCGGCTCACCAGATGCCGCAAACACGACGGTGCCGCAGTATTCGGTTGTGCACCCTCCCTGGCTCTTGCACCCACCAAGGGCGGCGAGGAGCGCCGGGAGCAGCACCGTGACACGAGGCGAGTGAACGAGAGTGCGGTTCATGGTCCCTAAGATTCCACGGTGTGTCTAGCGGCGCCAGGTCCAGTCGGGGTCGGAGAAGACAGAAGAAGACGTGAGAGGGCGGTCGGGGGTAGTAGGGGTCAACACCGGCGGCCATTGCGACACGATTGCGTTGGCGACGTCGTCGAACGTGACCTTCCGCCCAAGGGTTTGCGACAAAGAGGTGGCCGAGCGAACGGCTGAGAGCTGGCGGCTGACGGCCTGTATGTTCTCCTGCGTCCCTCCCAGCAGAATCGATCCGTGTTGCAGAAACGCGGATCCCATTCGCACCTGCGCCGATCCGACGACCTTGCGACCGTGTACCGTGACTTCGCCGCCCACCGGTGACGCGAAGCAGGCACCGGCCGCGAGCCCTGAGGGGCGGCCATTCTGTGGAGCGAGCTGGGCCGGGACGCCGAGCGTGCGCAGCGCGGCGGCGAGGCGCTCGTGAATGGCGCAGTAGCTCTGCTGCAACGAGCCGAATGCAGCGATGGGAGCAGCGACGGCGTAGGTGACTTCATCCGCGTGCCAAACGGCGCGGCCGCCGGTGGGGCGGCGCACCACGTCCCAGCCGCGGTGTTCGATGGCCGCCCGGTCATAGCGAGCCAGCGCGGGCTCGTTGCGGCCGAAGGACAGACACGGCGGCGACCAACGGTACAGACGGAGGTACGCACCGCCGGTGGCTGCGGACTCCTGGAGCAATGCGACGTCCACCGCCATGTTCTCGGCACCGGTGCGGCCGACCGCGTCGCGCAGCAGGACGTAGTCCATGAACGCAATATCGCTCTGGCGTGGCTCCCGAGGGTTCCATAACGTAAGCTCGTCCCATGCGATTCGCTGTATCGACTGCCGCTCTGATCCTCGCGGCGCGTGCGCTCATGGCGCAGTGCCCGCGAGACCTCGACCTGCGCCGATTCGCGGATTCGCTGCTGGTCCCGCAGCGCGACAGCGTGGCCACCGAGCTGGCTCGGCTCGAAGCCGTGGCACGGTGAACGACCCGGACATCTCGCTCGTCATTCCCGCGTACAACGAAGCGCGCTATCTCCCGCGACTCCTGACCTCCCTGGCCGTGGCGCGCGATCGCTACCTCGCGTCCGGGGGCAGTGTCGACATCATCGTGGCCGACAACCTGTCGACCGACGACACGGCGCGAGTGGCGGCGGCGGGCGGCGCCCGTGTGGTGCGCGTCGAGCAACGCCGCATCGCTGCGGCGCGCAACGGCGGTGCCGCCGCCGTCCGGGGACGGATCGTCGCGTTCCTCGACGCCGATACGGTGCAGGTCCATCCCGACACGTTCGCGGCGGTCGCACGAGCCCTCGACGATCCGCGCGTCGTCGGCGGGGCGACGGGATGTACGCTCGAGCGGTGGTCCGTGGGGCTCGCGGCGACCTATGCGATGTTGATTCCGCTGGTCTGGGCAACGCGCTTCGATACCGGTCTGGTATTCTGCCGCCGCGCGGATTTCGTCGCGGTGGGCGGCTATCCCGAAGAGCTGCGGCTCGCCGAAGACGTGGCGTTCCTGTGGCGCCTGCGGCGCCTCGGCCGCCGGCGGGGGCAGCGGCTGCGCCGGTTGCGGCGCTATAAGGTCGTGGCGTCGACGCGGAAATTCGACGAGCATGGCGACTGGCACTATTTCGGCTTCATCGTTCGCGCGCCGGCCCTGTTGTTCGGCGCGCGGTTCGACGCCCTCGCCGATCGCTACTGGTACCGGCCCAACCGCTAGCGCCGATCAGACCGTCGCGTAGCTCTCCATCGGCGGGCAGACGCACACGAGGTTGCGGTCGCCGTAGGCGCCGTCCACACGTCCGACCGCCGGCCACACCTTCTGCACGCGCGTCGCCGGGGAGGGGAAGCCGGCCCGTTCCCGCGAGTAGGGCCGGTCCCAGTCGTCGGCGAGCAGGTCTTCCAGCGTATGCGGCGCGTTGTGCAGCAGGTTGTTATCGCGGTCGGCCTTGCCCGTCTCGATCTCGCGCATCTCCTCACGGATCGCGATCAACGCGTCGCAGAAGCGGTCCAGCTCCTCCTTGGACTCGCTCTCCGTCGGCTCGACCATCAGCGTTCCCGCCACGGGGAACGACACCGTGGGGGGATGGAAGCCGTAATCGATGATGCGCTTCGCGATGTCCTCGACCTCGATGCCCGCCGACGCCTTGAACGGTCGGGTGTCGATGATACACTCGTGGGCGACGCGGCCGTTCGTTCCCGTATACAGCGTCTCGTAGCACCCCTCGAGCCGTTTCGCGACGTAGTTGGCGTTCAGGATGGCGACCTTGGACGCTTCGGCCAGTCCCGACTGTCCCATCAACGCGATATACGCCCACGAGATGGTGAGAATCGACGCCGAGCCCCAGGGTGCCGCCGAGACGGTGCCGCACGACTGCGAAGCCCCGAGCGGAATCACGGGGTGATCGGGAAGGAACGGCAGGAGATGCGCGGCGACCGCGATCGGCCCCATTCCCGGACCGCCGCCGCCGTGGGGAATGCAGAACGTCTTGTGCAGGTTGATGTGGCATACGTCGGCGCCGATGTCGCCGGGCCGGCACAGGCCGACTTGCGCGTTCATGTTGGCGCCGTCCATGTACACCTGCCCGCCGTGCTGGTGCACGACTGTGCAGATCTCGCGAATCGTGCCTTCGAACACGCCATGGGTGGACGGATACGTCACCATCAAGGCGCCGAGAGTGTCTCGATGCTGCTCGGCCTTGGCCTTGAGGTCTGCGACGTCGATGTTGCCGTCCGCGTCGGTGAGTACGGGCACCACCGTGAACCCCGCCATTACCGCGCTCGCGGGATTCGTGCCGTGCGCCGACATCGGGATCAGGCAGACGGTGCGTTTGCCGTTCCCCTGCGCCTTGTGGTAGGCGCGGATGACGAGCAGGCCAGCGAACTCGCCCTGGGATCCGGCGTTCGGCTGCAGCGAGACACCGGCAAAGCCCGTGATCTCGGCGAGCTGCGCCTCGAGCTGCCGAAACAGCATCTGATAGCCTTGTGCCTGCGCCAGCGGCGCAAACGGATGCAGCCGATTGAACTCGCGCCACGAGAGCGACATCATCTCGGTTGTCGCGTTGAGTTTCATCGTGCACGAGCCGAGCGGGATCATCGCCGAGGTGAGCGAAAGGTCGCGCGTCTCCAGCCGCTTCAAGTACCGCAGCATCTCGGTTTCGGAGCGGTAGCGATGGAACACCGGATGCGTGAGGTAGCCGGAGGAGCGGCGCAGCGCCTGTGGGATCGACGACGCGATCTGGGCGCCGCCCTCGTCCGACAAATACGGCAGCGTTTCGTTGAGCGAGAAGACGGCGATCAAGTCGGCCAGATCGCTGACGGTGACCGTCTCGTCGAGCGCGATGCAGACGCGGTGGGGCGGCAGGGCGCGCAGGTTGATGCGGCGGCCCCAGGCGGCGTCGAGCAGCCGCGGCAGGGTCCAGGGCTCGACCTCCACGCACACCGTGTCGAAGAACCCCTGATGCGCCAGCCGGTATCCCATGCGCTCGAGCGCCCGGGCGAGCAACCCGGCGAAGCCGTGCACGCGCTCGGCGATGCGGCGCAGTCCGTCCGGCCCGTGATAGACCGCGTACATCGATGCCATTACCGCGAGCAGCACCTGCGCCGTGCAGATGTTGCTGGTCGCGCGCTCGCGGCGGATGTGCTGTTCCCGCGTCTGCAGCGCCATGCGCAGCGCCGGCCGGCCGGCGCGGTCTTTCGACACCCCGATGATGCGGCCCGGGAGGTGGCGCTTGTGGGCGTCGCGCGTCGCAAAGAACGCGGCGTGCGGGCCGCCGTAGCCCATCGGGACCCCGAAGCGCTGGCTGTTGCCGACGGCAATGTCGGCGCCCCACTCGCCCGGCGGAACGAGCAGCGTGAGGGCGAGGAGATCGGTGGCGGCAGCGACCAGTGAGTTCGCGGCGTGCGCCTGCTCGCACAGACCGCGGAAATCGCGCAGCCGGCCGTCGGTCCCGGGATACTGTACCAGGGCGCCGATTACCCCGCCACCGAACGTGAACGTCGCGGGGTCGCCGACCACGATCTCGATGCCGAGCGCCTCGGCGCGCGTGCGCACGACGGCGATCGTCTGCGGGTGGCACTGCTCGTCGACGAGGTAGACCGACGGGCCGCTCGGAGCGACAACGGCCTCGGTGAGATGCATGGCCTCGGCGGCCGCGGTCGCTTCGTCGAGCAGCGAAGCGTTGGCGACCGGGAGCCCGGTCAGATCCGATACCATCGTCTGGAAGTTCAGCAGCGCTTCGAGCCGCCCTTGGGCGATTTCCGCCTGATAGGGCGTGTAGGCCGTATACCAGCCCGGATTCTCGAGCACGTTGCGTTGCACCACCTGCGGCGTGAAGCAGGCGTGATACCCCATCCCCAGGTAGGAGCGGAACGGCTCATTCTGCGTCGCGAAGCGCCGCAGCGCCTGCAGCACCTCGCGCTCGTCGCGGCCGGGGGGCAGCGCGAGCGGACGGCGCAGCCGGATGTCGGGAGGCACGACGGCCTCGATGAACGCGTCGAGCGAATCGTAGCCCAGGAGCTTCAGCATCTCCTGCTGATCGGATGCGCTCGGTCCGATGTGGCGCGAAACGAAGTCGTCGGTATGCACGAGATCGGCGGAGGTAGTCGTCACGACAGTGTGTGGACTTTCCCGGGTTCGAGGATCACCACGTCGGCGCGATCGCCGACGAGGCGACGGAACTGCTGTGGATCGGCGGCGATAAGGTCAAATGTATTGTAATGCATCGGAATCACGACGCGGGGCTCCACGAATGCTACCGCCCGCGCCGCGTCCTCCATGCCCATCGTGTAGTTGTCGCCGATCGGCACCAGCATGACGTCGACCGCCCCTTTGAGCAGCTGCATATCCATGGTCAACGCGGTATCGCCGGCGTGGTAGACGCGCACGCCGCCCAGCGTCAACACGATCCCACAGGGCGTCGTGTTGGGGCCCCGGGACCCCTCGATGGCGCCGCCATGGATCGCGGCGACGAGCTTCACAGTGCCGAAGGGAAAGCGGTGCGCCCCTCCGATGTGCAGCGCATGACCGGTCGCCCCCTGGCTGGTACAGAACCCGACCAGCTCGTACGCGGACACGACGGGGGCCCGGTCCCGCTTGGACAGTGCGATCGCATCGCCCAGATGGTCCGAGTGGCCGTGGCTCAGGAGGATCGCGTCGAGCTTGGGAAGCCGCTCGGCGGGGTAGGGCGCTTTGGGATTCCCGGTGAGAAACGGATCGAAGATGACGCGCTTGCCGTCGCCTTCGGCAAGAAATGCGGCGTGGCCGAGACACGTGAGAGTCAACATTCGGCTTTCAGCCTTCAGCTGTCAGCTGTCAGCCAGTCCGACAGGCGAAACCGCTGACGGCTGATCGCTGAAAGCAGATAGCGCTACTTGCCAATGTGCTTCTCATACGCCGCGGCATCGAGCAGCGTTGCCGCATCGGCGGGGTTCTGCAGTTTCAGCTTGATCATCCACCCGGCACCGTAGGGATCCTTGTTCACGAGCGCCGGATCTCCCTCGAGCGCTCCGTTGGCCTCCACGACGGTGCCCGCCAGCGGGCAGTACAACTCCGAGACCGCCTTTACCGCTTCGATAGTTCCGAACACCTGTTTCTTGGTGAAGCTGGCGCCGGCTTTGGGCAGCTCCACGAAGACGACATCGCCCAACTCCCCCTGGGCGTAGTCGGTGATCCCGATCTGCACGACGGCGGGGTCGGCGGTGGGCTTGAGATACTCGTGCTCATCGGTGTAGCGGAGGTCCTTCGGGACGTTGCTCATTCGGGCGTCGCTCTCGGCGAAGAATCGCTGGTTGGATGGAACCGCGGCGAAGCTAGGGACGGCTCAAACTCGTGTCAAGCTTTCGGTTTCGCGTTGGCGCGGCGCACGAGGTCGTCATACACCTCGCGGGCGCGACGCTCCAGCGCCTCGAACGATCCTTCGTTGTCGATCACGAAATCACTGCGCTTGCGTTTGCGGTCGGCCGGCGCCTGGGCGGCGAGCAACTCGTCCGCTTCTTCATCCTTGAGTCCGCGCAGTGCCCTGAGCCGCGTGCGGCGTACGGTGTGCGGCGCGTCGACGAAGACGACGACGTCGAACTGCGCCGGGTCGAGGGCTTCGAAGAGCAGCGGAATGTCGTTGACGACGATCTGATCGCCGCGCTTCCAGGCGGCATCGAGCAGGGCTTCGCGGCGCCGTTGCACGGCAGGGTGAACGAGCGACTCCAGAACGCGGCGGGCAGCCGGATCGCCCATCACCCGGTTGCGCAACGCCGCCCGATCCAGCGAGCCGTCCTGGAGCAGCATCTCCGGCCCGAAGCGCCGCACGATGGCGCCGAGCACCGGCGACCCCGGTGCCTGTACCTCGTGCACCAGCTCGTCGGCGTCGATGATCGTGGCCCCCCAGTGGCGGAAGCATTTTGCGACCGTGGACTTGCCGGCGGCCACGTTGCCGGTGAGGGCGACGTTCAACATGAGCGCTGTCAGCCTTCAGCTCTCAGCCATCAGCTTAGCTGACAGCTGAGAGCTGCTAGCTGAGAGCGCCTTACAGCAGCGCCGTCTGATCCACATCTGCTCTCGGAACCTTATGACAGTGCCGGCACCGTGCCTCGTAACTCTCCCGGCCACCGACCATGATCGTGGGACTGTCCCAGGCGGCGGGGTTGCCGTCCACCAGGCGTTGATTGCGGCTCGCCGGCCCGCCGCAGACCACGCAGATCGCGTGCAGCTTGTCGACCACCTCCGCGGCGCACATCAACCTCGGCATCGCGCCGAAGGGGAGGCCGCGAAAGTCCACGTCGGTGCCGGCGAGGATGACACGCACGCCGCCGTCGGCCAGCGTGGTCGCCACCTCTACGATCCCGTCGTCGAGGAACTGGGTCTCGTCGACCGCCACGACCTCCGTCCCGGGCCGGATCGAGCGGGCGATTTGCTCGGAGCTGTCGACCGGCTCAGCCTCGACTGTGAGGCCGTCGTGCGTGGTCACGGAATAGAGCCCGGCGTAGCGGGCGTCGAGGTGGGACTTGAAGACCTGGACTTGCTTCTTGGCAATGGCCGCCCGACGCACCCGCCGGATCAGCTCCTCGCTCTTGCCGGAAAACATCACGCCTGAGATGACCTCGATCCAGCCGGGCCGGGTGCCGTGGAACATGGGGCTCCAAGCTAACCACAACGACGAATTCAGAATTCTGAATGCAGAATGTTCAACGGAGTGCAAGATCCTGCACTCATCATTCTGCATTCTGCACTGTCCAGGGGTCAAAAAGGGCCGGTATCTTGCGGATTTCCGGGGGATACCCCCATATTGTCGAGGGTTTTCAAGGGTTTTCCGGAGGCCCACCCGGGAAAGGGCCAGAATTCCAAGCCTTTCCCACTTGCAAAGGAGCGCGTCGTGAATAAAGCCGAGCTGATTGCGGCACTGGCCATGCGGACGAAGATGTCCAAGGCCGACGCCGGCCGAGCGATCGAGTCCCTGTTCGACGATAAGGGCATCATCGCCGGCGAGCTGAAGAAGGGAGCGAAGGTCCAGATCACCGGCTTCGGCAACTTCGAAGCCCGCAAGCGCGCTGCGCGCATGGGGCGCAATCCCAAGACCGGCGCCGAGATTCAGATCAAGGCCACGGTCGCCCCGGCGTTCCGCGCCGGCAAACAGCTGAAGATGGCGGTGAACAAGAAGTAGTCGAGCGAAGCGAAGCGTACGCTGTCATACACGGGCTGCCCCGCTGGGCGGCCCGTCAGCGTTTCAGACCACGTGTTTCTGCCGCAGATCCGCGATCTCCGCGGGGGTCATCGCCAGCCGTTCCCTCAGGATCTCATCGGTGTGCTCGCCCAGCCGCGGCGGAGCCAGGGGCGTTCGGGGGGTCTCACCCGACAAGCGCAGCGGACTCGCGACGAGCGGCACTGTGCCGCCCCTCGAGCGGGCGGCGTCGATGCGAAGGCCGCGATGGCGCACCTGCGGATCTTCGAAGACCTGCGCGACGTCGTTGATCGGTGCTGCCGGGATGCCGGCCGTTTCGAGCGCGGCGAGCCACGCCGCGGCGGGCTGCACCGCGAGCAAGCGCTCGAGCTCGGCGTCGAGTGCCTCGCGATGCCGCACGCGGTCCGCGTTGGTCCGGAACCGGGCGTCGCGCGCGAGGGCGCCCGAGCCGAGCACGTCGCACAGCTTCGCGAATTGCGCGTCGTT
>CAZXKN010000254.1:0-7125 GCA_964641815.1 uncultured Gemmatimonadaceae bacterium | reverse complement strand
TCCATCGAGCGCCGCGCGTCCTGCAGGTCGGCCACGCCGAGCTGCACGTTGGCCTGCGCCTGGGCCACCTGGGCCTGGACGTCGCCATTCTCGATCCGCGCGATCACCTGCCCCTGCCGCACGCGGTCGCCCTCGACGACGCCGAGGTAGACCAGGCGCCCCGTCGCCTTGGAGGCGACCGCGGCCTTGCGCTGAGCGACGACGTAGCCGCTGGCGATCACCACCGAGGAGGCCTGCGCGGGCGAGATCAGCACGGCGGGGACCAGACGGACGGGGATGGCGCCACCGAGCGAGCGGGACACGAGCCATGCCCCCACCACCAGCACGATGAGCGCCTGCGCGCCGATCAACACCCAGCGCCGCCCCCCCCGCCCCCCCTGAGGAGCGGGGGGCGTGGTGCGGTCGATTTTCAGGGCACCGAGATCGGCGCTGCGTGCATCCATGCGCGGAAAGTTACACGCAGGGGGGCGGATTATGCGGGCTCGCCGTCCCTAGCCGGCGACCTCATGGCCTGACAGCCCACGCCAGGCCGTCCGGTTGTCTGCCCGCCGCGATGTGACCGATCACGGTGAGCGACTTCACGTCGATGACCGCGACGTCGTCGTCGGGCGTGCACGCCACATACGCCCGCGCGCCGTTCGGCTGCATCAGGATCCCCGCCGCTCCATGCCCGACCGGCACCCGCTTCACCACGCTGCGCGTCGTGGCGTCGAGCACTGTCACGTCCGGGCCGCCCAGCATCGAAACGAACACCAGCGACCCGTCGGGCGTGAACTTGAGCCGGTTGGCACTCCGGACGTCGACGGCGAGCGTCTGCACCACCCGCTTGCTCGACAGGTCGATGACGGAAATCGTGCCGTCCTGGGCGTTCGCGACCCACGCGACTTTGCCGTCGGGAGACACGTCGAAGCCCTCGGCACCGTTGCCCACCGGGACGACCGTCTCGTCCCAGTCGGGCCGCGGTGTCTGGCCGGGGCCGCCGGGGCCAGCCGGTGGGCCCGGCGGAGGACCGCCCGGACCGGGGCCGCGGGGCGGGCGCTGCCCGCTGCTCGGCTCGATGATCGTCACAGTCCCGGAGCTCACGTTCGTCGTCAGAATGAGCGTGAGATCCGGGGAGACGGAGATCATGTGGGTGCGGTTCTGCCCCGTGCCAAGCACCCAGTCCACCTGCCGGGTCGACGGATCGTAGCTGCCGATGGCCTTCGCCGCTTCGGCGGTGAACCAGAGCTTGCCGCCCGCAAACACGAGGCCGTGCGGTCCCCGCAGCGCACCGAGGTCGATCACGGGGAGTGCGGTCTGACGCAGCAGATCGACGACGGTGATCGTGTTGTACGCGCCGCCGCCGTAGTTGGAGATGTAGGCGAGCTTGCCGTCCGCCCCGGCGATGACCTCGTGGGGGTCCGGCCCCGACGGCACCTGCCCCACGACGGTGAGCGTCGCGGGATCGACGATGCTCAGGACATGATCCCCCTTGGACAGGACGAGGAGGGCGGGAGACGGCGTCGGAGCGACGCCGCGGCCAACCTCACCGGCCCACGCCGGGAGAACGAGCAGCGGGATGGCGACGAGAACAGCACGGGCGAGCCGGCGCATGACGCACCTCCGATGGCGTGAACGCGCCACGATACCGGTAGCCGGATGGCGGTGCAAGACGCTGTGGCGTTGGGATCAGCTCCCCCTCGACTCGGGAATGAGGCACGGGCGCATGAGCAGGGGGCGTCTCTTGCAAGCGACTCAGGTCGTCGTTGATTCCAGGAGTCGTTGATTCGGGGCGGCAGCCGCAGAACCCCTAGAAGAAACGGGAGAACCGGAATGCGTGGATTCGACAGCCTCACCGAGCAGGAAGTCCTGGCGCTCGCGATCTCGCTGGAAGAGGACGACGAGCGCACATACGCAGACTACGCTGAACGGCTCCGCGTCACGTACCCGGGCTCGGCGGCGGTGTTGGATGGAATGCGGCGGGAGGAATCCACCCACCGCACGCAGCTCGTGGAACAGTACCGGCGCCGCTTCGGCGATCATATCCCGCTGATCCGCCGCCAGGACGTGCGCGGATTCGTGCAACGCCGCTCACCGTGGCTGGTGCGGGCGCTCGGGCCGGAGGTGATCCGCAAGCAGGCGGCGACGGCGGAAGTAGAGAGTCGTCGATTCTATGAGCGCGCCGCAGCCCGGACCACCGATCCCGCCACACGACAACTGCTCGACGATCTGGCCCAGGCGGAGCGCTCGCACGAGCAGCGCGCCGCCGAGCTCGAGCAGGAGCAGTTGCCGCCCGACGCGCGCCGGGAAGAAGCCGAGGCGCGACGGCGGCTGTTCGTGCTCCAGGTGGTACAACCGGGCCTCGCCGGATTGATGGACGGCTCGGTCTCGACGCTGGCGCCGGTCTTCGCCGCGGCCGTGGCGACCCAGCAGAGCTGGGACGCGTTTCTCGTCGGCCTCGCGGCCTCGCTGGGCGCCGGGATCAGCATGGGATTCGCGGAAGCGCTATCCGACGATGGTACGCTCACCGGACGCGGGCATCCGTGGGCCCGCGGCGGCATCTGCGGCGCGATGACCGCGCTCGGCGGTATCGGCCACACGCTGCCGTTCCTGATTGCGGACTTCCATCTGGCCCTGATCGCGGCGACGGCCGTAGTCGTGGTGGAGTTGGCCGCGATCTCCTGGATCCGCCACCGCTACATGGACACGCCGCCGCTTCAGGCGGCGATTCAGGTCGGGCTCGGCGGGGTGCTCGTGTTCGCCACCGGGTTGCTCATCGGGTCGTCGTGAGGCGGTCTGGAGGAGCCTCGCCTCAAGGGAAGTGAACCAGGCAGCCGCCGTTGCCGCTGTTCACCCAGTTGCGCTGCACCAGGTAGTCCTTCCCGCCGAGGTTCATGTTCGCCGTCGAGCCATTGGAGGTCGTATACGTCGTACCGAAC
Source organism: uncultured Gemmatimonadaceae bacterium (assembly GCA_964641815.1). GTDB lineage: Bacteria > Gemmatimonadota > Gemmatimonadetes > Gemmatimonadales > GWC2-71-9 > DASTHG01. The sequence goes on along the minus strand of CAZXKN010000254.1, from coordinate 4,207 downwards.
GTCCACGCACACTTGTCGGCGTTCTCTTCGCCGCGCCGGTCGTACCAGGCGTTCAAGTCCTCGTCGGTCGTCGTCTCTTCCGTCTCATGCGCCAACGTATTCACCTCGGCGTCGGCGGCGAAATCATTGTTCGGCGAGCCGGCGAGCGCCGTGCACCCGCTGACGAAATCGGCGTCGTGCGGCATCACTGCGTACTTCACGTCCCGGCCGCTCGAGCTGAAGTGTCCGTGGTAGGCGCAGTACTGCGAGCCGAATCCGCCACCCAGGTTCACGCCCGGCCCGCTGAACACGACGTAGAGGGTGGAGTTGTCGAACGTGATCGCTCCGGAGTTGAGCCCGGCGACGATCTGGGCCTGCACGGCCGCATCCGAGACGGTGTGCCCCGCCGCGGGGACGTTGCTGTTCGCCGCCCAGAAGCCGGTGTACGAGACGGCGTTGTGCACGTTCGCCCCGGTGCCATCGAAATAGGTGGAATTGATGTTGAAGTACGCCGAGCCGCCGAGGTTTCTCAGGAACGCGCCGATGAGCGAGCCGTCCTGGCTCCCGGTGCCGGTCGTTCCCGGTGTCGGACCGTTCGTGTAGATCGGTGCCGCCGACCAATAGATCGCCACGATCCGCGTCTGACTGATGAAGAGCGGCCCACCGTGGTAATTGATTCCCGTGGACGAACGGTGCGCCGCAGCCCGCACAAACCCCTTCGGGAGCATGACGTGCGCATGCGGGTTGTCGCTCTCGAACCGCATCATCTCCGGCGTAGCCGGCACGGTCGTCAGGGGCGCGTTGGGTGCGGTAGGTTCGCGGGAGCAGGCGGCGAGCCACAGGCCGGCGACGGCAGCCGCGAGGAACAGTCGTTTCATCGCAACACCTCCAGGTCGGGAAGCGCGTTTCGCAATCGCGCCGCAAGCCGTGCAAGTTCCGGGCCCGTCAACATCTGGTCCAGGCCGGTGCAGACCCGGTCAGGCGGCGTTCAGGCAGGAGACCCCTTCAGTCCGCTTGTCGCGGATGGTGGCGTAACTGCACGGTTGCCTCGTCGATACGGCCGATGTAGGCCCGGACGGATTCGCCCCGTTCCCGTCGCGGCACGACGAAATGCCGGTCGTCGGGCCGAGAGCTCTTGAGGTCGTCGACCATCAAGTCACCGCCGTGCCGTTCGACAGCCGCCTCGAAGCGCTCGACGGCGGTCAGCAGATCGGCGAGCTCCTCAGGCCCCTCCGCCCCGGTCAGACTGATCCCGCGCGACCGGAGCCGCGTCGCGACCTCTGCTGCTACCGAGTCCCGCTCGTCCATGCGATAACCCTCCTCACTCAGGGCGCGGTCAGCCGTTGCCGGATCGCGCCCAGATGGTACGCCGTGTGCGCGATCGCGCCGAACGCCGTGCCGATGGCGTCTTCGTCCCAGTTGCTGCGCATCCCCACCGCCACCACCAGGTCTGCGTATGCACGCCGCAGCGACGCTCGCAGGTCCGCCCATGCCGCGTCGTCCACTGCGGACACGGTCCAGCTGCGGCTGCGGTCGCGCGAAGCGGTTTCGCCGCGCAACGTCCGCGTCGTCAGGGTAACGCTCGCTTCCAGGTGGTGCACGTGACCGGCGATCGTCGTGTGGCCGGGGCCGCCCGCGTGCGACGCCTGCGCCGCGGTCAGCGCGTCGATCGTGCTGAGGACACCGGTCCCCATGGACGTGTCGGTGAAGTAGGTCCACGGTCCGGGCGCCCCGTCGAAGCCCTCGCGGAGCATGCGCACGACGAGACCCACGGTGACGGCAGGCGATGTCATTTCCGGCGACCTTTCTTTCCAGAACGTGTCCGCTGCACGAGCCGCCAGAACTGGAGCTCGCCGATGATCGTCACGACGTGGCCGCGGGCGGCGAGGCGCCGGATCTCCATCAGCTTGAGACCGCCTCCCGTGCCGGCGATTTGCAGCGCGTTCGGGCGCCCGCGCACCAGCACGTCGGTGCCACGCCCGGGGGCGGACTGCACCGTCGCTCCCGCCCGCTTGGCGGCGGCGACCGCTTCGCGCCGCGGCCGGCTCAGGAAGCCCGTGAACGACACCCGCTTGCCGCGCAGATCCTGGACCCGCCCGAACTGCGGTGCCGTCCGCGCATGCTCGAGCGCCGTGATCAGCTCGCCGGCCGCCTCGTAGCGCTTGCCGCGCACGCCGAGACAGCGATGAATCACTTCCTTCAGATGGTCGCTGCAGGGCAGCGTGCGCACGTCGCGGCTGCGGATCACACCGCCGATGTCGCCCCGCAACAGCATCACGGCGATCAGTCCGACCTGATAAATGTCGTCGCGCTGCTGCCAGCGCCGCACCCTGCCCCACGCGATCTCGTTCGGCACGTTGAGCAGATTGAACGCATCGGCGGTGACGCCGCGGCTCGACATCTGATGCGTCGCGATCCCGAAATCGCCCAGCTTCAGCTGCTGACCCTCGCACACGAAGACGTTGAACGGCGTCAGATCGCGGTGCAGTGCCTGGCCGCGGTGCAGCACGTCGAGCACGGAGAGAATGCCGGCGAGCTCGCGGCGCACGAACCGCTCCGACTGCGGCCCCGCGCCGGCGAGCCAGGCTCCGAGGTCGCCGTGCTCGGCGTACTCCATGGCAAGGCAGTAGCGCGTGGGCCCGCCGTGCGTGATCACGAAGCGGTCGTGAATGCGCAGCGCCCGGGGCTCGCGGCCCAAGAGCTCGGCGAAGTACGCTTCGCGGAGCCATGGCGTGAGACGCTCGGTGATCTTGACGCACACCTGGGCCGGCAATCCGCCGCGCGGCTCGGGCGTCGCGAGGTGGACTTCTCCGAACCCTCCCTTCCCGACCAGCCGCTCCAGGCGATAAGTGCGGCCGCTTTCGGAGCTCACGACGCTCGGCGGAGCGGCGCTGCCGGCAACGGTGCGGCCACCGTGCGTCGCGCGCCGGGTGAGGCGGGACAGGGTTGCGCGGGTTCGCGTTGCCATTCAACTATTTGAGCCCCGACCACTCGCGGAGTCAAGTGAACGCCATCGCCCCTCGGCGACTCGCCAATCAACACCTGTTGTCACCGCTGCGCACGGCGGCCGCCGTGGTACGGGCGCTCGGCGCCGTGCAGGCGCAGGACTACCGTGGCGCGAAGTGGGCGCTGGCACAGCGCGCCAGCGGGCTCACCGATGCGGAGGTCGAACGCGCGTTCGCAAGCGGAGCCATCCTGCGCACGCACGTCCTGCGCCCCACATGGCATTTCGTGCTGCCTGAGGACGCGCGCTGGATGTTGGAGCTCACGGCGCCGCGCATCCGCGCCAGCCAGGCCTATCACGAACGGACTCTCGGGCTCGCCGCCGCGGAGTTTCGCAAGAGCAACCGCGCCCTCGAGCGCGCACTGGAGGGTGGCAGGCAGCGTACGCGTCCCGAGTTGGCGGTGCTCTTGCGGCGCGGCGGGGTGCGCGCGCCGACGGGACAACACATGGGGCAGCTGCTGATGCGGGCGGAGCTCGATCGCGTCATCATCAGCGGGCCGCGCCGCGGCAGGCAATTCACGTACGCGCTGTTCGACGATCGCGTCCCCGCGTCCCCGCCCAGGGATCGCGACGAGGCGCTGGGCGACCTGATCCGGCGCTACTTCACGACCCGTGGACCGGCGACGCTGCAGGACTTCGCGTGGTGGTCGGGGCTGACGGTCGCCGATGCGACGCGTGGTGCCGCCGCCGCCGGGACGGCCCTGGAGCGCAGTACCGATGACGGGCGCGCGTACTGGCACGTTCCGTCACGCGGTACGCGACGGGCCGTGCGGGTGGCCCATCTGCTGCCGAACTACGACGAGTACGTCGTCGGCTTCCGCGACCGCAGCGCCGTCGCCGAGCGGCTGCTCGCGGCCCGGCCGCGCCAGCGGGTGGACGGACTCATCGGGCACGTCGTGGTCGTCGATGGCCAGATCGTCGGCAGGTGGCGGCGCACGCTCGGCAAGACCTTGCACGTCCAGCTGCAGCTGCTGGTGCCGCTCACAGCGGATGAGCACGAGCTGATCCGGCGGGCCGCGCGACGCTTCGGCCGGTTTCTGGGACTCCCGGTACGCCTGTCGCGCCGTGCCTGACGACGCGCACTCCCTACGTCCGAACCCCGACGTGCTCCCGCGCCCGGAGCGCTGCCGGCGCGCGCGCGATCGCGCGGTACAGCGCTTCGCGCAGCGCCTTCTCACGCGGATCATCGGTCAGGTGGAAATCCAGTTTGTTCATCACGTAGGC
>CAZXKN010000253.1:0-6286 GCA_964641815.1 uncultured Gemmatimonadaceae bacterium | reverse complement strand
CCCGGGCGGGCGGACGATGACGCGAATGCGATAGGGACCGGCATCGCCCTCGAAAAACGAATCCGGACTGCCGACGTGGGCGCTGGCGACGAGCAGGACGCCGGTGGCGACGAGCAGCTCGCTCCACCGCGGCGTCATCGGCGCACGCGCGCCATCCAGGCACCCCACCACAGTCCCAGGCGCGATCCGGCTACAGCGATGGCCATGGCGGTGACGACGCCCGCAAGCGTGAGCGGACTGGTGCGGATGTTCCAGAACTGATGATCCCAGGCGCCGACGCGGTTGTTGTAATTCCAGCGCTGCACGCCGAACACGAAGTTCTCGCTCGCCGGACTGACGAGGTACATCGACCAATACCATTGCACGGCCACGAGCAGCAGCACGAAGCCGATGCCCATCAGCGCGGCGCGGGACCAGTCGCTCTCCGGGCCGCGACGCAGCACCAGGTCGATCGCGAGCGCCGGGACCACGAGCAGGATCGGGAACGGCGGTGGTACGAAGTGGTCGACCGCGTTGTAGATCGGCGCGAGCTGCGGCGTTGCGGGGAACAGCGGCAGGATCCAGAGCATCACGATGTTCACCGCCATGTACACAGCGGCGGCGGTAGTGGCGGGCCAGCGCAACGTGGAGGTGCGGGCCGTTGCGACGAGCAGGATCGGGAAAGCGCCCGCGCAGATCTTGTAATACGCCGCAGTATGCGCCTGGTTGGGGAATCCGATCGACTCCATCCACATGACGCCCAAGTTGACGACGAGCAATCCCGCGGCGTAGGCGAACCACCAGCGGTAGGCGCCGAGGTGGGGGTCGCCGGGTGCGGCGTCGTTCTGGCGCGCCGCCAGCATCAGCAAGGCGCCGACCTGGATGCCGGTGAAGCCGAGGGCCAGCAACACGTGCGGTGGCGAGAGAATCTTCACGTCGAGTCCGTACGCGTTGTGCCACCAGTTGTCGAACGGCGCGGAGGTGATCATCGCGATCGCCCCCCAGATCGACACCCAGGCGCCCAGGGGTCCCGAGAATCCCCAGAACCGCACGCTGGCGCTGCGGTCGGCCGGCGTTCCCGCGAACGTAGTGCGCAGCACCAGCCAGCCGCACGCGACGCCGGCGACGATGCCGCCGAGGTAGATCGCCATGTGCGCTGGCGTCCAGAAGGTGTCGCGCCCGACGGAGCGATGCCACGAAATATCCCAGATCACGCCGGCGACGACGCTCGTCGCGGCGAACAGCACCGCCGCGAGGTGCAGCGGGAACGCCGGCCGCACTGCGGCGGCCGCGGGCGGCGCGGCGTCGGCGGTGGTCACGGTCATCGCAGGACTCTAGCGCGATACATGGGGTGACGCCATCGTTAGGCCGCCTCGACGGGAGCAGCCGAGTGAGCTCCGGACTGTTGTCCAGGGAACGGATCATCGCAGGCCCCGGTTTCAACCGCTGGCTCGTTCCCCCGGCGGCCCTCGCCATTCATCTCTCCATCGGCATGGCGTACGGCTTCAGCGTGTTCTGGCTCCCGTTGTCGCGCGCCATCGGGATCACGACCGCGGCGAGCGGGGACTGGAAGATCAGCACGCTGGGGTGGATGTTCACGCTGTTCTTCGTCTTTCTGGGCTCGTCGGCGGCGCTGTTCGGCCGCTGGGTGGAGCGCGAAGGCCCACGCACGGCGGGCGTGGTCGCGGCCTTCTGCTGGGGCGGCGGTTTTCTGATCTCGGCGCTCGGCGTTCACCTCCATCAAATCCTGCTGTTGTGGATCGGCTCGGGGGTGATCGGCGGCTGCGGCCTGGGCCTGGGCTACATCTCGCCGGTGTCGACGCTGATCAAGTGGTTCCCCGATCGCCGCGGCATGGCCACGGGGATGGCGATCATGGGCTTCGGGGGCGGCGCGATGATCGGCTCGCCGCTCGCCAACCTCCTGATGAATCATTTCAAGACCCCGACCTCGGTCGGGGTGCAGGAGACCTTCGTCACGATGGGCGCGATCTACTTCGTGGCGATGCTGGCGGGGGCATTCGGCTATCGACTGCCGGCGCCGGGATGGCAGCCGGCCGGGTGGACGCCGCCGGTGCCGCAGCACACGGCGATGATCACCACGCGCCAGGTGCACGTGAACCAGGCGATCCGGACGCCGCAGTTCTGGCTGCTGTGGGTGGTGCTGTGGATGAACGTCAGCGCCGGCATCGGCGTGATCGGCATGGCCTCCCCGATGCTGCAGGAGGTGTTCGGCGGCAAGCTGATCGGCGTCGCCGGCGCGCTGCGCGATCTCACCGAAGATCAAAAGACGCAGGTGGCCACGATCGGCGCGGGCTTCGCGGCGCTCCTGAGCCTGTTCAATATCGGCGGGCGGATTTTCTGGGCATCGCTGTCGGATTATCTGGGGCGCAAACGCACCTACGTCATCTTCTTCGCGCTGGGGTTCGTGCTGTATTGCTCCGCGCCGACCGCCGGTCGGGCCGGCGTGATTCCGCTGTTCGTCGCCGTCTTCTGCATCATTCTGACGATGTACGGCGGCGGCTTCGCGACGATTCCCGCCTATCTCGCCGACATGTTCGGCACCGTGCACGTGGGGGCCATCCACGGCCGGCTGCTGACCGCCTGGTCGGCGGCCGGGATCCTCGGCCCGATCCTCGTGAACTACATCCGGGAATTCCAGATCGACCGCGGCGTGCCCGCCGCCCAGGCCTACAACACGACGCTGTACGTGCTGGCCGGCCTTCTGGTCATCGGCTTCATCGCCAATGCCCGCGTGCGGCCGGTGGCGGAGCGGTATTTCATGAACGACGCGCAGCTCGCCCAGGAGCTCGCAGGCAAGCGATGAGGCGAATGGAGGAATGATGCAGCGACCCAGCGCATCGAGTTGGGCGGCGGTGGCGGTCGCCTGGCTGCTCGTCGCCATTCCGCTCGGGTGGGGGATCTACAAGACGTTGCAGACGGCCGTGAAACTGTTCCGCTAGGGCGCCGGCGTCCGCTCCACGCGGTAGGCCTCCATCGCGAAGTACTCCGGCAGCCCCAGCCGGTCGGCGTGGGCGGCGGTCTCCACGTTGCGCGCCTCGACGCGCTGCCAGAATTCGCGCTCGTCGTGGCCCCCGGGGAACGGCATCGTGTCCTTCTGGGACTGGTGCTTGAAGATCGCCAGAATCTTGGCGCGCAGCTCGTCCTGCGACAGCGGCACCAGCACGTCGGCTTCCGTGATCGGCCACTCCTGCCACGCGCCGCGATAGAGCCAGATCTCGGGCCGCACGGCGGGGAGGCGCGACAGCGCCTGGTCGATCGCCGCTTTGCACATGCGATGGGTGCCGTGCGGATCGGAGAGGTCACCGGCGACGAACGCGAAATCCGGCCGCACGTCCTCGAACAACTTCTGCACGATCGCCACATCGGCTTCGCCGATCGGCAGCTTGCGCACCTCTCCCGTCCGGTAAAACGGCAGATTGAGGAACCGCGCCGACTGTGCCGTCAGCCCCACCGCTTCGAGCGCCGAAATCGCTTCCGATTCCCGGATGTAGCGCTTCAGGTCCTGCACCACCGGGAGGTCGACGTCGCCGGGCGTCTTGCCCGCAAAATTGGACAGCACGTCGTGCTGCACGCGCTCGACGGCCTTGGGGTCGGCGCCGAGCGCTTTCGCGGCCCGATCGACGAAATCGAGGTGGCGTCGCACGTCGTGATCGAACACGGCGATGTTGCCGCTCGTCATGTAGGCGACGATGATGTCGTTCTTGTTCTCCGTCAGCTTGCGGAGAATGCCGCCCATCGAAATCACGTCGTCGTCGGGGTGCGGGGAGAACACCAGCACGCGACGTTTTTCCGGCAGCTTGCGCCGCCCGCGAATCTTGTCGCGCAGCCGGTTGAAGATCTGGCCGTTCAGGGGCCCCGGCGTGCCGGCGCGTGCCAGGAGCGGGCTCAAGTGGTGCTCGGTGTAGTCCGCCGAGGTCAGCTTGAGAATCGCCTTCCCCGTGCGCTCGGCGAGCCACACGACGGCGCGCTCGGTGAGCGCCGGGGTCCAGTCGACGGGCCCGAGCACCCAGGGCGTGTGGATGCGCGTCAGCTCCGCGGCGGCGGCCAGGTCGAGGTACACGGTGACGCCGCCGTGCCTGTGGAGGAAGGTCGCGGCGACATCGGGGGAGGGTTCTCCTTCGACGGCGCGGCGCACGATCGCCGCCTTGTGCTCGCCGGTGGCGATCAGCGCGATCTCGCGCGCCTCGAGGATCGTGGCGACGCCCATCGTGATCGCTTCGCGCGGCACGTTGTCCTCGCCGAAGAAGTCGGCGGCCGCGGCCTTGCGCGTGAGGCTGTCGAGGGTCACGAGCCGGGTGCGCGAATCGGCGGCCGAGCCGGGCTCGTTGAATCCGATATGGCCACTCTGCCCGATGCCGAGCAGCTGGAAATCGATGCCGCCGGCGGCGGCGATGGCGCGCTCGTAGGCGGCGCAGGCTTCGGGGAGGCGGTCGATCGGCGTGTCGCCCGCGGGCAGATGCGCCTGTTCGGGCCTCATCCCGACGTGCGCGAAGAAATTCTCCCACATGTAGCGCCGGTAGCTGTGCGGGCTCTCCGGCGACATCGGGTAGTACTCGTCGAGATTGAAGGTGACGACGCGGGAGAAGTCCACTTCTCCCGCCGCGTGGCGGCGGATCAGCTCGCGATAGACGCCGAGGGGAGTACTGCCGGTCGCCAGCCCCAGCACGCAGCGGCCGGTAGCGGCGGTGGCGCGCCGGATAGTGGCGACGATCCGGTCGGCCAGCAACGTCGCCAGCTCGTCGGCATCGGTGACGACGACAGTGCGGAGGCGCTCGCGGTCGCGGGGTCCCTCCACCACCCGCGTCAGACCTTCACTTCAATCGCCGCGCCGCGCTTGTACCGGACGTAGAGCCAGGCCATCGGCACGATCAACAAGCCCGCCGCGAGAATGGTCAGAGCCAGCAGCACCGCGGCGAGCAGCACTCCGCGCTGCGACGCCTCGGCGGCGTCGAACAGCGCGGTATCCTGGTCGTGCAGCAGCACGATCATCGCCTGACGGGCCTTCGTCGTCGGGGCGGCGTCGGTCGAGGAGAGTCCGTCGAGGACCTGCTGGACGAGGTCCTTTTCCTGCGCGGCGGCGAGCGCTGCCCCGAACCGGGACAGCTCACCCTGCAGCGCGCTGCGGATGCTGTCGCGCTGCGCGACCACTTCGGTCCCCCGGTACATCGGGTCGGAGCTCGTCGCCATGCTGCGCCACACCTCGTAGCGGGCGTTGTAGCGGTGCAGCATTTCGCTCGCCTGGGCGCCCCGGGACACGGTCGCCGAGGCGTGGGCCAGCGATTTGATGAGGAGCACTCCGATGATCAAGGCCGCTACCAGCGTCGCCGCGCTGATCGTCACGGCAATGCCCGGCCGAATCAGCGTGTAGTCCTTCATGGCGATCGCGAAGGACGATCGGGGCATGGACATGCGTGGCGGAGGAGTGCTCATGGACGGCTCGCCTGTGTTCGGGTTGGGGACGCCCCACGGTATCCGTGGCCCGCGGGAGTGTCAATACTACTGCAGCACATGGTCGAGCGCCTCCGCCGCCGCACGAATGGCGACGGCATAGCGATCGATCGCCTGTGCGACCCGCGTCGCCTCCGTCTGGGCTTCCGCGGTGCGGCGCGCTTCCACCGCTTCCCGGATCCCGGGCATCGTCTTCACGCCGTATCCCGTGTACGCTCCCGGCGCGTAGACGAGATGTCGGAACCAGGGCCGCCGCGGCAACCCTGCCGAGTCGGCGAGCGCCTGCTCGGTCAGCGCGAGCTGGTGGTTCACCTGCGCCAGCGCCGCCGCGTGAGCGTCCAGCCCCGCGGCGCCGTCCACCGCGGCACTGGACCGCTGCCATACGGCGGCGGCGCTGTCGAGGTGCTGCAGCGCCGTGCGGACTGCGGAGAGGTCGAGCCCCTTCGTGGTGTCGTTGCCGGCGGCGAGCTTGGCGATCTCGTCGGCGTACGCGTGGTAGGTGCGGGTGGCGGCGACGAAATCGAACGGCAAGACCGGGGCATCGGCCATGCGGAGCATCGCGGTGGCCATCGTCTGGGCTTCGGTCACCCCGTAGACGTAGCCGGTGTCGAGGAATCGCTCGTAGAAGGTGTAGCTGTCGTAGATGGAGTGGTAAATGCCGCTATGCTCGGCGCCGCCGTAGCGGATGTCGAGCGCCGGCACGCCCAGGTGATCGATGAACGCGGTGTAGTCGGAGCCCGAGCCGAGCGCGCCGATGGTGAAGGTCGTGTCGCTCGTCGTGTCTTTCGCGGGGCGCTGCGAGCGCGCGTGATCGAGCTGGGCCTGGAGCGCGCTCTTT
>CAZXKN010000252.1:0-6221 GCA_964641815.1 uncultured Gemmatimonadaceae bacterium | reverse complement strand
CGTCGTCGAGGGCGACCGCGTGCGGCAGGGGCAGGTGATCGCGCGGATCGAGAATGGCGACGTCCAGGCCCAGGTGGCCCAGGCGCAGGCCAACGTGCAGCTCGGCGTGGCCGACCTGCAGGACGCGCGGCGCTCGATGGATCGCGAGAAGCAGCTGCTCGACTCGAATCTCAGCTCGCAGGCAGCCTACGACGCGGCAGAGGCGCGCTACGCCCGAGTGACGGCGACGATCGACGTCGCCAAGGCGAATCTCGCCGCCGCACAGGTCGCGCTCGAGAACACAGTGATCCGGGCACCGTTCGACGGGACCGTGCTGACGAAGAACGCCGATGTCGGCGAGGTGGTGGCGCCGCTGGCCGGCGGCGCGCTGTCCAAGGCGGCAGTCGTGACGCTCGCCGACCTGAGCTCGCTGCAAGTCGAGGTGGATGTCTCCGAATCGAACATCGAGCAGGTGGACGTGGGGGCGCCGTGCGAGATCGTGCTCGACGCCTATCCCGACGTGCGCTATCCCGGCACTGTGGCGAAGATCGTGCCCACCGCCGACCGCGCCAAGGCGACGGTGCAGGTGAAGGTCGCCTTCAACAAGTACGACGCGCGGGTGTTGCCCGAAATGAGCGCCAAGGTTCACTTTCTGCCGCGCACCGATGCGGCCGCGAAAGCCGATACGACGCCGCTGCTCACCATTCCGGCGGGCGCGGTCGCGCTGCGCGGCGGGCACAGCGTGGTGTACACGGTGACGGCGGGACACGCCGTGGAAATCCCGGTGGTCATCGGCCGCAGAGTCGGGCAGGGCGTGGCGGTGTTGCAGGGCCTCGCCGTGGGGACGCAGGTGGTCGACAGCGTGAGCGACCGGCTGCAGCGCGGCGTCAAAGTCAAAGCACCTTGAACGAGGATGGACCAGTGGCGGGACCAATCGTCCAGATCCGTGGTGTGTCCAAGTCGTATCGGCGCGACAGCAATGCCGTGCCGGTGCTCGAGAACATTTCGCTCGACGTCCCGGAAGGTGAATTCCTGGGCCTCATGGGCCCGTCGGGCTCCGGAAAAACCACGCTCCTGAATCTGATCGCGGGGATCGATCGCCCCGATGCGGGAAGCGTCACGGTCGCCGGCACCGATGTGGCGCAGCTGTCCGAGTCGCAGCTCGCCAAGTGGCGGTCGATGCATATCGGGTTCGTATTCCAGTTCTACAACCTGATCCCCGTGCTGACCGCCTATGAAAACGTGGAGCTGCCGCTGCTGCTCGCCCCGTTGTCCAAGGCGCAGCGCAAGGAGCACGTCCAGACGGCGCTGGCGCTCGTCGGTCTCGCCGACCGGATGACCCACTACCCGCGGCAACTCTCGGGCGGGCAGGAGCAGCGGGTCGCGATCGCGCGGGCGCTCGCCGCCGATCCGACGATTCTCGTGGCCGACGAGCCGACGGGGGACCTGGACCGCAAGTCGGCCGACGAGGTGCTGACGCTGCTCGACCGGCTCAACAAGGAATTCAGGAAGACGATCGTGATGGTGACGCACGATCCGCACGCCGCCGAGCGGGCGCACACGGTGCGCCATCTCGACAAGGGCGTGCTGCAATAGGGGGCGCCATGAAGATGTTCTCGATCATTCTCCGCAACGCCTTCCGGCATCGCCTGCGCTCGATTCTGACGATCGCGGGGATCGCCACGGCGGTGATGGCCTTCGGCCTGCTGCGCACGGTCATCGGGGCGTGGAACGCCGGCGTGACGAACGCCGCGTCGAATCGCATGATCGTGCGCCATCGCGTCTCGTTCATCTTCCCGCTGCCGGTCACCGATCTGCAACAGCTGCAGCGCGTGGCGGGAGTAACGGGCGTGTCGTGGGCGAACTGGTTCGGCGGCGTCTACGGCAACAGCAGCGATTTCAAGAACTTCTGGCCGCGACTCGCGGTGGACCCGGCCACGTATTTCACACTCTATCCGGAGTTCATCGTCCCACCGGACCAGCTTGCGGCCTTCCAGCGTGAGCGCAACTCCTGCATCATCGGCCGCAAGCTCGCCATCCAGAAGGGGTTCAAGCTGGGGGACGTGATCACCATGGATGGCGACATTTTTCCGGGGCGCTGGGAGTTCGTGGTGCGCGGCATCTACACGGGAAGGGATCCGTCGACCGACGAGACGCAGCAGTTCTTCCAGTGGGACTACCTCAACGAGCAAGTGAAGCAACGCGAGCCGGGCCGCAATGTCGATGCCGGGTGGTACATCCTGAAGGTCGCCAGTGCCGGAGCGATGCCGGCCGTCTCCGCCACGATCGACACCGCATACACGAACTCCCAGGCACCCACCAAGACCGAGAGCGAGAAGGCGTTTCAGCAGAGCTTCGTGTCGATGTCGAGCACCATCATCACGTCGCTGCAGGTGGTCTCATTCGTGATCATCGGCATCATCCTGCTCGTCCTCGCCAACACGATCGTGATGGCGGTGCGGGAGCGCACCCGCGAATACGCCATTCTCAAGACGCTGGGCTTCACCGGCCGACACATCGCGACGTTCATTCTCGGTGAGTCGCTCGTCATCGGCGTGCTGGGCGGGATGCTTGGCCTGCTGCTGATCTACCCCATGGTCCAGGGAGTGAAACAGGGGTTCTCGGCGTTCTTCCCGGTGATCGGGGTGTCGGCCTTCACGGCGGTGCTGGTGCTCGGGGTGGCGGCGCTGAGCGGGCTCGCCGCCGCAGCGCTCCCCGCGGCGCGCGCCGTGCGACTGCCGATCGTCACCGGCCTGCGGACCATTGGATAAGCGATGAAGATCCCGTTTTCCTATATCTGGCGCAGCCTCTGGGCCCGGCGGCTCACGACCGTTCTCACCCTCTCCGGTCTCACCCTGGTGGTGTTCGTGTTCGCGGGCGTGTTGATGTTGGCGCAGGGCCTGCAGAAGACGCTCGTCGACACGGGCGCCACGGACAACGTGATCGTGCTGCGTAAGTCGGCCAACAGCGAGCTGGTGAGCCAGGTGGACCGGGGCTCCGCCGAGATCCTCGAGACCGCGCCCGAGGTCGCTGCGGCCGCGGATGGCCGGCCGCTGCTCGCGCGCGAGGTCAATCTCATCATCAATCTGAACAAGAAGGGCAGCCACGCGATGGGGAACATCACCGTGCGCGGGACGTCGCCGCATGGCGTGGAGCTGCGCCAGGGCGTCCATATCACGCAGGGGCGTATGTTCACCTTCGGGACGCACGAGATCGTCGTGGGGCACGGCATCGCGACGCAGTTCGATGGCGTCGCGCTCGGCAGCGTCGTCCCGTTCGGGGGAGATAAGTGGACCGTGGTCGGGTACTTCGACGCGGGCGGTACCGGATTCGACTCGGAGGTCTGGGGCGACGCCGACCAGGTGATGCAGGCCTTCGGGCGTCCGACCTATTCCTCACTGACGTTCCGGCTGCGCGATCCCGGTCAGTTCGCGGCGCTGCAGGCGCGGCTCAACGCAGATCCCCGCACGCAGTATGTCGAGCCCAAGCGGGAGCGCGATTTCTACCGTGAGCAGTCCCAGGGTCTCGGCGGCTTCATCAGGGTTCTGGGCATCACCATCACCGTGATCTTCTCGATCGGGGCGATGATCGGCGCGATGATCACGATGTACGCCGCGGTGGCGAATCGCGTGGTAGAGGTCGGCACACTGCGTGCCCTCGGGTTCCGGCGCCGCAGCGTGCTCGGCGCGTTTCTGCTCGAGTCGATCCTGCTCGGCCTCGTGGGCGGGGCGGCCGGGGTCGTGCTGGCGGGATTCCTCTCGTTTGCGCGCGTCTCGACGTTGAACTTCTCGAGCTTCTCGGAGATCGGATTCGGGTTCGCGCTGTCCCTGGGCGTGATCATCAACGCGCTGATTTTCGCCGTGGTGATGGGCATCGTGGGCGGATTTCTGCCGGCCGTGCGCGCCGCGCGCCTCAACATCGTGAACGCCCTGCGCGGGAGCTGAAACGCCTGTGACCGGGAAGCAGTCGGCCGCGCTGCGGCGCGCCGGTCTGGTGATCGCGCTGTGCGGGGCGCCCTCCCTGGCCGCACAGGAAAGCCACACGCACGCGGCCGGCGACTCGTTTGGCACGGTCGTCTTTCCGTCCGGTTGCAACGCCGCCGCGCGGGCCCGTCTCGAGCCGGCCGTGGCGATGCTCCACTCGTTCTGGTACGAAGCAGCGCTCCAGGCGTTCCGCGAGGTGATCGCGCAGGATTCGAGCTGTGCGTTCGGGTATTGGGGACAGGCGATGAGCCTGTGGCACCCGCTCTGGACTCCGCCCCCGCCCGCGGACCTGGCGATGGGTCTCGCGGCGGCCGAGCAGGCGGTGGCGCGCGCGGCTCTTGGCTCGCGCGAGCGGGACTACGCCGAGGCCATCGCGAGCTATTATCGCGACTACGCGAGGGTCGACAACAATGTGCGCACGCAGCGCTACGAGCAGGCGATGGCCGGCGTGGCGGCTCGACATCCGGCTGATCGCGAAGCGCAGATCTTTTACGCGCTGGCGCTGATCGCCGACGGGTATGCGCGGCCCGACACGACGCTGGGACTGCAGCGTCGCGCGGCGGAGGTGCTCGAACCCCTGTTTCACGAGACGCCCGACCATCCGGGTCTGGCGCATTACCTCATCCACGCCTACGACTTTCCCCCGCTCGCCGAGCGGGGCGCCACGGCCGCAGCGCGCTATGCAGCCATCGCTCCCGCGGTCCCCCACGCCCTGCATATGCCGTCCCACATCTACACCCGGCTGGGACAATGGGACCGCTCCATCGCGTCCAATGTGAGATCGGCGAACGCGGCGCGGACGTTCGAGCGGACGCAACGGCTCCCAGGGCTCTGGGACCAGCGTGCGCACGCCCTGGACTACCTGGTCTACGCGTACCTGCAGGAAGGGAGGATCCAGGAAGCAGCCGCAGTGGTGGACACGGTTGCCGCGGTGACGGCGGTTTATCCCGCCGCATCGCTGATCAACGACTACGCGCTCGCGGCGATCCCGGCCCGCTATGCGCTGGAACGCGGGGCCTGGGCCGAGGCGGCTCGGCTCGTCGTGCGTCCAGCGCCGGACTGGCGTGGGACCGAGGCGATCACCTACTTCGCATGGGCAATCGGCGGAGCGCGTTCGGGTGACACGGCCCGGGCGCGCGCAGCCCTCGATTCACTGGTTGCGATCGAGTCGCTGCTCGTTCACCTGGGCGGTCCGCAGACCCAGTGGTCGGTGCAGGTGAAGATCCAGCGGCTCGCCGCCTCGGCCTGGTTGGCGCTCGCGGCCGGAGATACCACGAGCGCGGTGACGGCTGCGACTGCCGCCGCTGATCTCGAGGACCATACAGAGAAGCACCCGGTGACCCCGGGGGCCGTGCTGCCAGCGCGCGAGCTGTTGGGCGATCTGCTGCTCCAGATCGGCCGGCCGGCCGCAGCACGGCGTGCCTACGAGGCCACGCTCGCCCGCTCGCCGAACCGGGCACGCAGCCTGTCCGGACTCGCCGCGGCCCGCAAACTCGCGCCGTAGAACTCCCCGTCTAGCGCCAGCTCTGCAGGATGCGGACGTAGTTGGCGCGCTCAAAGGCCTCGGGATCGGCGACGTTGCGCTGGCTCATCGCTCCGCGCATCTGCGCCACTGATGCGTAGCCCTGGTCTTCCATCCATCCAGTCAATCCATCCACCAGCGTCCGCAGGTGCGAGGCACCGTTCTTGAGCAGCGCGGACGTGGTCATGACCGCGTCCGCTCCGGCGAGCACGTACTTCACGACTTCCGCAGGGGTGTGGACACCGCTGGTGGCGGCAAGGGATGCCTCGAGCCGCCCGCGCAGCACGGCGATCCAGAGCAGTGGTAGCCGAATTTCAACCGGCGAGCTGAGCTCCAGATTCGGCACGACCTCGAGCTTGTCGAGATCGAAGTCTGGTTGGTAGAACCGGTTGAAGAGGACCAAGCCGTCGGCGCCGGCCTTCACCAGGCGGCCCGCCATCTCGCCGAACGCACTGAAGTAGGGGCTCAGTTTCACCGCCAATGGAATTCTGATGGCACTGCGCACCGCCTGCACGACGCGCACGTAGCGGTCCTCGACTGCCCGCCCGGTCGCTTCGGCACTCACCGGGAGGTAGAAGATGTTCAGCTCGATGGCGTGGGCGCCCGCCTCCTGCAGCAGCCTGGCGTAGTCGACCCAGCCGCGCTCGCTGGCGCCGTTCAGGCTGGCGATCACGGGGACGTGCACGGCGCGCCGCGCGTCGGCGATCAGCTCGAGGTACTCGTCGGGGCCCCGCAGG
>CAZXKN010000251.1:0-4658 GCA_964641815.1 uncultured Gemmatimonadaceae bacterium | reverse complement strand
CGGTCCTCGACCGGCTGCGCGGCTCCCGCATCGTCCTCACCAACTCTGCCGGCATCCATGCCGAGCCGATCGCCGACTGGGTGCTCGCCGCGATCGCCCACTTCGCCCGGTCGTTCGACGTGCTGGTGCGGGCGCAGGCGGAGCGGCGCTGGGCGCAGGGCATGTTCGGCGACCGCACCGTGCGCGTCCGTGAGCTCGCCCGGCTGCGCGTGGGCATCTTCGGCCTGGGCGGGATCGGCAGCGCCGTGGCGCGGCGGGCACTGGCGCTCGGCATGCGGGTCTCGGGCGTCAGGCGGCGCCCCGCGGCGGGCGGGCCGCCCGGCGTCGCGTGGGTCGGCGGCCCGGCGGACCTGGATCGTCTCGCCGCCGAGAGCGACGTGCTGGTGATCGCCGCGCCGCGCACCAGCGGCACGGACGGTGCTGTCGGCCGCGCCGTGCTCGAGCGGCTGCCGCCCGGGGCGATCGTCGTCAACGTCTCGCGCGGCGCGCTGCTCGACTCGGGCGCGCTGCTCGACCTGCTCGACCGCCAGGCGCTGCGGGGCGCCGCCCTCGACGTGTTCGCCACGGAGCCCTTGCCGCCGGAGCACCCGCTGTGGGCCCATCCGCGCGTGCTGGTGAGCCCCCACGTGAGCCCCGTCACCGAACATTTCTGGGAGCGGGAGGCGGCTCTCATTCTCGAGAATCTGGGGCGCTATCTTGCAGGGTCGCCGCTCGTCAACGTCGTGGACCAGGACGCCGGGTACTGAATGGAAAAAATCATCAAGGCTGCCGTCGACCGTGGAGCGTCGGACCTCCATATCAAGGCGGGCGACGTGTTCCGCGCCCGCATCAACGGGCGGCTCGTGCCGTTGACGAAACAGCGACTGACCCCCGAGCAGACGAAGGTCATCGCGAAGCAGCTGATCCCCTCCGAGGAAGACCGCGCCCGCATCGACCGCATCCGCGACTACGATTGCTCCTGGGGCATGCCGGGCATCGGGCGGTTCCGGGTGAGCATCCTGCGGCAGCGCTCGTCGTTCATGATCGTGATGCGGGTGATTCCCTTCGACGTCCCGAGCTTCGAATCGCTCAAGCTGCCGCAGGTGCTGGCCCAGGTCGCCAGCGCCGAGCGCGGCATGATCCTCGTGACCGGGGTCACCGGATCGGGCAAGACGTCGACCATGGCGGCGATGGTGAATTCCATCAATCAGACGCAGCACAAGCACGTGCTCACGCTCGAAAATCCGATCGAGTTCCTGCACCGCGATGTGAACTGCTCGATCACCCAGCGCGAGATCGGCACCGATACCGACGATTTCCGCATGGGGCTGCGGTCGGCGCTGCGCCAGGATCCCGACGTCATCATGATCGGCGAGTTGCGCGATAGCGAGACGATCGACACGGCCATGAAGGCCGCCGAGACAGGGCATCTGCTGATCTCCACGCTGCACACCCCCGACGCCGTCAGCACCGTCAACCGCATCGTGGCGATGTTCCCCGCCGAAGAACAGGGCGTCGCCCGGCTGCGGCTCTCGGAGGCGTTGCAGGCCGTCGTCTCGCAGCGCCTGCTGCCGCGCGCCGACGGGAAGGGGCGCGCTGCCGCACTCGAGATCCTGATCTGCACCCCACGCGTGCGCGACATGATCCGTGACCCCGAGCATACCGCCGAGCTGCATGACTACATCAAGGAGTCGCGCGAGCAGTACGGCATGCAAACCTTCGACCAGCACCTCATGGATCTCGTCGCCGAGGGCACGGTCACCTACGAGACCGCTCTCGCCGCCGCGTCCAACTCCAGTGATTTCGAGCTGCAGATGCGCACCCTCAAGCGCCTCACGCAGAGCCAGATGCGCGCGATCGACCACGAGCCGGCCGGGGAGCCCCCGGAGGCCGATCCCGCAGCGGATCGTCCCGCGGGGTTCACCGACGATCTCTCCGACATGCTCCCCTCGCCGTGAACCGGCAGATCGGCGGCGTGCTGGCGCCGATCGCCACGCCGTTCCAGGTGCACAGCGGCGACCTCGACCTGGAGCACACCGCCTCCAACGCGCAGCAGCTGCTCGCGCAGGGCCTCGACGGCATCGTGGCGGCGGGCTCGACCGGCGAGGCGCCGCTGCTCGACCCCGACGAGCAGCGCCGCCTCGTTGCCGGGCTGCGCGCCGTGGTGCCGCGCGACCGCTGGCTCCTCGCCGGGACGGGCGCCGAGTCGACGCGCGCCGCGATCGCGCTGTCCCGCGCCGCCGCGGCTGAGGGCGCCGATGCCGTGCTGGTCCGGCCGCCATCGTATTACAGCGCCGCCCATTCGACGCACAGCGTCGCGGCCTATTTCCGGGCCGTCGCCGACGCCTCCCCCGTCCCCGTGCTGGTCTACAACATTCCCAAGTACACCAGGCTCCCCATCGCGCCGGAGCTCCTCGCCGAGCTCACGGCACACGGCAACATCGTCGGGGCCAAGGATTCCTCGGGCGATCCCCAGAACCTCGCCGCGTATCGCGCCGCCGTGCCGCAGTGGTCGCTCCTCGTCGGCTCGGGGTCGCTGCTCGTCACCGCGCTGGAGCTCGAGTGCCAGGGCGGCATCATGGCGGTGGCCTGCTTTGCCGCACAGCTCTCGGCGACGATCTTTGCCGCGGCGCGGGCGGGGGATTGGGCCCGGGCCAGGGAGCTGCAGGCGCGCCTCGCCACGCTCGACAAGGAAATCGTCGGGAAGCTGGGCCCGGCGGGGATCAAAGCGGCGATGGACTGCGTCGGGCTGTACGGCGGTCCGGTGCGCGCCCCGCTCGCTCCGCTCGCCGTGCCGGATCGGGACCGCATCGGGCAATTGCTCGCCGCATGACCGGGTACCGGGCGCTGCTCGACGCGCTCGCCCGCCCGCGCCTCGTTGGTACGCCGCAGCACACCGCTACGCGGGAGCTCTTGAGGCGCGAGCTCGCGGCGCGCGGCTTCGTGGTCATGGAGCATCGCTTCGCCGCCGCGGCGCGATTCCCGCTGCGCGCACGTGTGGCGGCCGAGGGGATCAACCTGATCGCGGTACGCCCGCGCGTGCGGGTCGCGACCTGGCTCACTGCGCACTACGATTCGAAAGGGCAGCCGCTCTCCATGGCCTGGCGCCTGCTGCTCGTCGCCGCGGCTTGCGCGATGTTCCCTGGAGTGCTGGTGGCGACGCGGGCTGGGGCGGGCCCGTGGTGGTGGCTTTCGCTCCTCGTCCTTCCGGCGCTCTTCCTCGCACTCAACGTCGCGACCGACCGGTCAGCGGGAGCAGTCGATAACGCCACGGGGGTGCTCACCGTGTTCGCTGCACTCGACCGTCTGTCGCCCGAGGCTCCCGTCGGGGCGATTCTGCTGGACGCAGAGGAACTGGGCCTCGTCGGCGCGCGCGCGCTCGTGCGGGAGCGGGCCAACCTGCTCGCCGAGACGGCAGTGATCAATTTCGACGGCATCGATGATCGCGGCGCCGTTGTCGCGTTTGCCCACCGGCCCGGCCCCGTGGTACAACGCGTGGCGGATCGACTTGGCGCTCGCCCACGCCGCCACCTTCCGGTCGTGGTGGACGGCCTCGCGCTGGCGACCGCCGCCCACGAATGCATCACCATCATGAAAGGGAATTGGGTCACGATGACCGTCGTGCACACGCCGCGCGATCGTCCAGACCGGCTTACATTGACTGGCGTCGACAAGGTGGCGCAAGCCGTCGCAGGCGTCCTGGCCCCTCACTCCTGATCACCACCCGGCGGCTCGGCGTCCGAGGGAGATCTCATGTTTGGACCAAAGGTCCACTGCGTCGTTGTGGTCGGCGCCCAGTGGGGCGACGAAGGAAAGGGAAAAGTCGTCGACGTGCTCTCGGAGCGCGCCGACTTCGTCGTGCGCTACCAGGGGGGCGCCAACGCCGGCCATACGGTGCACACCGGGTCTGGCGACGCGTTCGTGCTGCACCAGATCCCCTCGGGGATCCTCCAGGGCGCTGTGTGCGTCGTGGGGAACGGCGTGGTGCTCGATCCCGAGACCTTCTTCACCGAGGTCGACGCCCTCACGGCGCGCGGTGTGAAGCTCGAGCACAAGCTGCTCGTCTCCGACCGGGCGCATCTCACCTTCCCCTACCATAAGCTGCTGGACCGGGCCCGCGAGCAGCAGGAGCGGATCGGCACCACGGGGCGGGGCATCGGGCCGACCTACGAGGACAAGTACGGGCGCCGCGGCGTGCGGGTCGGCGACCTGCGCAGCTTGGGGCGCGCCTGCGAGCTGGTGACGGCCCGTGTTGCCGCCGCGAACGAAATGCTCGCCATGCTGGGCAGTTCCGACCGCGCCGACGCCGCCGAACACGCGCGGCTGCTCGAGTGGCTCGCCCCGCGCCTGCTGCCGCTCGCCGTCGACGCCGGCTATGTCGTGCACGAAGCGCTGCGGCGGGGCGACGCGGTGTTGCTCGAGGGGGCGCAAGGCGCACTGCTCGACGTCGATCACGGTACCTATCCGTACGTCACGTCCTCCAACACCACCGCCGGAGGTGCCGCGGTCGGGGCGGGGATCGGGCCCACGGCGATCGATGCCGTCCTGGGAGTGGTCAAAGCGTACACGACGCGCGTCGGCAACGGCCCGCTGCCAACGGAAGCGGAGCCGGCGGTGGCCGAGCGGATCCGCAAGCTGGGGAACGAATTCGGCGCGACGACGGGGCGGCCGCGCCGTTG
>CAZXKN010000250.1:0-14024 GCA_964641815.1 uncultured Gemmatimonadaceae bacterium | reverse complement strand
GCCTATCTGGCGGGACTCGGTCCCCAGGCGCCCAACAAGACGCTGGCCGACCTGATCGCCTGGAACGACAAGAACCACGACCGGGAGCTGGAGTATTTCGGGCAGGAAATCTTCACGCAGGCCCAGGAGAAGGGCCCGCTCACAGACGACGCGTATATCGAGGCGATGGCGCACTGCCGGCGCCTGTCGCGCGCCGAGGGACTCGACGCCATCTTCGCCAAGGAGAAGCTCGATGCGCTTGTGGCGCCGACGGGGAGTCCCGCCTGGACGACCGATCTCGTCAACGGCGACCACTTCCTCGGCGCATCGTCGACGCCGGCCGCGGTGTCGGGCTATCCGAGCATCAGTGTTCCAGTCGGCTACGCACGCGGCCTGCCGGTCGGCATGTCCTTCATCGGAACGGCGTGGAGCGAGCCGACGCTGATCCGGTTGGCGTACGCCTACGAGCAGGCGGCGAAGCCGCGGCGCGCGCCGCGTTTCCTCGCAACGGCCGACATGACCTGACTTGCACGGGACTCGAAACGGGGGCAAGATACCAATCCTGCCGTCGTGTTCGGTACAATCACCCTGGAGGGGCTGTGGGTAAACGTATTTGTCTGCTGATGGCCGCGTTGCTGTTTGGCGCGGCCGGAGCGTGGGCACAGGGAGCGGGAGGGGGCCGCCAGATCACGGGTGCGGTGACCGCGGTGGGCGCTGGGCCGATCAGCGGTGTGAATGTCACCGTTACGGGAACCGCGTTCGCCACGGTGTCGCACGATGACGGCCGCTACGCGATCAACGCGCCGGCAGGCGCGGTCACGCTGGTCTTCCGCCGCATCGGGTTCAAGCGTAAGGAAGTCCCCGTCGCGGCGGATCAAGCGAGCGCCGACGTGCAGCTCGAGCAGGACATCTTCAATCTCGAAGCGGTGGTGGTGACGGGGCAGCAGACCGGCGTCGAGCGCCGCAATGCGGCGATCGCCAGCACCTCGCTCACCGGCGCGCAGGTGACGGGTGTCCCCGCACCCGCGCTGGATCGAGCTCTTCAGGGCAGGGTTCCTGGGGCCTACATCGAGCAGAATTCCGGGGCTCCGGGCGGTGGCACGCAGATCCAGATCCGTGGATCCAACACGGTGGTCGGTTCGTCCGATCCCCTCTTCATCGTAGACGGGGTGATGTACAGCGATGCCTCGATCTCCAGCGGTCTGTTCACCGTCACCTCCAGCGGGAACCCGCAGTCCACACGCAACGACGGTGAGAAGCAGGACGATGCGGTCAATCGTTTGACGGATCTCAATCCGAATGACGTGGAGTCGATCGAGATTCTACGCGGTGCTGCGGCCACCTCCATATATGGATCAAAGGGCGTGAACGGCGTCGTCATCGTCACGACCAACCGGGGCAAAGCGGGGAAGCCGCAAGCTAGTATCACGCAGCGCGTCGGTTTCTCGGAGGCGTCGCGGGGTCCGGGGACACGGGCGTTCGACACTACCACCGCCCTTGCCCTCTATGCCAACTCCGGAGATCCAGCGGCCGATTCGGCGACGCGCGCCCTGATTCTGTCGTATGTCGGCCCGAACGGACAGTTGCCGACGTACGATCATTTCAAGGAGCTCGCAGGCAGCAAACCACCGTCCTACGAGACCCAACTCGACGTCACGGGCGGCTCAAGCGGGACGCGGTATTTCCTGTCCGGCAACGTCAAAGGGGACGGCGGGATCATCCGGAACACGGGAGCTCAGCGGCAAACGTTGCGGGCCAACGTGGAACAGGTGTTTTCGGACCGGTTCAACGTCTCGCTCACCACGGCGTTCAACCGCACCACGACGCAGCGTGGCTTTACCAATAATGACAACAATGGCGCCAGCGTCACCTACGCCCTCGCGTACGTACCCGGGTTCGTGAACCTGGAGCCCGTGAACGGGGTCTATCCGCAACCCGGCATCTCCTACGGGGGATCGAACCTGCTGCAGACCACCGCCCTGGCGGTCAACAACGAAACCGCGCTGCGGTTCACCGGCGGTTTGACCGCGACGTACCTCGCTCTGCAGACGGCTCATCACAGCCTGAAGTTCGTCGGGGCTGGCGGTATCGACTTCTTCAACCAGAAGAACGAGGTCTTCGCGCCTCCGGAGCTGTACTTCGAGCAGTCCCAGACCAACCCCGGCGTGTCGACCCTCGGCAATGCCGACAGCCGGTTCAATAACTGGAATCTCAACGCCATCTCGACTTTTACGCCGACGAGCGGCTCGTTCCGTGCCACCACTTCCGCAGGGGTGCAGTGGGAGGACCGACAGCTGTCGCGCTCACGGGTCACGGCCCAGGGATTACTGCCTGGGCAGCAGAATGTGAACCAGGGATCGGTGCTCCAGGGATTTGAAGAGCTCAACCATGAACGTTCGGTCGGACTGTACGGACAGGAGGAATGGCTCGGCTTGAGCGAGCGGCTGTTGCTGTCCGCTGGCGTCCGTGCTGAACGGAGCAGCGCCAACGGCGACGTGAACAAGTACTATCTGTTCCCCAAGGCGGCCGGGTCGTATCGGTTTCCGAACCTCGTCGGCGAGGGAAGCGACGTGAAGCTGCGCGTCGCCTACGGTCAGACCGGCAATCAGCCGCTGTTCGGCCAGAAGTTCACGACGCTGCAGGGTGGTCAGGTTATCGGCGGCAACGTCGGGACGGTGACCGGGGCGATCGCGGGGTCCCCGAGCATCAAGCCCGAGCGGACGCGCGAAGTCGAGGCTGGCATGGACGCGAGCTTCCTGAACGACCGTGCGTCTCTGGAAGTGACGCTCTACACCCGCACAACGAGCGACCTGCTCGTTCCCGTGACGCCGGCGCCCAGCACCGGCTTCTCTCTGGAGTTCATCAACGGCGGGAAGCTGCGCAATCAGGGACTGGAGATCGGTGCGGCGATTACGCCGCTTCGACGGGAGAATGCGGACTGGGTGTTCCGGACGACATTTACGAGCCTGCGCAACACGGTCCTATCGCTCACCCTCCCGGGGGGCGCCACCGGATTCCGCCCCGGGAATGCGGGCTACGGCCTCTCGTATGGAGAGTTCTTCGTCCAGGTGGGGCGCCCGATCACGCAGATCATCGGCTACGACGACAAGGGCAACGTCATCTATCTGGGGCAGGCCAACCCGAAGTTTCGCTGGTCATTCCTCAACGACATCACCTACCACCGCGCGGCGTTGTCGTTCCTGTGGGACTGGCAATACGGTGGCGTGGCCCAGAATCAGACGTTGTCGCTGTACGACTGCAACGGCCTCGCCCCCGACCAGGGGACGCCTGCAGGCCAGGCCAGGTACGACGCCTGCAACGTGACGGGCGACGCCCGGCCGTTTGTGCAGTCGACGTCATTTCTGAAACTGCGCGAGGCGAGCCTGTCCCTCAACCTGCCGGACCGCCTGGCGGCGTGGTTCGGCGCGAGGTCGGCGCAGGTGAGCGTCACCGGACGTAACCTCGTGCTCATCACGAACTATTTCGGCTACGACCCGGAGGTATCGAATTACGGTTCGCAGGCCATCACACGGAACATCGACCTGGGACCCTATCCTCCCTCGCGGCAGTTCTTCTTCTCCATCAAGGCGGGGTTCTGACCATGCGCACGAGACACTTCGCTGCTCTGGCCTGGCTCCTCGTGTTGGGGGCCTGCAACTTCGACATTCTGAACACCAATCAACCGACGCTCGGCGATCTGCTCACGAACCCCACGCGCGGCAAGCTCCAGGCGGCCGCCACGGGCGTGTTTACGGGCGCCCGCACCGGCATTCAGTCGTTCATTTGGCGGTTGGGCTCGATGGGCCGCGAGGGCATCAATTTGCTCGGCAATAACCAGCCTGATTATGTGGAGCCCTTCTTCGGTCCCGTCCAGGCCGGAGGCTCGTTCGGCGGGACCAATTGGGTGGGTTACTACGCGCACATTCGTTCGGCCAACGTGTATCTGCGGGCGGTCGAAAAAATCGCCACGTGCGCGGGAGCCACAAACGAGACGTGCATGACCGCGGAAGAGAAGGCAGCGTCGCGCGGCATGGCAAGAACGCTGAAGGCGCTGTCATTCATGTACGTCATCGAACAGCGGGCGCAGCTGGGGGCGCCGGTCGACGTGGATCGTGACGTCAGTGAGCCTCCAGCGCCATGGGTGAGCGAAGACGGCGTGTGGAGTTATATCGTGGCGCTGCTGGACAGCGCCCAGGCCGATCTCGTGGCGGCCGGTACCACTGCGTTTCCGTTCTCCGTGCCGCCGGGGCTCAGTGATTTTGGCGATCCCGGGAGTTACGTCGCGTTCAATCGAGCTCTCGCCGCGAAAGCCAATGTGCTGCGCGCAACCGTGCAAGGCGGCTGTGGTGGCAATGCTGGCACATGCTATACAAACGCCCTGACCGCCCTCAATGCATCCTTCATGAGTGCGGCCCCCGCCGATTTCCAGAGCGGCGCGTACTTCGATTTCTCGCACGCCTCGGGAGATCTGACCAACGACCTCTCGGAGCCGCTCGACGGGCTGAACTGGTTCGCGCTCGGCGATGCCCTCGGGGACGCCGAGTTGCAGGGCAACGGTCGCATGGACCTCCGCGCCCTGCAAAAGATCGACACCGCCACGGTCACCCAGATTCTCGGCGGGATCCCGATTCCCGGGAAGCTGAAGTTCACCATTTATATGAACTGCCAATTGGACTCGCTTGGCGCTTCCGGGTGCAACGCGGACGACAGTCATGGAATTCCGATCATTCGGAACGAAGAGCTGATTCTGCTCCGCGCTGAAGCCGAGTGGTTCACAGGTGATCAGGCGGGCGCGCTCGCGGATCTCAATATCGTACGGCAGAGCGCAGGAGGGCTGCCACCGACCACCGTCACAGCGGCTGACCCAAACGCGGCGTTCATCGCGGCCTTGCTCTATGAGCGGCGGTACTCGCTGTTGTGGGAGCAGGGCACCCGGTGGATCGATGCGCGGCGCTTCAACCTGTTGAGCACGATCCCCGCAGATGTTCCCGCGGGGAACGTACCCGAAGTCATGCCGGTGCCGCAGCCGGAGTGCGACGCACGTAATTTGCCGACGAAGGCTTTCACCCCTGACGTGACGACCTGCACGCCGTTGACTCCTTAAGGGCGGGGAACGACGGGGAAGGGCGGTGGAGCGCACCTCCGCCCTTCCCCGTTCTCCACCGAACTCTTCAGAAGTCGATCTCCACCCCGATCCGTGCGGTCCGTCCCGGCGCAGAGAACTGCGCTGATCCGAAGAACGCCTCGTAATACGCGTTGAAGGCCGTGGTCTGCTCGGGGACGTCATAGACTCCGTCACCGTTGCCGAAGCGGCGCTCCACCAGGCGCAAGGCGGCGCAGTCAATCGGTCCCGCCGTTGTTCCGGTCCAGGTACCGCAGTCGGGTCGCAGGTCGACCGCGTTCCCCGACAACAGCGTCCCGTTGGCCTGCGCCTCGATATGCAAGCTTGAGAATTCCGGGCTCAACAGGTTCGCTTGAAACAGCGCGTTGGTCCCGGACCGCGTCTCCGTGAAGGCACCCACGATATTGCGGACTTTCAGCACGTTGCGGAGGTCCGCGTACAGGGATCCGCGCACCTGCGACAGGCGCACCTGCTTGGCGAGACGCAGGTCGACGGTTCGCGTCCACGGGAGACGAGCGGTCGCCAGCGGTCCGAAGAAGGCCGAGCTGCTCTCGAACACCACGTCACCGGAGCCGACATTGGTCTCCGGAATGTAGGCCACGCCGCTTTGCGCCCGCAGCGTCGCACTCGCCGAAACGTCGCCGTGCGCCGGCCCGGTCGAGTAGCCGACGAGCGCGGCCAGCGCCTGGGTGGAAACCCCGCCGCGCCGGTCCCAGGAATACACGACCCGTCCGCTGGCACCGGCCAGAGGCCGCCAGTCGACGCTCGCTTCCACGCCGTGCGCCGTGAGGGTGTCGATCGGCGTGAGGACCACGAGGTCGATGGTCTGCCCCGGGTTCGCGGGATCGTCGAACCGTGTCAACATCGGCCCGTACAGCGCCAGACGGTTGACATAACCGTCGACCCTTCCCTCGAGGACCGGGGTGAGGCGCGCGGTGACGCCCACGTCCCCGGTGGTGGACTTCAAGTACCGAACATCTCTGCCGAACGATGAGAACATGCTTGTCGTCACCAGATCGGTATTCGAGCGGCCGAAGACGTCTCCAACAGTGGGAGGCTCAACGACCTGCCCGACGGCGAGTCGCAGCGCCACGCGCGACGATACGGCGTACGACGCGCTGGCCCGGGGACTGATCGCATTCTTTCCCGTGGCGTTGCGCAGCACGCGTCCGATCGATGCCGTGTATGCGGTATCGTCGGTGGCGCTCGCAAAATTCCATGCAGGGTCCGAATAGATGCGCCCCGGGACCAGGGGCAAGGCTCCGCCCGGCGTGAAGTGATCGAATCGCGCGCCGAAATCCAGGACGAGCTGGTCCCAGGCCACCCGATCGGCCGCGAATAAACCCAGTCGTTTCGGCTCGGCCGTCCAGGCGTCGAGGTCGACCTGTGAAATGAGGTCTGCCCGGTAAACGGCATCCGCGGCGCGCGTGTAGTCGACACCGAGGAGCACCCGGTGGCGAGAGGCGATATCCCGCTCGATCCAGGCGCGCGCATCGAACCGGTTTTCCGTTTGGGTGGCCAGGGGCCCGTTGCTTCCGGCCGTCGGCCAGTCACCGCCCGCCAAAAGGCCATAGGGATTCAGCCGATACGGCTGCACGTTGCGCAAGCTGGTCTGTCCGAGGAACGGCGTC
Source organism: uncultured Gemmatimonadaceae bacterium (assembly GCA_964641815.1). Taxonomy (GTDB): domain Bacteria; phylum Gemmatimonadota; class Gemmatimonadetes; order Gemmatimonadales; family GWC2-71-9; genus DASTHG01. The sequence continues at coordinate 7,292 of CAZXKN010000250.1, read as the reverse complement.
CTGAGCCCCGCGTTCGAGCGCACGTTGCGGACGATCTGGTCGGTCGTTTCCGGAATGCTGTCGCTGCCGAGGAAATGGAGGCTCGACCACTCGATCCCCAGCGCCGGGTGTGCAGTGGACGCCTGTGAGCCTGACGTGAGCAGCCCGCTGCTCGCACCATCGTGACCGAGAGCAGCGACGATGTGCAGGCTGGACGATGCGCCTGACTCCAGCGGCAGGGTCCAGCTCGCGACAGCCAGACGGGACGTCGCGCGGGCCCCGGAAAACAGTGCCGTATCACCCACGTCGAAGCCGGGGAAGAACCGCTGCTGCACCTCGCTGATCAGACCGGTCAGTGTCACGATCGAAGCGCCGAGCTGCAGCACCACTTTCCCGGCAACGCGGCGCTGGGTGATCCAGTCGAGGGGGCGCTCGAGCCCTGTCGTTGCGGTGAAGTTCGGCACGGTGACGCCGCGGACGACCGTGTCCACGCCACCCCACACGAACGCCGGCTGATCCGCCGCGCCCATCCCGCGATAGGCCGAGCGCTGTCCCGTGACCTCGCCCGAGAGAAACCACGTGGCTCGCGGTCCCGCGGGCCCGCCGGCTGCGGCGCTGAAACGATTGAACCCGACGCTCGAACCGTCTCCGAATGGGGCATCCGTCGCTGCGACGAGGTGGCCGTCGAGGTGTGGCCCGCCGGAACGGGTCGTGTATTCCAGCACCCCGCCACCGCCGGCGTCTTCCAGCTCGACACCCGCAGGGCCACGGGTGACGGTGACCGCATCGATCGCATTGGTGGCCAGCGTACCACCGGGCACCCCGGTCAGGAGGTTGCGGACCGGTGCACCATCGATGTAGACGGCGGCGCCGTCGGCAGCGCCTCCACGCAGCCGCAATCCGGTTCCCGCCCCGATGCCCAGCGCGGTGCCGCGTCGCACCATCCCCGGCACGAGCGTGAGAGCCTCCCGCGGGTCATCGACCGGGAGCTCGAGCAGCAACGGCCGGCGCAGCACGACCCGGGTGCCCACCGTCCGGCTGGAGTCGATCGGGGGCGTCGAATCAATCGCTTGCGAAGTGGCCGGCCTTCCCTGCAGCATTGCAGAGAGGATCAGCATGGTTCCAGCGTGCATCACGCCTCCGGCTCGATGTTGGCCCTTACGCTAGGGCGAGGATGACTGGTGCAACAGAGGGTCGAACGCCTACAACGGCTGGCGCGGCTCTGGGACTCCGCCTTCAGGATTCCCGGCACCCAGGTACGGGTCGGTCTCGATCCGCTGATTGGCCTGGTCCCCGGTATTGGAGACGCCGCGGGGGCGCTGGTCGCTTCGTACATCGTGCTCGAGGCCGCGCGCTTCGAGGTGCCGGGAGCAACGTTGCTGCGCATGATCGCGAACGTCGCGATCGACGCTGTGCTGGGAACGGTCCCGGTCATCGGCGACATGTTCGACGTCGGCTGGAAGGCGAACATCAAGAACGTCGCCCTGATCGAGCACCACCTCGCCGACCCGCACGGGGCGCGGCACGCCAGCCGCGCCTGGCTCCTCCTGGTGATCGCCGTGCTCGTGCTGCTCGCCACGCTAGGCATCGCCGCAGGATGGCTCGTGTTGCGAGCGCTGCTGCGGATCGTGTGACGCATGTCTCCCCGCGTTGACAGCGGCCCGCGTCGCCGGTACGCTCCGGGCCGAACAATCCTCCATGGAGGTTGGATGCGCGCGTATGGCCTCGGTGTGTTGGCTCTGGGGGTCGTTGCGTCCCCGGCGGCTGCGCAGACCCGCCTGCCGAAGGATCTGGACACCGAAGTCGCCAAAGCGCTGCGCGTGTTTCAGGTCCCGGGGATGGCGATCGCCGTAGTCAAGGACGGCCAGGTGCTGCTGACGCGCGGCTACGGCGTGCGCCGCATGGGCGACTCGACGCGCGTCGACGCCACCACACTCTTCCAGATCGCTTCCAACACGAAAGCGTTCACGACCGCGCTGTTGGCACAGCTCGTCGATTCGGGCCGCATCGCCTGGGACGACCCGGTGACGAAGTATCTCCCCTGGTTCCAGCTGTCCGATCCCTGGGTGACGCGCGAATTCACGATCCGCGATCTCCTCACCCACCGCTCCGGGCTCGGCCTCGGCGCGGGCGATCTCTTGTGGTTTCATTCGAACTACGGCTCCGAAGAAATCGTGCGGCGGCTGCGCACCGTCAAACCGGTGACGAGCTTCCGCTCGGCGTACGCCTACGACAACGTGCTGTACCTGGCGGCGGGCCTCGTGATCGAGGCGGTGACGGGCCAGAAGTGGTCCGACGCGGTGCGGCAACGCATCCTGACGCCGGTGGGGATGTCAGGGACGGGGACCGACATCGCGATGATGTCCTCCGCGAACGCCGCGGCACCGCATTCCCTGAGCGCCGGCAAGCTCACCATCGTCCCCATCGACACGATCGACGCCATCATCCCGGCCGGCGGGCTGATCTCGAACGTGACCGACCTCGCCAGATGGATGATCGTGCGGCTCGATTCCGGCCGAATCGGCGGGGCAGGCGGGTCGACGCTCTTCAGCGTCGCGCAGGCGAAGGAGATGTGGTCTCCACAAACCATCCTCCCGATCGGCGATGCCCCGGGGGTGCTACGCGCCCTGCGGCCCAACTTCGCGGCGTACGGGCTCGGCTGGGTGCTGCACGACTATCGCGGCCACAAGATCGTCACGCACGACGGCGGGCTCGCGGGGATGACGTCGCGCACCGTACTCGTGCCGGATCAGCGCCTCGGCATCGTCATGCTCACCAACGCCGAGGAGCCGGCGTACGCTCCGTTGGAGTACGAGCTGCTCGACTACTACCTCGGTGCGCCGCGCACCGACTGGATCACCGCCTACCATGCCGTCATCGCCCAGGCCGAGGCGCAGGCCGATTCGGCGATGCGGGCCGCCACCGCCGCGCGCGACACGACATCCCAGCCGCCGTTCCCGCTCGCCCGCTACGCCGGCCGCTACACCGACCCGATGTACGGCGACGCAGGCGTAGCGCTCGAGGGCGACCACCTCGTGCTGCGATTCAGTCACTCCCCGCCATTCGTGGGAGACTTGGCGCACTGGCAATACGACACGTTCGTGGCGCACTGGCGCGCCGCGCACATCGAGGACGCGTACGTGACGTTCGCGCTCCGCCCCGATGGCTCGATCGATCACTTCACGATGACGGCGGTGAATCCACTGGCGGACTTCAGCTTCGACTACCAGGATCTGCGATTTGAGCCAACGGCCGGCGACACGCTAAAGCGTGAGCCTTGAAATGCACTGCGCTGTCGCGCAGTGATTCTTGGAGGCCCACCCTTTAGGGTGTCGCCTCCGCACCGGCACCATAGATCACTCCCCGGCGCTCCGGTCCCACCCACGCCACGATGGCGCACAGCACGAAGACTGTGCCGGCGGTGACCGCCATCGCCCAGGCGTAGCCGGTCTTGGACGCAATGGCCGCGCCGATGACTGGCATCCATCCTGCGATCATGGCGCCGCACTGGTACCCGAACCCGGGCAGCACACCGCGCACGGCGTCGGGGGAAAGCTCCGTGATGTGCGCGGGGATCACGCCCCAGGCGCCTTGCACCATCACCTGCATCAGGAAGGCACCCAGCCCGAGCAGGTACACATTGGGCGCGAACGCCCACAGAGGAATCAGCACCAGGGCGCCGGCCAACGCGGCGACGATCATGCGGCGCCGGCCGATGCGGTCCGAGAGCCATCCACACACGAGGCCACCGGTGAGCGCCCCGATCATCGAGATCGCCGTGAGGGTGACGACACCGGTGGTCTGGAATCCCCAGTCGCGCTTCAACAGCGTGGGGTAGAGATCCTGCGTCCCATGGGACACACCGTTCATCAGGGCCATGAGGATCGTGATGTAGAGGAACATCTTCCAGTTCGCGGCGAGCATCCCGCCGAGATCACTCCACGATCCCGCACGCGAGCGTTGCCATGTTTCGGACTCGGACACCTGCGAGCGGACATAGAGTGCCAGGAGCGCCGGCAGCCCCCCGATGAAGAACAACGGCCGCCAGCCCCAGCGTGGGAACACGAAGAAGTAGCACACTGCCGCCAGCAGATACCCTGCGGCGTACCCTTGCTGCAACAACCCGGAGAAGATGCCGCGACGGCTCACCGGGACCTTCTCCATCACCAGCGACGCACCCACGCCCCACTCGGCACCCATGCCGATCCCGAACAGGGCGCGAAGGATACAGAACGTGACGTAATTCGGCGCGAGCCCCGACAGCACCTCGATGATCGAAAAGAACACGAGATCGAGCATCAACGGCACCCGGCGGCCGTAACGGTCGGCGATGAGGCCGAAGATCAGTGCCCCGACCGGCCGAAACCCGAGGGTCAGGAGCAATGTGAAGGCGATGTCCTTGTCGCTCTTGCCGAACGTCGCCCCGATCGCCGTCAGCGTCATGACGACCAGGAAGAAATCGAACGCGTCGAGCGTCCAGCCGAGAAACCCAGCGACGACGGCGGAACGATGGTCGGAGGCGGTCATCGGCTCCGGTTACTGCACGTAGCGCAGCACGTCGTAGAGGTAGTGGACCCCGAACACGACGTTGGCGACGCTGACCCGCTCGTCGTTGCCGTGCACGCCATGCTGCGCGTCCGCGTCTTCGGTCTTGAACGGATCGAAGCCGTAGGTGACGATCCCCAGCGCCCGGTACGTCGGCCGGTCGGTTGCCCCGGTGAGCATCGGCGTCGTCACCTGGGCCTCGGGGTCGCGCTCGTGCGCCGCGCGCACGATCGCCCGGAACAGATCGGTTTCGATCGGGCTCTCGAGCGGCGCCTTGGGCGGGTACATCGTCTCCCAATGGACGGCCGTGTCGTTCACGACGCGAATCAGCTCGGCGCGCACCGCCGCAGTGTCCTGGTCGGGGAGCAGGCGGATGTCGATCTCGGCCGACGCTTCCGACGGAATCACGTTCGTCTTGTTCGACCCCGACAACACCGTGAGCGAAATCGTGTTGCGGAGAATGGCGTTCCAGTAGACGTTGTCGATGATCCAGGCGCGGGCCAGCGGCTGTTTCAACGCCGTCGCGACGTCCGCAAGCCAGACGCGCTGCCGCCCCGTGTATTGCGGGGCGATGTCGTGGAAGTATTTGGCGACCCCGGGCGTGACGTGCAGCGGCGTTTCGTAGTGCGCCAGGCGGTCGAGTGCGGCGATGAGGCGGGGCACCGGGTTCTGTTTGGTGGGCCGCGACCCGTGCGACGCCACGCCGCGCACGGTGATCCGCTGCCAGAAGGTCCGCTTCTCGGCGACGCCGACTCCGTAGTAGGCGAGCTTCCCGTGATCGACGAGATTGTCACCGCCTTCGGTCATCAGAAACTCCACGTCCCGCAACAGGTCGGCATGGCGCTCTGCGAACACCACGGCGCCATTCCCGCCGACCTCCTCGTCGGCGTTCCCGATGAACACGATGTCGCGATCGAGCGGAACGCCGCTGCGCTTCAGGGCGATCAGCGCCATCGCCTGGACGAGCCCTTCGCCCTTCATGTCGAGCGCGCCGCGTCCCCAGACGTAGCCGTCTTTCAGCGCCCCGGAGAACGGTTCGACCGACCAGAACTGCGGGGTCACCGGCACCACGTCCATGTGATTGACCAGGGCGATCGCCTTCTTGCCGCTGCCGGAGTGGTAGCGGGCGTAGAGATTGGCACGCCCGGGCCCGAGCTCGGTGGTGTCGAGGATCTGCGCCTCGATCCCGTCTTTGGCGAGCAGCTGCTGCAGGAAGCGCGCGGCCGCGAGCTCGTTCCCCGGCGGATTGGCGGTGTTGACGGCGAGATAGGCCGAGAGATTGCGAACGGCCTCGGCGCCGAGCGAGTCCCAATCGATCGTCGAGGCGGGTGATTGGGCGGCCAACGGGGTGACGCTGCACAGCAGGGACACACAGACGGTCGCGAAGCGCATGAGCATCCAGGCGGGTGGGGGGTCCGTCAAACTGCGAGCGGTTTACGGCTTGCGCAACCGGTAGTGTCCTACCAGCCATTCGCTGCCGTGCCGGTAGCCGAACAGCTCTGCGCAGGCGATGAAGAAGAGCCACCAGCGCTCGACCCACCGTGGAGCGTCGGCGCCGTACGCCGGCGTCAATGCCGCGATCGCCTCGTCCCGGCGGCGCCGCACGTTCGCGGCCCACGCCTCCGCGGTGCGGGCGTAGTGGGTGCCGTCCACTTCCCACGTCTTCTCGAGCACGAGCGGCGCCTGCAGCCGCGGCAACAAATCGAATGAGGGCATGAGGCCGCCGGTGAAGAAGTACCGGCCCAGCCAGTTACCCGCACCGGCCGTGTCGAAACGGTACGCGTGGCGGCGGTGGCAAAAGACGTGGACGAACAGCTTGCCGCCCGGCTCGAGCCACGCGGTGATTCGCTGAATCAGCTCGCGCCAGTTCCGCATGTGCTCGAACATTTCGATGCTCACGACGCGGTCGAATCGCCCCTCCGCTCGGAATACGTTCATGTCGGCGGTGATCACCCGGACGTTGGCCGGGGCGCGCGCCGTGATGAACTCGCGCTGCGCCGCGGAATTCGAGACCGCCACGATGCTGCTGTTGGGATAGCGCTGCGCCATCCACAGCGTCAACGAGCCCCAGCCGCAGCCCAGCTCGAGCACGCGCTGGCCGTCGGCGAGCTGCGCCCGGCTGCCCACGACCTCGAGCATCACCAGCTCGGCCTCGTCCAGCGACGCAATCTCTTCGTTCCAGAACGCGCTCGAGTACTTGAGGTGGCTCCCCAGCACGATCTGAAAAAAGGACGCCGGCAGCTCGTAGTGCTGCCGGTTGGCGGCTGCGGGGGCGAGGGCGACGGGCCCGCGCGACAACTCGGCTTCTACGCCTGAATCGGGGCGGCTGATCTCGCGCAGCCGCTGCGCCAGCAGCCGGCGGATGCCCCAGCGCACCAGGGGCTCGGGCACGAGGCCCCGCTCGGCGAGGGCGAACGGCAGCGAAGTCAGACTACGCACGCTTCGGGAACCAGGGGAAGAAGACGCTCGTCTCGCGCTGGTAGGCGCGGTAATCGTCACCCCGGCTCTTGATCGCCTGCCGCTCGGTGAATGGAATCCCCGTGAGCCGCGACCCGGATCACCCCGAGGCAGGCGAGGTGCATGCCGACGAACGGCAGCACCCGTACCCAGTCGACGTGGTGCGCCCCGGAATTGGGGCGCGCCGGGGTGGCTGCGGTATCGAACCACAGGCGAAACTTGGTGATCAGCGGTCGCAATCGGTTCATGTCGAGCCAATGTAACGTACGCCGCCGGACGCGTCACGGATGTGGAACTCACAACCGGAAAAA
>CAZXKN010000249.1:0-36239 GCA_964641815.1 uncultured Gemmatimonadaceae bacterium | reverse complement strand
CGCTCTCCACCCAGATCCGGCCGCCCATCAGCCCGACCAGGCGCGAGGAGATCGACAACCCCAGCCCCGTGCCACCGTACTTGCGCGTCGTCGACGTATCGGCCTGGCTGAACTCGTCGAAGATGACATGGAGTTTCTCGGCGGGGATGCCGATGCCGGTGTCGCGGACGGCGAAGCGCACCAGGGGCTGTCCCTCCGCGGCGGTGACCCGGGTGGCGGCAACCACCACTTCGCCTTCGTGCGTGAACTTGATCGCGTTCGAGATCAGGTTGGTGAGCACCTGGCGCAGCCGCGTCGGGTCGCCGCGCACGTTCGGCGGCAGGTCCGCGGCGACGTCGGCGAGCAGGTTGAGCCGCCGCTCCCGCGCCCGGATGGCGAGCAGCTCCACCACCGATTCCACCAGCCGCTCGAGGTCGAACGCGATGGACTCGAGCTGCAGGTGCTCGGCTTCGATCTTCGAGAGATCGAGGATGTCGTTCAGTAGGGTCAGCAGCGTTTCGGCCGAGGTCTGCACCAGCGTGAGGGAGTGCCGCTGCTCGGGGGCGAGCTCGGTGTCGAGCAGCAGCTCCGTCAGCCCGAGGATCGCGTTCATCGGCGTGCGGATTTCGTGGCTCATGTTGGCGAGGAACGAGCTGCGCGTCTGGGCCAGGCGCTCGGCGGCGTCGCGCGCGTCACGGAGCGCCGCGCGGCTCGCCACCTGGCCGCTCACGTCGCGGGCAATGGTGGAAAAGCCGCTGATCCGCCCGCGCGGGTCGCGCGTCAGCGAGACGCTGAGCGACACCGGGATGCGCGTTCCGTCCTTGCGCAGCCGCACCGTCTCGAAATGCTCGACGTGCTCGCCGCGCTTGATCCGCTCGAGAATGTCATCGGCTTCGGTCACCAGATCCGGCGGGCGCAGCACGCTGATGTGCAGGCCTTTGATTTCCGCGAAGCCGTAGCCGAACATGCGTTCGGCAGCGGCATTCCAGCTCACCACGGCGCCGTCCAGCGTTTGCCCGACGATCGCGTCTTCCGACGACTGCACGATATTGGCGAGCTGGCTCAGCGCGTCCTGGGCTTTGCGCCGGTCGCTGATGTCTTCGTACATGACGAGCACGTCGCCGCTGGACGTCCCGGCGACGTATCGGGCAGACGCCATGACGGGGATGAGCGACCCGTCCTTGCGGCGCCGCTCCACTTCGACCGCCACGGGCTCGCCGCGACGGGCCAGGCTGTCGAACCGTGCCGCCTTGGGGAGCTCCGAGCGCGGGACGATGAGCTCGTTCAAGTCCCGGCCCACGGCTTCGGCAGGGCCGTATCCGAAGAGCGACTCGAACTGCGGATTGACGCCGCGCACCCGGCCGTCGGCCCCCAGCACCGCGATCGCCACCGGAGCGCTCGCCAGCAGCGCGTCGAGGTACGCCCGGTCCTGCACCGCCTGTTGCTCGCGTCCCGCCAGCGCAAACGACTGCTGCAGGTGCTCGTGCAGCAGCTGGTACGAGCGGCGATGGAAGACCAACATGGCCACGGCGTAGAAGAGCACCATGAAGATCGCGATCGGCGTGTCGCGTTGAAACGCGCCCTGGACGATGCCCACGGGGATGGGGACGAGGAGGCCGGCGATGAAATAGCGGAACGTCCACAGGTCGCCCGACAGCGACGCCACGCCACCCGCCGCCAGCCCGCACAACACCACGAGCAGCAGCGCTGCTGGTGCCACCGGCGTACCGGCCATGACCACGGCCGCGCCGATGCCCCACGTCAGACCACTGGCTGCGAGGGCGAGGCGGATCCGCCCCAGGGCTGCGCCGGGAGTGTAGGCGCCGCGCTGCATGCGAACTCGCAGCACGCCGCGGATCGCCGTGCACGCCGTCACCGCCGCCGCCCATACGGCCAGCGTGATGTGGGCAATCCACGGCCAGAGCAGGACGGCGACCACGCCGATGAGCACGAGATGCGCGACCTCGGCCCAACGGCTCTCGCCCACCAGGCGCCGCAGCTGCTCCCGGGCGACCTGGTCCTCGACTACGGTCGCGTCGATTTTCGCCGATCCCGGAGCGGCGATCAGCGAGGTCCGCGGCAACGCAGCGGCCGTGACCGGGATCTCAGATGAAGCGGTCATGAAGGCGAGTATGAATGTATGCGGACGGGTAGGAGAGCGCCTGTGTCATCCGGCTGTATCCGGCTGTATAATGAAGCTATGAACGCCGGTGTGAAGTTCACCCTGGGAGCGGTGCTGATCGTGGGCGCCGTCGGCTACCTGATGGCGACCGGAGTGAAGCAGACCGGTCAGTACTTTCTGACACCGAGCGAGCTGTCGCAGAAGCTGGCGGCGGACCCGACGTTTTACGACGTCGGCATGCGGGTCGGCGCGCGCGTGGTCCCCGGCAGCGTCACCCGCGACGTCGGACAGCGGACGCTCGCCTTCCGGGTGACCGACGGCAGCGCCTCGTATCCCGTCGTGTATCGCGGCATCGCTCCCGACACCTTCAACGACAGCGTCGAGGTGGTCGTCGAAGGGCGCATCCAGCACGACGGCGTGATTCACGCGACCGACGTGCTGGCCAAGTGCGGCTCCCGCTACGAGTCGGTTCCCAAGGCCTAGATGACACTGCTCGGCGGTCTGGCGCTCTGGGTGGCGTTTCTCCTCGGAGCGTGGGGTGCGTTTACCGGGTTTCTCGGTGGCGCGCGCGGCCGCGCCGATCTGATCGCCAGCTCGCGGCACGCCATCTTTGCGTTGTGCGGTGTCCTGCTCGTGGCCGTCGTCTGTCTCGAGGTGGCGCTGTTTCGCCACGACTTCAACGTCGAGTACGTCGCCGCGTATACCAGCCGCAACCTCCCGATCTTTTATACGTGGTCGGCGCTGTATGCGGGGCAGAAGGGCAGCCTGCTGTTCTGGGCCACGGTGCTGTCGCTGTTCGGCGCGCTGGCCCAGCTGCTGACGGCGCCCCGCCACCGGGTCTATCTGCCCTACGTCGGCGCGATCACGTGCCTCGTGTGCACGTTCTTCCTGAGCGTGATGGTGTTTTCGAGCATCTCGCACGCCAATCCCTTCGAGCGGCTCGCGTACACCCCCGTTGACGGCACCGGATTGAACCCGCAGCTCCAGAATCCGGGCATGGTGTTCCATCCGCCGATGCTCTACCTCGGCTACATCTCGATCACGATTCCGTTCGCGTTCGCGATGTCGGCGCTGTTGTCGAAGCGCCTCGAGGCCGACTGGCTGGTGGCGATCCGCAAGTGGACGCTGCTCTCCTGGTTGTTCCTGTCGATCGGAATCTGCTTGGGGATGTGGTGGGCGTACGTGGAGCTGGGGTGGGGCGGCTACTGGGCGTGGGATCCGGTCGAAAACGCCTCGTTCCTGCCGTGGCTCACCATGACCGCGTTCCTGCACTCGGTGATGATCCAGGAAAAGCGCGGCATGCTGAAGAAGTGGAATCTCGCGCTGATCATCGGGTCGTGGCTGCTGTCGATCTTCGGCACCTTCATCACACGCTCCGGCGTGATCGCGTCGGTGCACTCGTTCACCCAGTCGAAGGTCGGCTGGTTCTTCGGCGCGTTTCTGGTGCTCGCTGCCGCGGCGAGCATCTGGATCTACGTGAAGCGCCTGCCCCTGCTCGACGCCGACGCGCACCTCGAGTCGATGGTGAGCCGCGAAGCGAGTTTCCTGTTCAATAATCTGCTGCTGGTCGGGATCGCGTTTACCGTCCTGTTCGGCACGCTGCTCCCGATTCTGTCGGAGCTGTTCAGCGGCACCAAGATCACCGTGAAAGCCCCGTGGTTCAACAGCGTGAACATCCCGCTCGGGCTCTTGTTGCTGTTGTTCACCGGGATCGGCCCGCTCATCGCCTGGCGCCGCTCGTCGCTGCCCAATCTCAAGCGCCAGTTCGCTGCGCCTGCCGCGGCCGGCGTACTGACGACGCTGGCGGTGCTCGCCGCGGGGATGCGCGACGTCTATCCGATCGTCGCGATCGGGCTCGCCGGTTTCGTGTTCACAACGATCGTGCAGGAGTTCTGGCGCGGCGTGGCGGCGCGGCACCGGCAGTACGACGAAGCGTGGCTGTTGGCACTCGGCCGCCTGTTCGCCCGCAACCGCCGCCGCTACGGCGGCTACGTCGTGCACCTCGGCATTCTGATTCTGTTCATCGCCTTCGCGGGGTATGCGTTCAAGACGGAGACCGAGGCGACGCTGCGCCCCGGCGAATCGGTCTCATTGAAGAGCCCGTACGGCTGGACGTACCGCTTCACCCACCTCGGCATCTCGCAGTATCCCGCCCTCAACCGCCAGGTGACCGCAGCGACCGTCGACGTCACCCGCGACGGCAAGGCGATCGGCCGGCTCGAGACCGAGAAACGGCAGCACGTCGACGCCGAAGGGAACCCCACGTTCCAGCCGTCCACCGAGGTGGGCATCAAGAGCGACATGCGCGAGGACCTCTACGTCGTTCTTGCGGGAGTGGTGAACGGGTCGGAGCAGGCGGTGTATCGCTTCACCATCAATCCGCTGGTGTGGTGGGTGTGGTATGGCGGGATGATCGTCGCGCTGGGCGGCCTGATCGTGATGTGGCCCGGCGGCGGATCCGTCTCGACGCGGCGCGCGCAGGCGGGGTACGGCGTGAAGCTGGTGGCGAAACAATGATGGACCGACGCGAGTTCTTCACTGCGGGCGCGGGGCTGCTGCTGACCGTGGTCCGTCAAGCCCAGGACACCGGCGCCGGTCCCAGCGGCCGGCTGTACGACCCGTCCTGGGTCACCTCCGTGCAGCCGGTGACGGCGGGCGACAACGACGCGGCGATCCAGGCGATCGAGAAGCGCATCAAGTGCACCTGCGGCTGCGGGCTCGACGTCTACACGTGCCGCACCACCGACTTCACCTGTCCCGTCAGCCCCAAGATGCACGCGCAGGTGCTGGCGCTCGCCGCATCGGGCAACAGCGCCGAGCAGATCATTGCGGCGTTCGTGCGGGAGCACGGCATCGAGATTCTGATGGCCCCGCCGCGGCGCGGGTTCAACCTCATCGGGTATTACGCGCCCTACGCTCTCATCGTCACAGCGGGGGCGGCGCTGCTCTACGCGATGAGCCGCTGGGTGCGCCGTGGCGCTCCGGCGCGGGCGACCGGAGACGGCGCGACCGCTGGCGTGTCCGCCGCGGAGCTCGAGAGCCTCCAGGAAGCGCTGCGGCGCACCGAAGCGTGAGCTCCATCTTCGAGCTCGTGGCCGGCCTCGCCCTCGCGGCGGTGGCCGTTTTTTTTGTGCTGCGACCCATCATCACGCCGCCGCTTCCCGGCAGCGACGCGACATCCGCGGAGCTGGACGGGGAAGACCCCGAAGATGATCTCTCGCCGCGGTCGGTGGCCCTCCGGGCGCTGAAGGAAATCGAGTTCGATCGGGCGACGGGGAAGCTCAGCGACGCTGATTACGACGCGCTGAAAGCGGAGTACACGACCGAAGCGCTCGCGGCACTGCGGGCCGACGCCGCGGCGCCGGCCGCCACGCCCGCCATCTCCCGGCCCCGCACCGTCGCGCCCCCTGCGGCGCGCGCGACCTGTCCCACGCACGGCGTCCGCCCCGAACCCGCGGCGCGATTCTGCTCCGCCTGCGGCCGGCGGCTCTCTCCGGCCACAGGCTTCTGCGCCAAGTGCGGAACCGCGCTTGAGCCGGAGGCGCGCTTCTGCGCCACCTGTGGGAGACGCGTCGCGGCCTGACCGTCTCGTCCGTGACGGCGGTCACGCGACGTCCTCAGAATCTGTTAGGCGATTAACACCACCCGGTGGACGGCGTCTGTTCCTGCGGCTCGAGCGGCTGGACCGTCTCTCAACCGAACAGGAGCAGTCCGATGCGTACCTTCCGATACTTGTCCGCGGGGATCGCGGCCGTCGCCCTGGCCGGCGCGGCGTGCAGCGACGCCTCGACCGGCATGAGCGCCGACAAAGTCGCGGTGCAGGCGGCGTATGACGGGCTCGCCGGTTATTCCGACGACGACTTCGGCGATCCCGGTGTCGTCGGCACCGCCTCGGCCTCCGTAGTCGGCGGCGTGCAGAGCGTCATGGACACCGCGATCGCGCCCCGCTTCTGGGGCCGGCTGCGGGTGGTCCCCGGTGGTCCCCAGCCGATTTTCATGCGCGACATCACGGTGCAGGGGGACTCGGCGTGGGTAACCCGGAGCGTCAGCTTCCAGGGGATCTTCCTGGTCGACACGTCCGCCGATTCGACGTTCAACCCGAACAGCAAGCCGCTCGACGACGGTGTGCAGCAACGCGCGGTGTTCGTGCGCGATCGTGCGGCGGCGCACGGGTGGCGGCTGGTCTCCCTCACGCTGCTCAACTGGCAGAACACCGCCGTCGATCGTCGCACCGTGCAGATCCAGAACGTGGCGGTCTCCGTCAACGGCGCGGCGGTGCTCGACATCGCGAACCCCGATTCGCTGATTTCCGCCGACAACCGCGTGCCCTTGTTCCACGCCGGCGACACCGTCAAGGTGACGATGCATGTTGCGAACACCACCGGCGGCAGTTTCTCGCCGGCGACGTTCGGCTTCCTGCATGTCCGGCACGGCGATGCGACGGGGATCCGGTGGCGCCGCGTGCCCATGAAGGACGACGGCAACGGCGACTTCGAGCGCAGCTGGGTCGTGCGGTTTACGGGTCGCGACCGGTTCGTGGTCGACGCGCTCGACGCCGCGACGCTCGAGCTGGGCAGCGCCGACAACTACCGGTCCAACGAGTGGGGCATTCCCTTCCGGGTAGAGTAGCAGGAGAAAAAGGCGGAAGACGCCAAGGAGACGCCGAGCCGCCAAGCCGCCGCGTGGACGCCCAGGACTCTAGGGACGAGGATGGGCCGAACGCCTGTCACCTCGGCGTCCACGCGGCGGCTCGGCGGCTCAGCGTCTTCCTCAGCCTCTAACGCCCAGTTTTTTCTCGCGGACCTTGCATTTCACACCTGTGTATCCTATCTGTTCTCCGCCCCCGCCCCCCTTTCCGGAGCGACGGCGTGCGTGATGTGCAGCGACTGCTGGTCGTGGTGGCGGTGGTGGTGCTTGCGGCGGCCCGGCTCGACGCCCAGCGGCGCGGGGGATACACGCCACTCGATCCGGCGCGTGTCGGCCCCCACGTGGGGTACAACTTCGACGCTCAGGCGTTGGACCTGGGACTGCAGGCGACGCTGCCGCTCACCCCTCAGGTCGAGCTGTACCCGACGTTCGATTACTATGCCGTGTCGCCTGCGACCTTGTGGGCGCTGAACCTCGACGTGAAGATCCGGCCGCGCACCCCGCGGCGCGCCCTCTACTTCGGCGGCGGTCTCGATTACCTGCATTCGAGCAACGGCGGGGCAGCGAGCGGCGATGTGAACTTCAGTGTGATTGGGGGCTGGGAGGTGCGGCGCAGCCCGGTCGCTCCGTATGTGGAAGGGCGGCTGTTGCTGGGCCATGGGAGTGCGTTCCAGGTGGCGGGCGGGATCAGCTTCTACCTGCACTAGCGCCACCGTCTGTCGACCTTTTCACCAGGAGATTGAAGCGTGAGCCATCCGACTCGACGGCTGATCCTGGCCGGGCTGGTCACTCTGCTGGCGGCGTCCACCGCGTCGGCCCAGCGCCGCGCGGCACCCCGGGCCCCGGCACAAGATGGACCGATGATCGGACCCCAGGCGGGGTTCCCGACGAACAATCTCGATTTCTTCGTTGGCGGCCAGGTGTCGATTCCCGTCGCCCCGCAGTGGGACGTCTATCCGTCGTTCGACATCTTCTTCCCGGGTAGCGGCGTCACCGTGTGGGCGATCAACGGGGAGGGGCGTTACTGGCCCAAGCTCTCCATGCCCAATCCGGGCCTGTACGTGGGCGGCGGTGTGGACATTACCCATGTGAGCGTCAGCGGCTTCGGCTCGGATACGAAGGCCGGGCCGGCCATTGTCGGCGGTTGGGACTTCAAGTCGGTCAGCTGGCGACCGTTCCTGCAGATTCACATCGTCTTTGGGACCGACGACCGCGTCGAATTCGGCGGCGGCGTCAACTTCAAGCTGTAACTCCGGACGCGGGCGAGGGATCCCGAGTCGGTGACTCGGGGTCCCTCGTGTTGTTCTAGAAGTCGAAGCTCTCCATCTTCTTCAACCCCACCCACAACGGAATCACCGTGGCCGCCAGGCACAGGATCCCGGCTGTTGCGAGGCCGCCCACCATCAGCGGGGTGACGATCAGCGGCTCGTGCTCGTAGGATGCCCGCAGATAGCCGGATACGGCCTGCGACAGCAGGAAGATGACGGCGGCGAGGAGCGCGATCGTCGTCATCATGAACACCAATCCGCCGAACGACGTCGGAATCTGGGCGGCGTTCTCGGTCTCGAATTGGGGATACAGGGCGCCGTAGCCCAGGGCCAGCGCGGCGATCGCCAGCGTCAGGGCGCAGATCGTCACGAGGCTCAGGATCATCATGAACGCACTCACCTGGAGCAACACGTTGGTCAACCCGGTGAGCAGCAGGGCCAGCACGAGCAGCGGGATCGTGCCGACCCAGTACTTCGACCAGAGCAGCGCCCGGAGGTCGAGCGGGCTCGAGCGTAACAACCACATCTGCCGCCCTTCGAGCGAGACGGCGGGGAAGATGAAGCGCGCGGCGATCGAGGCGAGCACGAATCCGGCTAGGCCGAGATTGAGAAACGACACCAGGGTCACGTAGAAGAACCCCACCGGCTCGCCCCGGTGCAGGGGCAGCGCCTTGATGTTGAACAGATAGACGACCATGAGCACCGCGAGCAGGATCAACTGGCTCCACTGCGTCGTGTCGCGAAAGAACAGCTTGATGTCCTTCAACACGAACTCGCGTTTGGCGACGGGGAGCGGCAGCAACACGACTCCCACGGTGTTGCGCCAGAACACCCCCCGCACGAATCGCTCGGCACCCTCCTGCGCCTTGGTGAAGCCCGTCGCGTACAGCTGGCGATGCAGCATCGCGCCCAGCGTGACGAATGCTGCGGCCGTCGTCCACAGGAGCACGACCGGCTGGAGGTCGAAATCCCCATCGAGGAACCCCATGAGGGCGCGAGACGCCCATTCACTCGGCAGCCACGGCGACGTCGGCGTCCGCAACACCGCGAGGAATGCGACCAGGTTTTGAAACCCTTCGGGTCGGGCCAACTGCTCCGGGCGGATCAGGCGGAACAGGAGAATGACGCCCGCGCCAGCCCCCAGCGCGATGATCGACAGCAGGTCGCGGGTGCGACGCGCCGGGAACACGTTCACCAGGACCAGGGTCAGTGCCGAGCCGACGACTGCCGGCAGCAGCAACAGCGGGAGCACGACCAGCAGGACGTACGGGGGAAAGAGCAGGCCGCCGTGGAACACGACGCCGTACGCCGCGAGAACCGGCAGGCACGCCAGCCCGACCATCCACGAGGAGTGCACCAGAGTTTCACCGAGCTTGGCGAGATAGAGCCGCAGCCAGTCGACCGGCGCGGAGACGAGGAGGTCCAGGTCCTTGGCGAGAAAGAAGCTCGAGAGCGCGGTAATGACGTTCGACAGGATCAGGATCGACATGAAGGACAGGAGGACGATGCCCAGCATCTTCTCGGCGATCGGCACGCCGATTTCCTCGACGCTGCGAAGCGACCGCAGCACGTAGAAGCACAGGCCGAAGGCGCCCGCCCAGAAGCCGCTGCCCACCAGCGCGAGGATGACGAGCTTCCCGCCGCCGCCGCTCGCCCGCTCCTGGCGAATCCGCTGCAGCGCGGTGCGCCACTTCGGCTGCAGCACGTGCACCAGCGACGGCTGCGTCACCGGCTGCCCCCCAGCACCTCTACCAGCTCGCGTACCGCGTGCCCCCCGGTCAGCTTGAGGAACAGCTCCTCGAGGCTCGCGTCCCCGGCGGCGTGCTGGCGGCGGATCTCCGCCATCGTGCCGTGCGCCACGATCTTGCCGTGCTGCAGGATCCCGATCTGGTCGCACATCGCCTCGGCGACTTCGAGGGTGTGCGTGCTCATCAGCACGGTGCCGCCGCGGTCCACGAACTGGCGGAAGATGTCCTTGAGCAGTCGTGCGCCCTTGGGGTCGAGTCCCACCATCGGCTCGTCGACGACGATGCACTCGGGGCGGTGAATCAGGGCGCTCGAGATGATGAGCTTCTGGCGCATGCCGTGGCTGTACGCCTCGATCAGCTCGTCCTTCCAGCTCGACAGCTCGAACACCTCGAGCAGCTCGGCGATGCGGCGTTCGACGGCGTCGCCTTCCTGGCCGTACAGCCCCGCGACGAAGCGGAGGAATTCGGCGCCGGTCAGCTTGTCGTACACGAAGGGTCGGTCGGGAATGAACCCGAGCCGCATCTTGGCGCCGATCGGATTCGCCTGCACGTCGTCGCCTCCGATGAGCACGCGGCCATCGGTCGGCTTCAGGATTCCGGCGATCATCCGCAACATCGTGGTCTTGCCGGCGCCGTTCGGGCCGAGGCACCCGTACAGCACGCCGCGCGGCACCTCGAGCGAGATGTGGTCGACCGCCACGAAACTGCCGTAGTGCTTCGTGATGCCTTCGAGTTGGATCATAGAGTGTCGATGGTGAGCCGCCCCACGCGCGGGGCGAGATCGGTCGGCCGGGCGAGCCCGTCGGCGACGAGCCGCAGATGCGCGACGTCAGCTGGGAACTGATCGAGCGTCGGGTCGACCGCCACCCAGTCACCCAGGTACACCTCGGCCCACGCGTGATAGTAGTAGCGCCCGTCGACGAGCAGCAGCCCCGCCACCGGACGCGCCGGGAGACCGAGCGCGCGCGCCAGCGCCACGAACAACACGGTGTGCTCGTTGCAGTCGCCGCGGCGGCGGATCAGCACCCCTGATGCCTGGGGAAAGGCCGTCGACGGCTCGGCCCGTACCGTGTGCGCGACCCAGTGCGTCAGCGCCGCGGCGACGCGAGCCGGGTCGCGCTCGCCCCCGGCCACCTGCCTGGCCTGCGTGCGGATGCGGCGGTCGAGGCTCGTCATCAGGAAGTCGGCATCGTAGGCACCGACCGGGGTCGAATCGGCATGGGGCAACGCGTAGCCGCCGGCGAGCTCGGCTGCGGACTCCCGTCGCACGGTCAGTGTGTCGCCATCGAGCCGTTGCCGTCCCCCGACGAGGTCGAGCGCGTCGAGCCGGCCGCCGCCGAGGCGGACCCGCAGCACCGGGGCGTCCGCAGGGTCGGCGTGGATACCGGCGTTGAGGAGCGTGGTCGGCACGATGGTGCCGGGGCCGGGAGACGCGGAGGCGCGCATCAACCGCAGCGTGTCGCGGCGGCGGAAGTTCTCGTAGGCGAGCTCGAACGCAGTGCGCTCGATCGTGAACCCCAGCGGCAGGGTGCCGCGCACCACATGGCCCTGCGCGTCCACCCACCAGGTGAGCGGGCCCTCTCCCGGCCCGGAGACGTCGATGCGCACGGCGCGCACGGTATCGAAGCGGACGGGCACCCACGCCATCGTGGTGGAATCGAAGTCGGCGCTATCCGGGACGATGAACGTCGAATCGGCGTCGACCTGGAAGGCGCGCGTGCGCAGCTCCAGCGTGAACGGATCGAGCACGCGCGTGGTCGTGTGGCGCCCGCGGCGCAGCCGGCCGCCGAACGCCATGCGCAGCTGCCACACCGACGGCAGCTCGATACCGTCTCCCGGCGCTACGCTCGCGACGCCCGAGTCCCGGTCGCTCGTGACCGTGAAGCGCAGCACGTTATCGGGGGTCAGCGCACCGCGCGCGGTGTAGCGCTCGGCCGTGCCGTCGGTTTCGCTCGTGACGTTGAGCAGACGCAGTGCCCGGTCGAGCGTTGTCACGCTGCGGCCGGAGTTGCGGCCCAGGCTGCCCAGGGACGGGAGGTCCAGCACCAGGACGTCGACCAGCCGGATCGAGTCGCCCAGCGTATCGACCGTGGTCGAGGCGTAGCCGAGCTGCTGCGCCCCGAGGGAGAGGCGGTAGAACTGCGCGCCGGGGGAGACGCCCGGGCTCAGATCGCCGGGCCGCGTGCCTGCGGGGCTGAGGTATTCGCGCTGGAGCAACCAGAAGAGGGCCGCGGCCCAGGCCGCCAGAATCACGGCGGCCCAGTGGCGGCGGGTCAGGACAGCCTCGCGTGCAATCGCTTCAGAACGGCTTCGAACACCTGGCGCTGCTGCTCCGTTTCCACGACGATCGCTACGTCCCGGGGCGCCAGGCCGGGAGGCTGCTCCTGAAACACCGACACGAGAATCTCGGCGGCGTCCTCGAGCGTGAGGTTGCCGGCGCCGATGCCGAGCGGCGGCACGCTCAGCCGGGCGAAGCCCCATTCGCGGGCGCGCTCCAGGGCCGAGCGCCAGGCGCGGCTCACGCCGCGCGAGGAGATCGGCTCTTCGCGTCCCAGAATGATCGCATGGATGACGAATTCGGCCGGCAGGTCTCCACCGGCGGCCGTGACGACCGCGGCACCGACGACGAGCTCGGTGTGCATCTCGAGATGGCGTTGAAACTCGGGCCCGCCCATCTGCTCCAGGCGGCGCAACGCCGGGGTGGTCGGCTCGAGCTGGGTGGTGGCGGGACGGACGATCGCGTCGCTTGCCACGAACGCGAGGTCGTCGACGACCACCCGCATCACCGCGCGGCCGCCTCCCGGGAACGGCGGTACAGGAGGGCCGCCTCTTCGGGGCGATGCAGGCGGTCGAGCACCATCCCCTGGGCGTGCAGCGCTTTGGCGTGGCGCGGGTCGAGCTCGGCGGCGCGGACGAACGCCGCGAGGGCCCCGTCGAGGTCGTCGACGTGGTTCAACGCCTCGCCGAGATAGAACCAGGCTGTGGGACTCCAGCTCTCCTCCGCCACGACCTCACGCAGATGCGGCACCGCGTCCCCCCACAGTCCTTTGCGCAGCAGCACGATCCCCAGCGCGGTGCGCACGGCGAGATTGGCGGGGTCGAGCAGCAGCGCGCGCTCGAGATCGGCGCGGGCGGCGCTGTAGCGTCCCATCGCCCCGAGCTGCTTGGCGCGATCGACGAGGAGCTGGACGCTCTCGGGCTGTGCCGCGACGGAGCTGTCGAGCTGGGTGAGGATGCGGTCGGCCTCGCTCTGCGACGAGCGGCTCCCGGGATGCCCGCTGCGGTTCCCGTTGCCATTCGATTGATGGCCGTTGCGCTTGCCGTTGCCGTTGCCATTCCCGTTCGCCGTGCCGAGCGGCGTGGGAATCGCCGTTTCGCCGGTGTCGGTGAGGAAGCGAGCTTCCTCGAGCAGCTCCGCGGCGACCCGCGCGCGATCACGCGCGGACACGTGCCGCTCGTTCTCGGGCTTGATCATCCCGCGACCGCACTCGCGATCCACGCCAGATAGCGCTCCAATCCGTCGCTGACGGGGAGCGCGAGGAGCTCGGGGACCTGATAGGGATGGCGGCGCTCGACGGCAGCTCGCAGCGCGTCCCAGTGGGCAGTATCGGTCTTCAGCAGAACCACTACCTCCGATTCTTCGACGACTCGTGCATCCCAGCGGTAGATCGACCGCGCCGCGGGGAGCAGCGTACCACACGCAATGAGTCGGTCTTCTACCAGCGCGGTGACGAGTGCACGCGCGTCGGATTCAGTGCCGAGCGTCGTGATCGCGACCAGCGCGTGACGGTCCATTCTTGGGGCAGCTAACGTAGCGTCCCCTCAAGAGTTGGGCAAGGGTTGTGGGGGGGCCGCCACACCTGTACTCGGGGCAGGGCGTAAACGTTCCAGGAGGTAGGCTGTTTGAATCAGCGCGGCGTGGGACAAGGCCTGCGGGTAATTGCCGAGATGCTCGCCGGTTGAGGGGTCGATCTCCTCGGCGAACAGCCCCAACGCCCCACCGCGCTTGAGCAGCAGCCGGAACAAGCGCTCTCCCTCGGCGTGCTCCCCCGTCATGGCGAGGTTGCCGACGACCCAGCAGCTGCAAATGACGAAGGACCCCTCCGTGCCCTCGAGTCCGTCGGCCGAACGGTACCGGTAGATCAGGTCCTCGCAGCTTGTGGCCAGGTCTCGCCGCACCGCGGCCAGGGTGGATTTGACCCGCGGATCCTTGCGGGACAGGAACCGCACCTTGGGAATGATCAACGCCGAGGCGTCGAGGTGCGGTTCATCGTAGGCCTGGAGAAATGTCTGGCGCTGTCGATCCCACCCCCGCTCGAGCACTTGGGCGTGGATCGTGGCCGCCTCCTTGCGCCAGCGATCCGCGTCCCCGGGAAGCTGCAGGTCGGTGGCCATGCGCGCGCCGCGGTCGAGCGCGACCCACGCCATCACCTTGCTGAAGACGTAGTGCTTCGGCTCGAGGCGGGGCTCCCAGATGCTGTGGTCGGGCTCGCGCCAGTGGTCGGCGGTCCAGTCGACCAGCTGGCGGAACACACGCCACGCGCCTTCGCTCATCGCATGGTGCCGGCGCCAGATGTTCGCCGTCTCGAGCAGCTCGCCATAGACGTCGAGCTGGAACTGCCCCACGGCGCCGTTGCCGATGCGCACCGGCCGGTTGTCGCGGTATCCTGCGAGATGCTCGAGCACGTGCTCGGGGAGATCGCGGCGTCCGTCCACGCCGAACATGATCTGCAGGTGTTTGGGACTGGCTTTGCGCGACGTGCGCTTGAGGAACTGCACGAACGCATTCGCCTCCGACTCGTATCCCAGCCGCTCGAGGGCGTCGACGACGAACGCCGAATCGCGCAGCCACGTGTAGCGGTAGTCCCAGTTGCGGCCGCCGCCCACACCGCCGGGGAGCGAAGTCGTCGGCGCGGCGACCACGGCACCGGTCGGCTCGTAGCAGCACAACTTCAGTGCCAGTGCGCTGCGCTCGACCGCCTGGCGGTAGGGGCCCTCGTATTGCAGGTGCGTCGTCCACTCATCCCACCAGCGGGCTGTCGCGTCGAGCTTCTCCTGCGGCCGGTAGGCGTCGACGGGATGCACCTCGTCGTCGTCGAAGCGGACGATGAACCAGGTCTGGTCTCCCGTCCCCAGCGCAATCTTCGCCTCCGCCTGCCCGTCGGTGACTTCCCAGGGGACGTCGCGCGCCGAGGCGATCGTGGCGACGTCGTCGTCCTCGTCGGTGGCCAGGACGCCGACGGCGCGGCGGTGCAGCTGCGGCGGCCGCTGGGCGTAGTCGAAGCGCGGTGCGAACAGGATTCCGACGTCGGCGGTGCCGCGGGTGCAGTGCACGCGGCGCAACAGCTCGGTGCCGTGGCGGCGCGCCGGCCCGATCGGCATCAGGTCGGTGAGTTCCACGACGCCGCCCGCCGCCAGGCGAAACGTCGTCACCAGGATGTTGGTGCCTGGGAGGTAGCGCTGCTCCGTCGTGAACGCGCCGATCGGGGCGATGCGGCAGGTGCCCCCGCGAACGTCGTCGAGCAGGGCGCCGAACATGCTCGGCGAATCGAACCGCGGCGCGCAGCACCAGTCGATGCCGCCGTGGGGGCCCACGAGGGCGGCGGTGTGCTGGTCGCCGATCACGCCGTAGTCGCTGATCGGCGCCTGGGTCACGGCGTGCGTCCGGCAAACGCTCCCGCCGCGAGCCAGCGCAAGAGCTGGGTGACCGCCTCGGGATCGGGAAGGGCGTAATCAGCTTGTGTCGCACCGTCCCACGCGGCGCCGACGCAGATCGACCGCCCCAAACCGTGCAGGGAACGGAACGCGTCCTCGTCGGTGGCGTCGTCTCCGACGTAGAGCGCGCGGACCTGCGCCGGCCAGTCCGCACCGTGGCGTTGGACCAGGACGAAGAGGACGGCGTGTCCCTTGTGCCAGGCGATCGGCGGTCGCCCTTCGATGACGAGTTTCCCGGGAAGGACGCGCAGGTTCCGGCGTCGCAGCACCTTGTGGGCGCGGCGTAACAGGGACTCCCGGCGCTGCTCCGGCACGAGCCGCACGTGGTACGACAGCGTCGCTCCCTTCTCTTCCACGAACGCCCCCGGCTCACCGAACTGCTGTAGCTCCTCGGCCGCGCGGATCACTAGATCGCGGTACCGCTCGATTTCGGGGTGTCGGAAGGAAAGGCCCGGCCCTTCGATCTCGAACCCGTGATTGCCGACGTAGGTCAGACCCGCGACGCCGACGAGTCGTTTCACGTCCGCGAGCCCCCGGCCCGAGACGATGACGGTATCGAGGTTGGGCGTCCGCGCCGCGGTCTCCAGGGCGGCGCGGGTCGCTTCGGAGAGCTGTGCGTCTTCCGGGCGATCCCGGATCGGTGTCAGCGTGCCGTCGTAGTCGAAGAACAGGGCGACGGTCTGCCGGGAGGCGAGCCACGGTTGGAGGCGGCGGCGCAGCTGGTCCACCGGGGCCACCGAGCGGGGCCGGTCCGCCGCGACTTCGGCCGCCCGCAAGAATCGTGTGACCCACACGTCGACAGAATTCTCCCGCACGCGGTCGCGGAGTGCCGTCATCCGAGCTTCACGCTCGTCGGGTGGCATCGTGAGCGAGCGATACAGCGCTTCGGCAACCGCATCGATATCGAACGGGTTCACCAGCAGCGCCTCCTGCAGCTCCTCGGCGGCTCCGGCGAGCTCCGACAATACCAGGACGCCGGGGTCGTCGACCTGCGCCGCGCAATACTCCTTGGCGACCAGATTCATGCCGTCCCGCAGCGGGGTGACGAGGGCCACATCGGCATTGCGGTACAGGGCCCCCAGCTCGCCCGGGGAAAGGCTGCGGACCAGATAACGGATCGGCGACCAGCCGGTGTCGGAGAAGCGTCCGTTTACACGCCCCACGATTTCGTCCAGCTCCCGCTTCAAGTCGCGGTACTCGCGCACCTGCTCGCGCGACGGCACGAGCAGCTGCGTGAACACGAAGCGCCCCTGGAATTCCGGATGGGCTTCGAGGAATCGCTCGACGGCGAGGAACCGTTGCGGGATCCCCTTGGTGTAGTCGAGGCGATCGACGCCGATCACCTGGGCCGGATCCTCGGGCCCCCGTATCCGCGGACCGGCCGCCCTGGCCAGGCTCTCGATGTGCGCAGGGTCGATTCCGATGGGGTGTGCCTGCACCGCGACGTGCCGGCCTTCGTAGTGCACCGTCTCGGTGGCGCGATCGACGTCGCAGCCGAGCAGCCGCTCCGCGCAGGTGAGCAAGTGCTGGACGTACGCACCGACGTGGAGGCCGATGAGATCGGCGGACAGCATCCCGCGCAGCAGCTGGCGGCACCAGGGGAGAATGCGAAAGACGTCGTAGGCAGGGAAAGGGATATGGAGGAAGAAGGCGCTGCGGCGCCGCGGCGCGAGGCGCCGCAAGTAATGGGGCACGCGCGCAAGTTGGTAGTCGTGGATCCACACCTGGTCGGCGTCGCCGCTCTCGTCGGCCACGACGCGCGCGAAACGCTGGTTGATCGTCTCGTACACGGCCCAGGTGCGGGCGTCGATGCGGGTGCGGCCGACCGAATAGTGAAACAGGGGCCAGAGGGTTCGGTTCGAGAAGCCGCCGTAATACGCCGTGATCTCGCGCGAAGCGAGCGGCACAGGGCGGTAGCGCACCCGCGCGCTGGACGGTGGGACGAGGGCGTCGTCTGGCTCCCCCGGCTCCTGCTCCAGTCCGGGCCAGCCGATCCAGACGCCGCCCCGGGCCGAGAGGACGGGGTCGAGCGCGGCGACGAGCCCTCCCGACGAGCGGGTGAACTGGATCCCGTGCGCCCCGCGCTCGGCGATGAACGGCAGGCGGTTCGAGACGACCACGAGTGCGCGGTCGGCCGAGCGAGGCTCGACCTCGAGCGCCGCTGGAGCAGTCGCGGGGCCGACACCGGTGGAGTCGACGGGCGTCGTACGCATTCCGTGCATACTACCGCCTTCCCGGCAAAGCGGTCCGTTCTCGTTGGCCCTAACTCAGGTCCTCTGGAACTGCCGTACGTGCGCACTGACGAGGAGCTGGCGCCGCTCCGCGCCGATCCACGCTACGCGGCGCTCGAGCGGCAGCTCAAGTACTGATGATCGCCCCGACGGCCCAATTACCATATCTTGGCGCGATTCCATGACCGCCCCAGACCTGCGTCTTCGTGCCCTCGCAGCCTCCCGCTGGAGGATGGCCCTGGCGCTCACCACCATCATGGTGATCGTCTACTTCGGTTTTGTCTCCCTCATCGCGTTCGACAAACCGCTCCTGGCTGTGCACGTCACTCCAGGGGTCACGCTCGGAATTCTGCTCGGCGTCTTGGTGATCGTTTCCACCTGGCTCTTGACCTGGGTGTACGTCCGCTGGGCGAACACCAAGTACGACGCCGAGCTGCACCGTCTCCGGAAATAACGTGCTCGCCATTCTGTTGCAGGCCGCTCAAGCAGCCCAGGCTCCTCCGGCCGCGACCCAGATCGGGGAACCCAATCGCGTCGCGATGGGCTTTTTCTTCCTCTTCATCGCCACGACACTCGGCATCACCTACTGGGCGGCCCGCCGCACGCGGACCACCGAGCACTTCTACGCCGCTGGGCGCACCATCGGGCCGCGCCAGAACGGCTTCGCGCTGGCGGGTGACTACATGAGCGCGGCGTCGTTCCTCGGAATCGCCGGCCTCGTGTCGACGAGCGGGTTCGACGGGCTCATCTACTCCACCGGCTGGCTCGTCGGGTGGCCGGTGGTGCTGTTCCTGATCGCGGAACCGCTCCGCAACCTCGGCCGCTACACCTTCGCGGATGTCGTGGCGATCCGGTTGCAGCAGGCGCCGGTGCGCCTCGCCGCCGCGCTGGGCACCCTGGCGACGGTGACCTTCTATTTGATCGCGCAGATGGTGGGGGCGGGCGGGCTCATCAAGTTGATGTTCGGCATCCGCTATGAGCTGGCGATCGCGATCGTGGGAGTGGCGATGATCGCCTACGTGCTGTTCGGCGGCATGATCGCCACGACGTGGGTGCAGATCGTCAAGGCGGTGCTGCTGCTCTGCGGAGCGGCGATCCTGGCGGTCATGGTGCTGGCCCAGTTCGGCATGAACCCTGCGCGGTTGTTCGCCGCCGCGGCCGAGAAGTTCGGGGACGGCGTGCTCGCCCCCGGGAAACTCGTCTCGAAGCCGCTGGATACGATCTCGCTCGGACTGGCCCTGATGTTCGGCACCGCAGGCCTACCGCATATCCTGATGCGGTTCTATACGGTCCCCGATGCCGTCGCCGCCCGGAAATCGGTGTTCTGGGCGACCGGGCTGATCGGCGCCTTCTACTTGATGACGTTCGTGCTCGGTTTCGGCGCGATGGTGCTCGTGGGCCCCGACGTGATCAAGGGCGTGGAGCCGGGCGGCAACATGGCCGCGCCGCTCCTGGCGGAGCACCTCGGCGGCACCGCGTTCCTGGGGTTCATCGCCGCCGTGGCGTTCGCGACCATTCTGGCCGTGGTGGCCGGTCTCACCCTGTCGGGTGCGGCCGCGCTATCCCATGATCTGTGGGTGAGTGTGGTTCGCAAGGGCCATGCGAGCCAGCAGGAGCAGCTGCGTGTCGCCCGGCTCGCCACGGTCCTGCTCGGGATCGTCGCGGTACTGCTCGGCATCACGTTCAAGGGCCAGAACGTGGCGTTCATGGTCGGGCTGGCCTTCGCCATCGCTGCGAGCGCCAACTTCCCGGCGCTCGTGCTGTCGATGTTCTGGCGCCGCTGCAGCACCACCGGGGCGGTGGCGAGCATGCTGACGGGAACGGTGTCCACCTTGTTGCTGATCTACTTGTCGCCCACCGTGCAGGTCGACATCCTGAAGCACAGCGTCGCGTGGTTCCCGCTCAAGAACCCTGCGCTCGTCACGATTCCGCTGTCGTTCGCCGTCGGCGTGTTGGTCTCGCTCGCAACCCCGGAACGCCAAGCGGTTGAAGGTTACCAATACCTGGAGCGGCGGATGCATCTCGGGGCGGTGGAGGAATAGGCATTCTCCTCGAGCGGTTGCTGGTATCCTGATGGAGCGCCACGTCGTCACCGTATGGCTCGCCGTTGCGACGGCGTGCGCCTGGGCCAGGCCGCTGTATGGCCAATGTTCCGACGGGTCGGCCCCGCCATGCCGGCAGGGCGCGACTCGCGTCGTCACTGCTCGGTCGCTGGCGGTCCTCTACTTGCAGGATCTCTCCGGTGACACCGCCAACACCGCGATCGCCGATGGTCTCTCCGAAGAAATCATCGCGCGGCTGTCGCAGATTTCTGGACTCCGGGTCCCCAGCCGATACGCGTCGCTGAAGTACCGCGGCCGCCGAGCGTCTGATCCGCGACAGGTTGGGCGGGACCTGGGCGTTCGGTACGTGCTGGATGGTACGCTGCGGCGCGCCGGCGGGAGGATGCGCATCGTCCTCGCGATTACCGACGCCTCCGCCGGATTCAACGTCTGGGGACAGACGTACGAGCGACGCATTGACGAGATCTTCTCAGTGGAAGATTCGGTCGCGGTCGCAGTCGCGGAGGTGGTGCTGGGTCGTCTCAGCCGTGGCGAGCGGGCGCGCCTCACGCCGCCGCCCGCGTCGGCCAGCACCGATGCGTACCAGGCCTACTTGCGGGGGCGCGTGGCGATCCGCGGCCGCACCGCCACCGCGGCCGCGACGGCCGTCGCCGCCTACCGGGAAGCGATCACCCTGGACCCGCGGTTCGCGCGAGCCTGGGCTGGACTTGCCCATGCGCTCTCCTTGGCGCGGGACTGGGGATGGGGCGTCACGGGTGTCGCTCCGGACAGCCTGCAGCCGCTCGCGGTAGTGGCCGCGGAACAGGCGGTCCGCCTCGATTCGTCCAGTGCCGAGTCGTGGCTCTCGGCCGCCATGGTCGAGCGCGCGGACGATGTGCGCCGGGCGCTCGTGCTGCATCGGCGGGCTGTCGCGCTCGACTCGGCGAACGTGGAGGCGATCCATCAATTGGCCTGGGGCTATCTCGCCAACGGTGAGCTCGATAGCGCCATCACGTGGGAGCGGCAGGCGATCGCCCGCGATCCGTATTACGCCTTCACCTATGCGGGACTCGGTCAGATGCTCGACATCTCCGGGCGCGCGGCGGAGGCACTGGCGGTCCTGGCGCAGGGCATCGTGGTGGACTCGGCGAACGCGCCGCTGTACTGGCGGCAGGCCGATGTGCTGCTCCACCTCGGCCGGACAGCCGAGGCGCAAGTCGCGGCCGGACGCGCAGCGACTCTCGGTTTCGACTCCTTGGCCGTACGCGTGCTGGCGGCGATAGGGCGGCTGCGCGAAGGAGACACAGCATCCGCGCGGGCCGAGCTCCCCGCACTGGAGCGCGCAGCGACAGCCAACCTGGCACAGGCGTGCGGCGGGCTGGCCTTCTCGGCGTGTGCTCTCCTCTCGGGGCTCTACGCGCAGCTGGGTGACGTCGACGGCGCGTTGCGCTGGGCCGGGCAGGTCCCACGGTGGCCGCATCTGTTCTTTGCACAGTTGTTTGGCCGGCACTGGCTCTGGGAGCCGGTCCGCGGTGACGCACGCTTCCGGGAGTTCCTCGGAGCGCTGAAGGAATAGGAAGGTTGCGGCGGCTGACCCCGGGTCGGTGCCCCGGGGTCACACCACACGGTCCGAAAATGGACCGCCTCGGAAGGAGACGCTTCTTGAAGATGGGCCGCTTCGGAAGATGGACCGGATCGCCCCCCGGAGCCCGAGGTTTGAGCGAACCGCGTCCACCACAGCTGTAGGATCGTGGTGTGTGGACCCCGGGCCGCCGGCCCGGGGTCAGCCGCTCATGACGGCATCCGATCAGGGTGCCGTTGGTTTTGGCGGGCGACATAGATGCACGCAGCGCGAACATGAGTCCGCGACAGCGACTCGACGAAGTATCCTCGAGCCCACTGCAATACCGTTCCTCGCTCACGATTGACGCGTCGCGCGGATTCGGACTTCGCGTGACGAATGAACGGCGTCAGGCTCCGCTCTGGCCGGAAGCTCGCAATAACGTGCATGTGGTCTGAGAGCACGGCCAACTCGTGCACATGCACATGCCAACGTGAGGCGGCTTCTTGAACAACGGCCCGGATGACGTCCACGTCGACAAGCCGCACAGATCGCTGTCGCAGCCGAGTATGCCATGTGATGTGCACGAATAGACCAAATGCTTTATGAGCCACGTCGACAATCTTGTGTCGCCGCGATCATCGGGGGTTCAAAACTGGGATGATGGCGGAAATCCTACCAAAGTCTGTTGGCGCGGCTGACCCCGGGGCGGCGCCCCGGGGTCACGCACATTCTCCACGCGCGGGAGGATCGACCGTGCCTGGCCCGGCTATCCGTGGATCGAATTTGGGGCATGACCCAGTCGGAACATGGTAGGAGGACGCCGCGTGGCCGGGTCGGGGTCAGCCGCTCATGCCAAACCCCGAGCATTGACCGAACCGCCACACCCTGACTAGGCTGCACTGCTATGTCCAGTGACGCCCTCATCGTCCGCGGCGCGCGCGAACACAACCTCAAGAACATCACCGTCGAGATTCCCCGGAATACCCTGACCGTCATCACGGGGCTGTCGGGATCCGGCAAATCGTCGCTCGCCTTCGACACGATCTACGCCGAGGGCCAGCGCCGCTACGTCGAGTCGCTCTCCGCGTACGCCCGGCAATTCCTCGGCCTGATGGAAAAGCCCGACGTCGACGCGATCGAAGGGCTCTCCCCCGCGATCTCGATCGAGCAGAAGACCGCGGGAGCGAACCCGCGCTCCACCGTCGGCACGATCACCGAGATCTACGACTACCTGCGCCTGCTCTGGGCTCGTACCGGCACGCCGCATTGTCCCAACGATGGCTCGCCGATCGAGCGGCAAACCGCCTCGCAGATCACCGAACAGATCCTCGGCTGGCCCGACGGGACGAAGATCGAAGTGCTGGCCCCGCTGGTGCGCGGCCGCAAAGGCGAGTTCCGCGATCTCTTCGAGGGGGCGAAGAAACAGGGATTCGTCCGGGTGCGCGTCGACGGCGACGTGCACGATCTGTCGGCCGTTCCGAAGCTCAATCGCCGGCAGAACCACGACATCGCGGTCGTCGTCGACCGGCTTGCCGTGCGCGCCGCCGACCGCTCGCGCCTCGCCGATTCCATCGAGACCGCGCTCAAGACGGCCGAGGGCGTCGTCGAAGTCGTGCGCCACGGCAACGGCGCGCCGAAGCCCGTCCTCTTCTCCGAACGCTGGGCCTGTCCCAAGTGCGGGCTGTCGCTCACCGAGCTCGAGCCACGGCAGTTCTCCTTCAACTCGCCGTTCGGCGCGTGCCCCGATTGCTCGGGGCTCGGAACCCGCCGCGAGGTGAATGCGGAGCTGGTCCTGGGAGACCCGAGTCTCTCGATCCTCGAAGGAGTGATCCTGCCCTGGGGTGAGCCGGCCGGGTATCTGCGCAAAGTCGTGCTCCCGACCCTGGCCAAGGCGTTCAAGTTCGATCTCGATGCGCCCTGGAAAGACGTCCCCGCCGCGGCGCGCAAGGCGATCCTGTACGGCGTTCCCGGGAAGACGCTCACGTATCAGTACCACAGCGAGCGCTGGCAGGGGTCGTATGAGTCGGGGTGGACCGGAGTGCTCAAGCACGTCGAGAAACGCTACCGCGAAACCGCGTCCGACAGCGTGCGCGAACAGCTCGAGGAGTTCATGGTCGAGCAGCCGTGTCCCGCGTGCGGCGGGCGGCGGCTGAAGCCCGAAAGCCTGTCGGTCGTGGTGCACGGGAGGAACATCGGCGAGGTCGTGTCGCTCTCCGTCACCGATGCCCTCGAGTTCTTCCAGGCCCTGCCGCTCAAGCGCAACGGCGGCCGCGGACTCGACGCCGAAATCGCGAAGCCGATCCTCAAGGAAGTGATCGACCGCCTGCGCTTCCTCAAGAACGTCGGCCTCGACTATCTCACGCTCGAGCGCTCGGCGGCCACGCTCTCGGGCGGCGAGGCGCAGCGCATCCGGCTCGCGACCCAGATCGGCAGCCGGCTCGTGGGCGTGCTCTACATCCTCGATGAGCCGTCCATCGGACTGCATCAACGCGACAACGCCCGGCTGCTGGCGACGCTGCACGAGCTGCGCGACCTCGGCAACACGGTGCTCGTGGTGGAGCACGACGAAGAAACGATTCGCGCCGCCGATGAGATCGTGGATCTGGGGCCCCGCGCCGGCCGGCACGGCGGGGAAGTGGTCGTCGTCGGGAAGCTGGCGACGGTGTTGCAGCATCCCGATTCCCTCACGGCGCGCTACCTGCGCGGCGAGCTGCGCATCCCGCTGCCACCGCAGCGACGCGTGGCGGACGGCGAGCGCGTGCTGCGCGTCGTGGGCGCCCGACAGCACAACCTGAAGGACCTCACGGTAACGGTGCCGCTCGGCCTGTTCGTCGCCATCACCGGTGTCTCCGGCTCAGGGAAGTCCACCCTCGTGACCGACATCCTGTACCGGGCGCTGGCGCGGCACTTCTACCGGGCCAAGGTCATGCCGGGCGCCCACCAGCGGATCGAGGGGCTGGACCACATCGACAAGGTGATCGACATCGATCAGAGCCCGATCGGCCGCACGCCACGTTCCAACCCGGCGACCTACACGGGCCTCTTCACGCCGATCCGCGAGCTGTTCACGTTCCTTCCCGAATCAAAGCTGCGCGGCTACGGGCCGGGGCGGTTCTCCTTCAACGTGAAAGGGGGACGGTGCGAGGCGTGCCAGGGGGACGGTCTGGTGAAGGTGGAGATGCACTTTCTCCCCGACGTCTACGTTCCCTGCGAGGTGTGTAAAGGCCGACGCTACAACCGCGAAACCCTGGAAGTGCGCTATAAAGGAAAGAGCATCGCCGACGTGCTCGACCTGACCGTCGCCGAGGCCCTCGACTTCTTCGAAGCGCAGCCGCGGATCCGTACGAAACTGGAACTGCTCAATGACGTAGGACTCGGGTACATCCACCTGGGTCAGTCGGCGACGACCCTGTCCGGGGGCGAGGCCCAGCGCGTCAAACTCGCGACCGAGCTCTCCAAGCGGGATACCGGCCGCACGCTGTACATCCTGGACGAGCCGACGACCGGTCTCCACTTCGAGGATGTGCGCCTGCTGCTCGAGGTGCTGCACCGGCTGGTGGACAAGGGCAACTCCGTTGTGGTGATCGAGCACAACCTCGACGTCGTGAAGACCGCGGATTGGGTCATTGACCTCGGCCCCGAGGGGGGCGAGCGGGGCGGCGAGGTCGTCGCGGCGGGGTCGCCCGAGGATGTGGCCCAGGTCCGCGGCTCGTGTACAGGGCAATACCTGCGCAAGGTGTTGCGGGTAGGGGACTGAGGCATAGGTTGCACGGCAGGCAGGAGGTCGGTGTATGGGCAGCGATTGGGCTCCAGCGGTCACCTTCAGCATCATCGCGCTCTCGGTCTCGGCCGCCTTCGTGCTCCGCGGACCGGTGGGGAAGGCGCTCGCCCAATGGATCGGCGGCTGGAATCACAACGAAGCGAAGTGGATCGAAGCCAAGATGCGGGAGGGCGGTGTGGGCACGACCGGAGAGGTTGACCAGCTGCGCTCCGAGGTCGACGAGCTGCGCGGGCAGCTCGCCGAGGTCCACGAGCGCCTCGACTTCGCCGAGCGCATGCTCGCCAGGACGCGGGAGGCGGAGCGGCTCCCGCCGGTGCGCTGACCGATGGAAGACATTCTCGCCATCGTCATCATCGGCGGAGGTGGTGCGCTCTTCCTGCTGGGGTTTTCTCCAATCGGCAGAGCCTTCGCCGATCGCATCCGGGGGAAACACGCCCTCCACGACGTCGAAGAGGTTCGCGCGCAGCTGGCCGAGGCGCGCGAGATGCAGAGCGCCGAGCTGGAGCAGGTCCGCCAGGAAGTTGCGGAGCTGGCCGAGCGGCTCGATTTCGCCGAGCGCATGCTGGCGCAGCAGCGCGAAAGTCCGCGCGTGGGTCCGGGAGGAGAGCGATGAGCGGTCAGGAAGCGGTCGTCGCGCTCGTGTTCTTTGGCGGGGTATTCTGGGTACTGCGCCCCGTCGCCGGGGCCCTCGCGAAGCGCATCGGCGGCGAGGTCCACCCGCAACGCCCGGCCGAAGTCGACGAGGCGGTCCAGTCCGAGTTACAGCGCCTGCGCGAAGACGTCGATCAGCTGGCGGAGCGCGTCGACTTCGCAGAGCGACTGCTTTCCAAGCAGCGCGAAACGCCGCGCGTCGGGTCCGGAGGCTAGCGCCATGGATCCGAAAGACCTGATGGTCTTCTTCGTCGTCATCCTGATGTTTGGCGGCGCCATGGTGGTGCTGAAGCCCCTCGCGGCGGCGCTGGCCGACCGCATCAGCCACCGGCCAGAGATCGCGCCGGACGCGAGTCATGAGCTGGTGGACGAGGTGCGGGCGATGCGTCAGGAGTTGGCGGATCTGGCGGAGCGCGTCGATTTCACGGAGCGCCTGCTCGCGAAGACCGCCGACCCCGCCAGGATCGGGTCGCGAGAGGCGGAGCGATGAATCCCGGGGTCATCGCCGTCTTCATCCCGATCGTGTCGGTGGGCGGCTTCTTCGCGTGGATGATCGCCCTGTCGCCGGTCGGGAAGGCGTACGCCGAGCGCCTGCGGCACCATTCAAGGCAGGAGGATGATCCCGGCGAGCGGGAGGAATTGCGCGCCGCGGTGGAGGAATTGCGGCGGGAGGTGGCGGAACTGGCGGAGCGGGTGGATTTTACGGAACGACTCCTGGCCCAGAAGCAGGCGGCGGAGAGGCTGCCACCTGGCCCGAGAGTTTCTGGATGAAACACGAATCTCGTGGACGGCGTAGATGATACCATTGATGCTCATGCTCCCGGGTCCGGCAGCGCCGGTCATCGCGCAGACGCCGCCGCCGGTGCCGACGATCCCGGTCGATCCCAACCTGATCGTCGACCAGGTGGTGCCGCTGGTCGCGGTGATCGCCATCGGGGTGATGGTGGTGCTCACGGCGCGCTGGTTCTTCCACTCGCCGATGGGCGAGGCCATCGCCGAGGGGATCCGGCTGCGGCGCCGCCGCCGCTACGGTCTCGGCGCCGACGGGGCGGAGGATCCGCGGGTGGCGGCGCTGGAGGACCAGGTGCGCTCGCTCACCGCGCAGGTCGATGAGCTGGGTGAGCGTTTAGATTTCACCGAGCGGATGCTGGCGACGCAACGCGAACGGCGCATCGGCGCGGGCTCTTAAAGTCGGAGATCGAGGACCGCCATGGGGATCTGGGACCGCCTCTCAACGCTGCTCCGGTCGAACATCAACGACCTGATTTCGCGCGCCGAGAATCCGGAGAAGATGCTGAACCAGTTGATCGTCGACATGCGCACGCAGCTGGCCAAGGCGAAGCAGCAGGTCGCCTCCGCCATCGCCGACGAGAAGCGGCTCGCGGCGCAGGCCGAGCAGGAAAAGAAGCTGGCGGAGGAATGGGAGAAGCGCGCCGAGCTCGCCGTCCGGGAAGGCCGTGACGATCTCGCCAAGCAGGCGCTGCTGCGCTACAACGAGCACGTGCAGGGCGCGGTGCAGCTGCAGGACACCTGGGTGAAGCACCGCGAGGAAACTGAAAAACTCAAAGCGTCGCTGCGGCAGCTCAACGACAAGATCGAAGAAGCGAAGCGCAAGAAGAACATCCTGATCGCGCGCGCCAAGCGGGCCGAGGCGCACAAGCGCATTCAGGAAACGATGTCGTCGATGTCGGACAAGAGCGCCTTCGAGACGTTCGAGCGCATGACGGAGCAGATCGAGCACGAGGAGCGCAAGCTGATCGCGGCGGCGGAAGTGAACGAGGACCTGTCCGGCGACTCGCTGATGCAGCAGTTCCAGTCGCTCGAGAAGGCCGACGCCGACCAGCAGTTGATGGCGTTGAAGCAGCGCATGGGCCTGCTTGGGGCCGGTTCACCGCCCGAGACCAAGCAGCTCGGCAAAGGCGCCACCGAAGCCGAGCTGGTCGACGACGACGAGCACCACCCCTGACCGAAGCGCCGTCGCGGAGCCGCCTGTCGAGCGCCACGTTCGTGGCGCTCTTTGTTGGCGCCCTGGTCGTGTGGCTCGCGATCCGGGTGGTGGCGGTGCTGCTCATCGTGCTGCTCGCCGTCCTCATCGCCGTTTTCCTCAGCTCCGTCACCGATCTCCTCGAGCGTCGCTTTCGCGTCGCCCGCGGACTGGGGCTGACGATTGCGGTCGTCGTCTCGGCCGCGGGGCTCGCCGGCCTTGCGTCGCTGCTCGTGCCGCCCGTGGTGGTGCAGACGCGCGCCCTGATCGGCGGCATGCCGCAGACCCTCGCCTCGCTGCAGGGAGCGCTCGATCGCCTCAGCGTGCAGTACCCGCTGCTGCGGGAGACGGCGATGACCGACCAGCAATCCGGACTCATCGCTTCCGTGCTGACCGACATCACCGAATACCTGCGCGGCGCGATCGTCCTCTATCTGCGCGCCGGCGGACGGCTGTTCATCGATGGCGCCGCCGTCCTCGTCATGGCAGTGTACTTCGCGCTGCGGCCCACGATCTATCGCGATGGGCTGCTCGCCCTCGTGACCCCGCGCTACCGCGATCGCGCGGCGCGCATTCTGACCGACATGGCTGCGACGCTGCGCGCGTGGGTCACCGGCCAGCTCGTCGCGATGACGATCTTCGCCTTCTTCACGGCGCTGGGACTGTGGCTGCTCGGCGTGCCGTTCTGGCTCGCCTTCGGGCTGTTCACCGGTCTCGCCGCGCTGGTGCCGTTCTTCGGCACCATCATCTCCACCATCCTGCCGGCGTTGTTCGTGATTCAGCAGGGCTGGCTGCAGGTATTCGCCGTGCTCGTGCTCGGCATCGTCGTGCACGTCCTGGGGAGCCACATCGTCGTGCCATGGATCATGGCGCGCACCGTCGCCATCCCGCCGGCGCTCACAATCGCCGGCGTCCTCGCGATGGGCACGCTGCTCGGACCCATCGGCCTGATCGTCGCGGTGCCGGTGCTCGCCATCACGCTCGTCCTCGTCCGCCATCTGCTCCACGGCGAGGTGTACGGCGAAGGCGCCGACTTCCAGCCGGCCGTGCTCCGCGCCAGCCGCGCGCGCCGCGTCCCGCTCACGTCCCAGCCATGATGGCACCCGCCGACCATCGCTTCCTCCTTGTCGCGGACGGGCAATTCGGCCCGATGACCTCGAAAACGGCGAATTCATGCATCCGCTACTTCCCCGAGCGCATCGTCGCGGTGTTCGACCGCCAGGAAGCGGGGAAGACCGTGCAGGACGTGCTCGGATTCGGCGGGGCGATTCCCGTCGTCGGGGATTTCGCCGCGGGGCTCGCGGCGGGTGGCGGCGCCACGGCGCTGATCGTGGGCATCGCGCCGGCCGGCGGGAAGCTCCCCGACGAATGGCGCGCCTGGCTCAGGCTCGCGATCGAGCGCAAGGTCGAGATCTGGAGCGGTCTGCACACCTTCATCTCGGACGACGCCGAGCTCGGGCCCCTCGCCCGCACACTCGACGTGCGCATCCTCGATGCGCGCAAACCGCCGGCCAATCTGCCGATCGCCGACGGCCGCGCCGGCGAGGTCGATGCCTACGTGGTGCACGCCGTGGGGTCGGACTGCAACGTCGGTAAGATGACGGCGATGCTCGAAGTCCGGAACGCTCTGGTCAAGGGCGGCCACAAGGCCCGCTTCGTCGCCACCGGGCAGACGGGGATCTTCCTCGAGGGGTGGGGCACGGCGGTGGATGCCGTCGTCGCCGACTTCATCGCGGGCGCCGCCGAAGAGCTGGTGCTCAAGGCTGCCCAGGACTCCGACATCGTGCTCGTCGAAGGCCAGGGAAGCCTGCTGCATCCGGGATACTCCGGGGTCACCCTCGGCCTGCTGCATGGCTCGATGCCGCGCGGGTTGATCCTGTGCCACCAGTCATCGCGCGAGTACATCGGGGACTATCACGGCCGCTCGCCGTGGGTGAAGATCCCGCCCCTCGCCGATCTCATCACGCTCTATGAGGACGCGGCGCGGCCGGTGTTTCCGACGAAGGTGATCGGGATCTGTCTCAACACGTATGATCTCGATGACGTCGCGGCCCGCATCGCGATGCGCCGCGCACAGGAGGAGACGGGCCTTCCGGCGACGGACCCCGTCCGCTTCGACCCCACCCCGCTCTCGCGCGCCGTCAGCGACGCCGCGCGGGCGTGGAGGGAGACCCGCCCGGACTAAGGCGCGTCGTTTTGCGCCGTCTCGCAAGGATCAGGTACCACTGCGCAGCACCTGACACCCCATCCTTCCGGGATGGGCTTCCTGCATTGTGCCCTGTCGGAATGGCCCTTCCTCAGGATCCGGCTGCTGCGCACGCGGCTCGGCGTGTGGCTCGTACTGCTCCTGGGGATGGTATTGCGGCTCGACCGCACGTCCGTTGCCCGTGATCCACTCGCCGCTGTGCTGCTCGTCGCGGGTGCCGGCGCGACGCTGTGCGTCGCGTATCTCGCCGGGGCGCGCGCCGACCGCGCCGCCCTCGGGCTCGCGCTGCTCCATCCACGATTCCCCGCTGCCATGACGGTGGGGCGGTGGCTCGCCGCCACCAGCGGAGCCGCCATCCTGGTGCTCGTCGCCGCGATCCACGCACGGCTCGGAGTCGCGCTGGCGGGCGTCGTCACCGCCGCGACGATGAGTGCCTGGACGCTCGCGCTGGCGTGGTGGGGCGGGAATGTGCTCGTCGGGGCGTGGCTGATCTGGCTGGCGCTCGGCGGGGGAGCATCCCCCGAAGCCGTGCTGGCATATCCGCATCCCGGTGCAGCGCGCTACGCCGTCGCCGGGGTGCTCGAGCTGTTGCCGGCGCTGTGGCGCTACCGGGGGCTCGCAATCGGAGAGCCGGGAGCGACCGCGCATGCCGCGGTGTGGATCGTGATCGGGCTTGCCGGCGCGCGCGCCCGCGCCGCTCGAGCGACGCCCGAGCAGCCGTGACCGGCGCGATCCAGGTCCGCGGAGTGCGGCGCAGCTTTCGCCGGGGCTGGGGCCGACCGGCGGTGGTGGCGGTGGCTGAGGCGACGTTCGAGATCGGGGCGGGAGAGGTCGTTTGCCTCGTCGGCGCCGCCGCCAGCGGGAAGACGACGTTGTTGCGTCTCGTCGCCGGCGTGTTGGCACCCAGCGCCGGTGTCATCCGGATCGCCGGCGTGAACGCCGGATCCGATGTCCGCCGCTCGGTCGGCTTCGCGCCGCGTGACCCGAGCTTCCCACCCGGCTTCACCGTGCGCGAGGTGCTCGCGTACTACGCCCGTGCCCACGCCGGAGGTCGGGAACGCGACGCGCAGATCACGGATGCCCTGGAGGCAGCGGGGTTGAGCGATCGGGCCACGCGGCGTGCTGCCACGTTGTCGCTCGCCGACGGGCGGCGGCTGCTCCTGGCCCAGAGTCTGTTGGGCGGGCGGCGCATCGTGCTGCTGGACGAGCCGTTTGCGGGACTCGATGCGGTGACGCGGCGCGATCTCTCCGACCGGTTGCAGCGTCTCGTGGTGACGGGCGGGAGCGTGCTGCTGTCGTCGGCCGACCCGGTCGGGTTGGAGCGGCTCGTCGACCGGGTGCTGGTGCTGCGCGCCGGGCGGCTGGTCGTCGACGCCCCCGCGACGACGTTGCTCGGCGGACGGATTCTCGAGGTGGTGCTCGATGTCCCGCCCCGCGAGGCGCCGCCGGGATTTCGGGTGACGGCGACCGGCCTGGAGGCCGATCTGGGCTGGCGGACGGCAGAGTCGGCGCTGGCGGTGTGCCGCGCTCACAACCTCCGCGTGCGCGCCTCGCGTGTGCGGTTGAAGACACTGGATGAGGCGACACACGACGCGGACGTGGCGCCGCGTTGACGCTCCGCCGGAGCGTTTCTACGTTTCGGCCACGATGCCGCACGCGAGCGCTCCACCCTCCCTCCCCGATTCAGCCGGAGTCTGGAAGAATCTCCTGGCGTCGCTGCGGCTCGACGACCCCGAGCTGATCCGCAAGCTGCTGCAGACGGCCGTCATCCTGGCGCTGGCCTGGCTGGCGATGCGGCTGGTCCGGGGATTGGCCCGGCGCATCGAGCGGGCCGCCCGCGACCACGATCCCACGCGCGTCTCCGACGCGGAGCGGCGCGGCCGGACGCTCGCCGGGTTGATGCAGAGCATCGGCGCGGCGGCCATCACCATCGTCGCGCTGCTGACCGTCCTCGACCTGTTCGTCAACGTTGCCCCGCTGCTCGCGGGACTTGGCGTCCTCGCGCTGGCGTTCTCGCTCGGCGCGCAGGGTCTCGTGAGGGATTTCATCGGCGGATTCTTCATCTTGTTGGAGCACCAGTTCCGGGTGGGCGACGTGGTGCGGATCGCCGGGGTGGAGGGGACGGTGGAACGGCTCACGCTGCGCTCCACCACGCTGCGCGACGGCTACGGCGTAACCCATTTCGTCGCCAATGGACAGATCACGGTGGTGTCCAACCTCACGCGGCAGTGGTCGCGCGCGGTGGTCGACGTGACCGTTGCCTATCGCGAAGACCTCGACCGGGTCCTCTCGCTGCTGCAGGAGGAAGTCCGGCAGTTCGTGGAGGACCCCGCCTGGAAGCCGATGGTGAGCGGGGAGCCGCGCGTGGCGGGGGTGGAGCGACTGGCGGAAGCAGGAGTCATGCTGCGGCTGTGGGTCGATGTCTATCCCGGAACGCAATCGGACGCGGAACGCGAGCTGCGGCGCCGCATCAAGAACCGGTTCGACCGCGAAGGGATCGAGATCTCGGTGCCGCGCCTGGTGCACATCGTGAACGAGCCGCGCGCATGAGTCTCCGCCTCTACAACACGCTCACCCGGCAGGTGGAGCCGTTCGTGCCGCTCACGCCGCCGCACGTGACGCTCTACACCTGCGGCCCCACGGTGTGGAACTACGCACACATCGGCAACTTTCGGACGTTCCTGTTCGAGGATCTGCTGCGCCGCTGGCTGGAACACTCCGGCTACGACGTCTTCCACATCATGAACCTCACCGACGTGGACGACCGCACCATCAAAGCGGCGGCCGCGGCGGGAAAGCCGCTCACGGTGCACACCGAGCCGTTCGCGCAGGCGTTTTTCGAGGACCGGGACTTCCTGCGCCTCGAGCCGGCCCACGTCTATCCGCGCGCGACGGGGTGGATTCCGGCGATGGTCGCGCTCGTCGAACAGCTCCTGGCCAGGGGCGTGGCGTACACGAGCGACGACCACTCGGTGTATTTCGCGATCAACCGCTTTCCGACGTATGGGCGGCTGTCGCGGCTCGATACGCGGGAGATCAAGGTCGGCGCACGCGTGGCGAGCGACGAATATGCCAAGGAGAACCCCAGCGACTTCGCGCTGTGGAAGGCGGCAGACGCGACCGATGAGCAGGTCGGCGCCGCGTGGGATGCGCCGTTCGGCCGCGGGCGACCAGGGTGGCATCTCGAGTGCTCGGCAATGTCGCTGGGCGAAATCGGCCGGCGCTACGGCGTGCAGACGCTCGACATCCATGCTGGTGGCGTGGATCTGATCTTTCCGCATCACGAAGACGAGATCGCGCAGTCCGAAGCGGTGACGGGCCAGCCATTCGCGCGGCTGTGGATGCACGGCGCGTTTCTCAATATCCGCGGCACCAAGATGTCGAAACGCTACGGCAACATCCTCACGGCGCGCGATCTCAAAGAGGAAGGCGTCGATGCGGGCGCGATCCGCCTGCTCACGTTCCAGACGCACTACCGCAAGGAGCTCGAATACAACGACGACGCGCTGGCGGGAGCGCGCGACGCGTCGCGGCGCATCGGCAAGTTCCGCGACCGGCTGCTCGGCGCGGCGGGCACGGGTGATGCGAAGTTCGACGTCCTGGCTGGCCAGGTCGGGCAACAGTTCCGCGATGCGCTGGACGACGACCTCAACGCACCGCGGGCGCTTGCCGCGGTGAACGATTTCATGACCCAGGGCAACCGCTTGATGGATGCAGGGTCGCAGCCCGGGCCGGCTGCGATCGAGACGTGGCGGCTGGTCGACGGTGTGCTGGACGTCTGCCCGTCAGCCGTGGAGCTGGACCCCACGCGCGTGCAGTGGGTGGAAGACCGGATCGCCGCCCGGGCTGCCGCGCGGGCTGCGGGGAAGTACGCCGATGCGGACAGGATCCGGCAGGAGCTGCGCGAGCAGGGTATCGA
This sequence comes from uncultured Gemmatimonadaceae bacterium, assembly GCA_964641815.1. Lineage (GTDB taxonomy): Bacteria > Gemmatimonadota > Gemmatimonadetes > Gemmatimonadales > GWC2-71-9 > DASTHG01. The sequence continues at coordinate 2,382 of CAZXKN010000249.1, read as the reverse complement.
GATCGAGGACACCCCGCAGGGAACGAAATGGCGGCAGCGGTAACGCTGCCGCCATTCGTCAGCTGACCGAGCTGGTTTCGCTTACATGCCGGGCATCCCCATCGCCGACGGGCGCCACATGAACTGCCGCGTGACGGCGGCGATGACGATCCACAGCACAATCGCGCAGATGATCACGACCACGGTATAGCCCATCGCCTTGTCTTCCGGCGCCTTCATCAGGACGGGAAGGCCGAGGTAGAGCAGGTACAGGCTGTACAGCCCGAGGAGCCCGAGGATCGCGAGCGCCGGGACGATGCCGAAGATACCGGCGACCCACGCGGCCGTCGACGAATACGCCGCGACCTTCAATGCCTGCATCTGATTCTTCTGGCCACCGAACGTCGGGGCGAGGGCATCGATGATCAGCGCGAGGACGAACACGCTGACCAGACTCGCGACGTAGGTGATGACCGCGGTGCGCACGGCATAGCCGATGGGAATCCGGAACGTTCCCACGAACGGGAGGCTCATGCCGAACACCGACCAGCCGATGATCTGGGCGACCGGTCCGATCAATGCGAGGGGAATGATGTACCCGGTGTAGAGCGCCCCGGTGCTCGTCTGCTCCGTGTCGATCACCGGCCATTCGGTCTTCGGGGTCAGGATGATGTTCTTCGCCCGCTCCATCAGACTCATGGGTAGTGCCTCCAGATCGGGTGCCGGTCGTTGGTGACTGTCTGGACCACCACCATGCCGCCCGAGCGGTGTTTGCGCAACTCCCGTGGTGCCGCATCTTCCCGCTGCATCACCGTGCCCGGGAGGGATCGGATGCGTCGCTTGTGGTTCGCGCTGTGCCTCGCCGTCACGCTGCGGCCGTCCGCCGGAGGCGCGCAGGTTCCCCAGCAGGCGACCGACATGCTGCGGCGCATATTCACCACGCGGGATTTCGCCGGGAATCCCTTCGGGGGGGTGCGCTGGATCGAGGGTGGCGCGGCGTACCTGACGCTCGAGCCGTCCGCGCTGGCGCCCGGCGCGTCGGACATCGTCCGCTACGAAACTGCCACCGGCGCCCGCCGCGTCCTGGTCTCGGCGCGCGCCCTCACGCCGCCGAACGCGAGAGCCGCGCTCGACATCGACGACTACGCGTTCGCCCGCGGCGATTCGCTGCTGCTCGTTTTCACCAACACGCGCAAGGTATGGCGCCGCAACACGCGCGGCGACTACTGGGTGCTCAACACGAAGCGCGGCACGCTCAGGAAGCTGGGCGGCCCGGACGCCGGCCCGTCGTCGCTGATGTACGCCAAGTTCTCGCCCACCGGCGACCGCGTCGCCTATGTGCGGCGGGGCGATCTCTATGTCGAGCAGCTGGCGGACGGGAAGAGTACCCGGCTCACGATCGACGGCGATTCGCTGCACGTGAACGGGATGACCGATTGGGTTTACGAGGAGGAGTTCGACCTGCGGGACGGGTTCCGCTGGTCCCCCGATGGCACGAAGATCGCCTTCTGGCACTTCGACATGACCGGCGTGCGGACGTTCACGCTGATCAACGACACCGACTCGCTGTACCCCTACACGACCCCGATCCAGTACCCCAAGACCGGAACGCCCAACTCCGCCGTGAAAGCGGGCATCGTGAGCGCCGACGGCGGGCAGCCGACCTGGATCTTCACCCCCGACGATCTGCGCGACAATTACCTGCCGCGGATGGAGTGGATCGACAATAAGGAGCTGGTGCTGCAGCGCATGAACCGCCAGCAGAACACCGACCGCGTGCTGATCGCCGACGTGGTCACCGGCGGAACGCGCACCGCGCTGACGGAGCGCGACAGCGCCTGGGTGGACGTGGTCGACGACTGGCAGTGGCTGGGCGGCAATGCGCGCTTCCTGTGGGTGAGCGAGCGGGATGGATGGCGGCACCTCTATGCCGTCCCGCGCCAGGGCGGATCGCCGATGCTGATCACGCGCGGCCAGTTCGACGTGGTTTCCGTCGCCGCCGTCGACGAGCCGGGGGGATGGGTCTACTACGTCGCCTCGCCCGACAACGCCACGCAGCGCTACCTCTACCGCACGCGGCTCGACGGCAGCGGCGCCGCCGAGCGCATCACGCCGCTGAATGCGCGCGGGACGCACGACTACGATGTGTCGCCCGATGGGCACTGGGCGGTGCATCGCACGTCACGGTTCGATGCGCCTCCGGTGACGGACCTGGTGCGCCTGCCGTCACACCAGGTAGTGCGGACCCTCGTGGACAACGCTGCGCTGCGAGCGGCCGTCGACTCTCTGCACGAGCAGCCGGTCGAATTCTTCAAGGTCAAGGTCGGCGACAAGGTGTCGCTCGACGGCTGGATGATCCGGCCGCGCGATTTCGATTCTACCAAGACCTACCCGCTGTTGATG
>CAZXKN010000248.1:0-18181 GCA_964641815.1 uncultured Gemmatimonadaceae bacterium | reverse complement strand
CGCGACGTGTTGTAGAGCACGCGGTAGCCGGTATAGACCTCGACTTCACCCGAGTCGCGGAGAATCGGGACGGAGACGATGATCTGCTTTTCGGGATTGCGGAGGACTTTGTAGAGACCGGGGTCGAGACTGAGCAGCTGGGCGGCGTGGTCGAAGCGCTGCATCATCGCTTCGAACGGATTGTCCTCCGACAGGAATCGGTCTTTGTCGGGGCGAATCAGGCCGGAGGCGGAAGCGGCAGTGTCGGTCATGTCTCGTGCGTGGCGGTTGATGAGCTCGGGCGCACCGGCATGCCGAGCACGCGCGCGATCGCGGCGGCGACGGCCTCCCGGTGCCGTTCCCAGGTCAGTTCCAGTACGGCGACGAGCGGCTCGGGCCCTCGCCGTTCGGGCCAGAGCGCGCGCAGCTTCACGGCGTCCTTCTCGGTCACTACAAGATAATCGGCCTCGGCGGCGATCTGCATGAGCCGCTCGACGTCGCGGGCGCCGTACTCGTGATGATCCTGAAACGCCGCCAGCTGCACCGTCGCCCCGGCGCCGCGCACCTGCACCGCGAAGCTCTCCGGGTCGGCGATGGCGGCCGCGGCGACGACCCGCCGGCCGCGCAGTGTGTCGAGCGGTGTCGCCGTGCCGCTCTTCATCCCCACCAGCCCCGCGAGTCCCAGCCGGGCGATGGCGACCGGCTTCCGGGGAAAGCGCTGCTGCAACCGGTCCGCCAGTGCTGCTGCCGTTGCGGCGTCGGCACGCTTGCGCGTGACGACGAGCAGATCGGCGCGGCGCAATGCGCCCCATCCCTCGCGCCAGGGACCCGCCGGCAGGAGCCACGGCGACACGCGCACCTGCTCCGCCGCGAGCAGCGCGATGTTCAGATCGCGCGACGTGTCGAGCACCTGAAATGCGTCGTCCAGCACCAGGACGTTGGCGCCCTGCATCCGCGCCAGCGCCGCCCCCGCCGCCCGGTCAGGGTTCGCGACGACCACCGCATCGGACACGAGATGCCGGTGCAACAGCACTTCGTCACGACCATAGCCGCGCAGCAGAATCCCCGGACGCCGCCCCGCCGCACGGCACTCCGCTGCGATCCATGCCGTGAGCGGCGTCTTCCCCGTCCCGCCCACGGACAGGTTGCCCACCGCGATCGCCGGCAGCGGCAGGTGCCGCTCCGTGCCGAATCCGAGTCGATAGCGCAGCGCACGGAGCGTCACGACGATGCCGTAGAGCGCCGAGACCGGGAGCAACACCGCGCGCGCGGCGCGCGCCTTCAAGGAGCGGCGCCGCCACAGCCTGCGCACCAACCGCACGCGCCAGTCCCGGTCGCTCATGACGAAGACATGGCGTGCAACGCCTGCTCGACGGCGGAAATCCCAGCACGGAGTCCTTCCTTACCGGAGCCAACTTCGAGCGGAACGCCATACACGACTTCGATGGTCGCAAACGGCTTCGGAATGCAAAACCGGTCCCAGCTCGACAGCCGCCAGGCGCGGCTCACGCGGGCCGTTCCCGGGATGATCGGGACACCGGCGTGCTGCGCCGCAGCCACCACGCCCGGCTTCACCCGCTCGCGAGGCCCGCGCGGGCCGTCGGGCGTGACCGCGACGACGCTGCCGCTCTTCAAGGCCCGCACGATGCCCAACAGGCCGACGTCCCCCCCGCGCTGCGTTGATCCGCGCACGAACCGGTACCCCAGGCGCTCCGCCAGGTCCGCCAGGTACCCGCCGTCGCGATGGCGGCTGATCAACAGCACCATCGCCTCGTCCCGGTGGGCGTAGAGCAGCGGCAAAATACGATTGTGCCAGATGGCGTAAATGAACGGCTGCCGGGAGTCATACAGCGCCTGCGCGCGCTCGCGATGTACCAGACGATAACGCCAGGTGCGCGCCAGCAATCCGACGAGCGCGAACCCCACGGCCGCCACGAGCGGCTCGGCCCAGCGCGGCCTCACGAGGCGAGCGTCAGCACGAGCGCCGCGACGCGCGCCGCCGCTCCCGGCGCGCCGAGACGCTGGCGCACCGTGGCGAGGCCGGCCCGCTGCCTGACCGTCAGAGGATCGGCGGGATCGAGCAGCGGCACGAGGGCGTCCGCGAGGGCACTCGGGGTGGCGGCGCCCTGGAGCAGCTCGGGACAGAGCAGCTCCCCTGCCACGAGGTTGACGAGTCCGACCCACGGCACGCGCAGCAAGCGTTGCGCAATCAGATTCGACAGCGGATGCAGCCGGTAGGTGATCACCATCGGGAGGTCGGCGAGCGCCGCCTCGAGCGTCGTCGTCCCCGACTTGCACAATCCCGCATCGGCGGCCGCGAGCACGAGCGACGGATCGTCCATGACGACCCGCATGTCGCCGGCGTCGGGATACTGCGCCACCGGCGTCCCCGCCACCAGCACCTGCACCTCCGGACGCACCCCCTGGACGAGCCGGGCCGCGGCGCGCGCCACCGGCCAGATGCGGCGCACCTCCTGCGCCCGGCTGCCGGGGAAGACGGCGAGAACCCGCCGGTCGGGGGGCACGCCGAGCGCGCGCCGCGCCGTCTCGCGCGTCGGGAGCGGCGGACGGTCTTTCAGAGGATGGCCGACGAACGTCGTCGGCACGCCGTGATCCCGGAAAAACGGCTCTTCGAAGGGCAGGATGACGGCGAGCTGCCGCACGGCTTTGGCCAGCCGCTTCACGCGCCCCGCGCCCCACGCCCAGAGCTGGGGGGCGATGTAATAGAGCACCGGCACGCCCGCCGCCGCAGCGGCAGCCGCGGCCCGCAGGTGGTACCCCGGATAATCAACGAACACGGCGACATCGTAGCGGCCCGCCTGGAACGCCGCGCGCGTGCGCCGCAGCAGCCGGTAATGCCGCGGCAGACTCTCGACCGCCTCCACGAACCCGACCACCGAGAACGCTTCCATGCGGTCGAGCACACGCGCCCCGGCAGCCTCCATGCGCGGGCCCCCGAACGCGTCGATGGTGGCCCCCGGGGCCTGACGCTTGAGCTCGGCGACCACCTGGGCCGCATGCGCGTCCCCAGAGGGCTCGCCGGCCGAGACGTAGATGCGAGGGGAGCGCGGAGCGGATCCGCTCACGGCGGCAACGTGGCGAGCGGCGAGGCCTGGACGGCCTCCGCCACGCGCCACGCCAGGGCCAGCGCCTGCGCGCCCGCGGCCCCCGACACCACCACCTCGCACTCGCCGCGCACCGCTTGCAGGAAGCTCTCCAGCTCGAGTTTGAGCGGCTCCGCTTCCGGCGCCGCCAGCGACAGGTGGTCGGCAATGTCCTCGATGCGCTGCGCGCCCAGCGCCTGCCACCCCGGCTTGAGCCGGTAGAAGTGGCCGCTGCCCTTGGCGAGGTCGAGCGAGAAGTAACCGCTGCTCTGGAAGATGCGCAGGCTGCGGGTGCGCTCACGCGAAATGCGGCTTGCCGTTACGAGCGCCACGGCGCCATTGGCGAATTCCACGCGCGCGTTGGCGATGTCGACATGGGGGGTGAGCACCGGGATCCCGATGGCGCGCACCTCCTTCACCTCGGAGCGCACCAGCTCGAGAATCAGATCGAGGTCGTGGATCATGAGATCGAGGATCACCGCGACGTCCGTCCCGCGCGGCTGGAACGGGGCGAGACGCTCGGTCTGCAGGAAGCGCGGCGCGTCGAGGTACGGCGCGGCGGCACGGACCGCCCGGTTGAAGCGCTCCACGTGCCCCACCTGCAGCACCACGCTCGCCCGCGCCGCCGCGGCCACCAGCCGCTCGGCGCCCGCGAGCGAGCCGGCGAGCGGCTTTTCAATCAGCGCGGGGATGCCGCGCTGCAGCACGGCGCAGCCGACCTCCGTGTGCACCGAAGTGGGCACCGCGATGCTCACCGCGTCGACCGCCTCGAGCAGCGCCTCGAGCGACGGGTGGGCCGTCGTCTCGAGCTCGCGTGCGACCTCGGCGGCGCGGGCGGGATTGAGATCGTAGATGCCGGCGAACGCCACGCCGGCCATGCGGCGCATCAGACGAGCATGATGGAAGCCCAGCGCGCCGGTTCCGACCACCCCGACGCGCAGGGTGCGCAGCGTCACACCAGCACTCCGCGTTGCGACGCCTCGATGAACCGCAGGAAGGTTTCGACTTCGGTAATCGTGGGGATTTCGGCGCGCGCCCGCGCGACTCCCTGGGTAATGGTGAGATGGGAGTTGAACACCAGCCGGTACGCTTTCTTGAGCGCCAGCTTCACCTCGGCGCCGAAGCCGGCGCGCTGCAGGCCCACGGAGTTGAGCCCGTAGAGGTGCAGCGGATTCCCCACCGCCTTGGTGTAGGGCGGAACGTCCTGGTTGACGCGCGACCCGCCCCCCACGAACGCGTAAGTGCCGATGCGCACGAATTGATGGATCGGCACGAGGCCGCTGACGATGGCGCGGTCGTCGATCGTCACGTGGCCCGCCATCTGAATCGAATTGGCGAGAATCACATCGTCACCGATGACGCAGTCGTGGGCGATGTGGACGTAGGTCATGATGAAGCAGCGCTTGCCGACCACCGTCTTGCCGGTCGCCGGGGTGCCGCGATTGATGGTACAGTACTCGCGGATCGTCGTCTGGTCGCCGACGTCCACCCACGTCTCTTCGCCGCGGTACTTCAGGTCCTGGGGGTCGGCGCCGAGCACGCTGCCGTACCCGACCTTGACCTCCGACCCGATCCGGGTGTCGCGCTCGATCACGGCGTGCGCCGCGATCTGCGAGCGCTCGCCGATCGTGACGTTGGGGCCGACGATGGCGTAGGGACCGACCATCACATCCTTGGCGAGGTGGGCCGCCGGGTCGATCAGCGCGGTGCGATGAATCACTTGTCCACCACCATCGCCATCATCTCCGCCTCGGCCACGACCTGGCCATCCACGAAGCCCTGCCCCTTCATGCGGCAGGTGCGGCCGCGGAAGGCGAGCATCTCGAGCTCGAAGCGGATCTGATCCCCCGGCAGCACCGGGCGGCGGAATTTCACGTTGTCGAGCGACATGAAGTACACGACCTTGTTCTCGACGTCCTGCCCCTCGAAGTGGCTGAGCAGCAGCATCCCGCCGACCTGCGCCATCGCCTCGATGATCAGGACCCCCGGCATGATCGGGTGGCCGGGGAAGTGGCCCTGGAAGAACGGCTCGTTGATCGTGACGTTCTTCACCCCGACGATGCGGCGGTCGCCCTCGATCTCGAGGATGCGGTCGACGAGCAGGAACGGATAGCGGTGCGGCAGCACGTCCATGATGCGCCCGATGTCCATCGCCGGGACACCGCTGCGTTGCGCCGCGCGCGCCAGGGCGCGGGCGAGGGCGATGTTGCCCGCGTGGCTGGGGCGCGTCGCCACGACGTGCGCCCGGACCCGCGCACCGGTGAGCGCCAGGTCGCCCACGATGTCCGCCGCCTTGTGGCGCACGAACTCGTCGGGCCAGCGCAGCGTCCCGCCGTTCACGACGCCGCGCTCGTCGAGCACGATGGCGCTCGCCGTCGAGGCCCCCTTGATCAGCCCCTTCGCCTGCAATCCTGCGACCTCGCTCGTGAACCCGAAGGTGCGCGCTGGCGCCAGCTCGCGGGCGAAGGATTCGGGCGAGATCTGATAGCTGCCCACCTGGCGCCCGATCAGCGGATGCGGGAACTCGATCGTGACCGTGAGCTGGTACGTCTTGCTCGGCGCCACGATGTAGCTCGCGTCGCCCTCGACGACGGTGAACGGGGCGCGCACCGTGAGCAGCGTCGGCTCGCCGTCGACCGTGACGGGACGGGCCTCGTGCAACGCGGTGAAGTAGGGCGCGACGCTGCCGTCGAGAATCGGCGGCTCGGGACCGGACAGCTCGACCAGGAGGTCGTCGATCTCGTGCGCCGCGGCGGCAGCGAGGAGATGCTCCACCGTGTGGATCGTCGCCTCGCCATGGCCGATCGCGGTGCGGCGCTCCAGCGCTTCGACCTCCGACAGGCGGGCCGGCACCTCGGGCGTACCGGCGAGATCGGTGCGGCGGAACACGATGCCGTGCCCCGCGGCGCCGGGACGAAACACCACGCGCGTCGCGGCGCCGGTGTGGAGGCCGGTGCCCTGAACGGTGGCTTCGCGCTCGATGGAGCGGCGTTTAGCCGGCGTCGGCATGCCCCGGCCGGTCGAGTCCGCGGTACAGCGCGGCGGTGGCCCGCAGCACGTCGCGGTGCGGACGTGCCGGAGTCCCCCACACGGTCGCCCCCGGCGCGACATCCCCGATCACCCCCGCCTGAACCAGCACGCGCGCCCCCCGCCCGATGGTACAGTGGTCGGAAATCCCGACCTCTCCCGCGATCACGACGTCGTCTTCGATGCGGCACGAGCCGGCGATGCCGGCGAGCGCGAGAATCATGCAACGTTTCCCGACGTGCACGTTGTGCGCGATGTGCACCAGGTTGTCGATCTTCGTGCCGTCCCCGATGATCGTGTCGTCGACGCTGCCGCGGTCGATGCAGCTGTTGGCGCCGATCTCCACGTCGTCCCCGATCACGCAGCGGCCCACGTGTGGGATGCGGCGGTGTCCCGCCTCGTCCCGCCCGGGCACATAGCCGAAGCCGTCGCTGCCGACGCGCACACCGGCGTGCAGGATCACCCGCCGGCCCAGCGCGGTCCCGCTGTAGCACGTGACCTGCGGGTACAGCTCGCAGTCCTCGCCGATCGTGACGCCGTCGCCGATGACGCTCTGCGCGCCGATGCGGACGTTGCGTCCCAGCGTCACGCCGCTGCCCAGGACCACGTGCGGCCCGATGGCCACGGGATCGGTCCACGTCGCCCCCGCTCCGATCACAGCGGTCGGATGCACTCCGGGCGTCCAGGCGGGAGTCGGATACAGGACGGCGATCACCGTGAGTAGCGCCGCGTGCGGGTCCGGCACGATCACGCGGGCGGTGGCCCCTCCCGCCGCGGTCGCGAACGCCTCGGCGCACAGCACGATCGAGGCGCGCGAGCGCTCAAAGTAGGGGAGGTAGCGGCCACTGACAAGAAACGACAGGTCGCCGGGACCGGCCCGTTCCAGCGGCGCGATCGCGGCGACGTGGGTATCGGAGGGACCGACGAGACGCCCTCCCGTGAGCGCGGCGACCTCCGCCGCCGACAGGGAGCGACGCGGCTCCGCGCTCACTCAGGCCCGCCCCGTCAGGGCCCGGCCTGGCGGACCCGCGCGATGACCTTGGAGGTCAGGTCGAGCGTGAGATCGGCCGCGACGATGCCGTTGTTCTGCGCGTCGGCGTCGAAGATGATGCCGTAATTCCCTTCGGCGCGAATTCCCTGAATGATGGTGTTGATGCGGGTCTGAAACGGCCCCAGCAGCTCCTGATTGCGGGCGCGGGCTCGGCTATCGAGCTCGCTGGAACGCTGGTTCATGCGATCCTGCATCTGCTGCAGATCGCGGCGCTTGGCGTCCTTGGCCGCCGGCGAGAGGGCGATCAACGCCTGGTCGAACGCCTGGACGGCGGAATCGAGCTGCTGCTGCAGCTTCTGGACTTCGTCGCGCATCCCCTGGAATTCGCGCGCGAACGTCGATTCCGCGGCCGTGTACCCCGGGGTACTGTCGAGAATCGTCCGCGACCGGATGAACGCGATCCGCTGCGGGACAGGGCTCGCCGTCGCGCCCGCCGTCGAACGCGCCCCGGCCGTGGACTGGCCCTGCGCTATCACCGGACCCACGATCCCCAGGGTCAGACACACCAGTACTGCCCGCCGCATACACGCTCCGTGGAAAAGGGACATCAGAAGAAATTGCCGAGTTTGAAGTGCAGTTTCCAGCCCGGGGCCGGTTGGCCGAGCGCGTTGACCCGGTCGAAGCCGTAGGCGAAGTCGAGGCCGAGGGGGCCGAGCGGCGAGATGACGTCGACCCCGATCCCCGCTCCGCGGAACAGCCGCGTGGGGTTCCAGTCGACGGCCCGGGCCCAGAGGTTCCCGGCGTCGTAGAAGGTGTTCACGTAGAACATCTGCGACACGCGCAGCCCGATCTCCCCGGTCATCAGGAAGTACGATTTGCCGAACGACGACGCGGCCGCCCCGGTCGCGTTGGCGGTCGGGTTATACCCCTGAGGCGTGATCGAGAACTCGTCGTAGCCGCGCAGCGGAATGCCGTACTGCGTTCCGCCCATGCTGAAGAGCTGGTCGAAGAAGGGGGAGTTCCCGAAGACGAAGCCCGACCGGGTGGACAGCCCGAGGACGACCGGCATGCCGCCGCCCGCCAGGCCTCCCTTCCCGCCGAGCAGCGCCAGCGGCGCGTACCAGTGCCCCTCGAGATCGACGCGCTGGAAGTTGCCGTTGCCGCCCAGCGGCCCGCCGCTCTGCGACACGCCGATGTTGGCCATCGTGCCGGCGGTCGCGAACGGCATGCCGATGCGGTTGTCGCGCATCAGCGAAACGCCGAACGTCGAGCGGAGACAGTTGTTGCAGTTGAACACCGAGCCGAAGGCCACGTTGCTCGCCGGGCTCTGCACGGTCTGCTCGTCCAATCCGTAGGAGACGAACAGCCGGGCGTAGCGGTCGTGGAACGCCGGGAACCCAAACTGCACGCTCGCGCCGCGGCGCCGCAATTGCCCGAGGTCGGCGATGTTGTAGCGCAACCGCGTGTTGTGCGCATCGAGCGTCCCGGAGATGCGCGACTCGCGAATCGCCGGGTCGGTGAACGAGACGTCGAAGTCGTTGATGTTCTTGCCGAACTGCCACTGGAACTTGCCGCGCTTCCCCTGGCCGAAGAGGTTCGGCTCCTCGAGCCCGAGGAAGCCGCCGAGCCCGGTGCCCTGCCCCACCGACGCGCCGAAGTTCACGTTGCCGGTGTGCTTTTCCGTCACGTGGAACACGACGTCGACGTCGCCCTGGTCGTTGGCCTGCGGCGTTTCCGGATAGGGCAGCGGCTGGTTGAAGAATCCGAGGTTCGAGATGTTCTGATAGGAGCGGATCAGGGCGTCCTGACGGAACACGTCGCCGGGAATCAGCACGATGGCGTCGCGGATCACGCGCTCGTGCGTGATGTCGTTGCCCGCGATTTCGACCTTGTTGATGATCGCCGGCTGGCCCTCGTTGATCACCCAGCGCAAATCGACCATCGGCTTGCCGTCGGCTCCGGTGCGCCGGATGACGTCGTTGCGCACCTGGGCGTAGATGTAGCCTTCGTTGTGATAGCGGGAGTACAGGCCGGTCGTGGCGTCGTCCCACTTCCCCTGCGAGAAGACCGCCGGGCCGTGCGTGGTGCCACCCATCCCCAGCACGCCGGTGCGCTGCTCGGTCTTGAAGGGGAACAGCTCGTTGAGCTCGTCGGTCGAAAAGCGGCGGTTGCCGACGATCTCGAACGTGCCGACGTGATACGGCTCCCCTTCACTCACCTTCAACACCAGCTCGGCCTTGCCGGTGGAGTCGTTGACGAGCAGCGTGTCGTCGAGCACCTGGAAATCGACGAAGCCGTGCTCGCCGTAGAACTTCGGCAGCCGCTCCTGAATGTCGCCGCGCAGCTTGTCGTCGTCGTACTCACCTTTGCGCCACCACCAGAATCCTTCGGGGCGCGTCGCCATCGCCTTGACGACGGCCGAGCTCGAGAAATGCGTGTTGCCCTGCACCGTGACGCGCGAGATCGCGACGCGGCGGCCCTCGCTGATGTCGAACACCACCCGCACCCGCGACGACTCCGCTTCGTAGGTCTGCAGCACCTTCACCTGGGCGAGGTAGTAGCCGCGCGCGCGGTACAGGGAATCGATGCGGCCGCGCGCCCGCGCCACCGCCGAAGGATCGAGCGGCCGCGCCTCGGACAGCGTGACCTTGGATCGCACCGTGCCTTCGCTGAGGCGCGACACGCCGCGCACCGTCCAGTGCATGAGGATCGGGCGCTCGTGCACGCGGATCAGCAGGACCTGGCGATCACCCGTCGTGTCCTGGTCGATGCGCACGTTGTCGAACTGGCCGGTGGCGTAGAGCGCCCGGATGGCGCGCTGGATGTCGCGGTAGGTGGTGAAGCGACCCGGCACGAGGCCCGCCGTCTGCAGCACGACAGCGGGAGCGACGCGCTTCATGCCGGTCGGGATGACCGAATCGGGCATCCCACCGGGCGCCGTCTGCTCCTGGGCCCGCGCCGGGCGCGGGACCAGGAGGATGGAGACGACGGCCAGCGTGGGGAGAAGCCGGCGAATCACGCCTTCGTGCCGGAGAGCGCGCGGAACGCCAGGCGCTCCTTGTCGGGGGCCACATCGACCTCGATCTCGTCCCCGCGCGCGAACTCGCCGACCAGAATCTTCTCCGACAGGGGATCCTCGACGTATTTCTGCACGGCGCGCTTCAAGGGCCGCGCCCCGTAGTGCTCGTCGTAGCCGTGATCCACCAGGAAGTCGCTGGCCGCGGGAGTGAGTTTGAGGGTGAGCTCCTCCTCGCTCAGCCGCTTCTGCACTTCGCGCAGCAGGATCGTCACGATCGCCGCGATGTGCGTCCGCGTCAGCGGGTGGAACACGATCACGTCGTCGAGCCGATTGAGGAACTCGGGGTTGAATACCTTGCCGATCTCTTCCTTGACCTTTTCCGCCATGCGCTCGAAGTCGCCGCGTGCATCACCCTGGGCGAACCCGAGGGTGCGCCCTTTCAGCATGTCCCGCGCGCCGACGTTCGAGGTCATGATCACCACGGTGTTCTTGAAGTCGATCAGGCGTCCGTAGTTGTCCGTCAGGTGCCCTTCGTCCAGGACCTGCAGGAGGATGTTGAACACATCGGGGTGCGCCTTTTCGATCTCGTCGAGCAGCACCACGGAATACGGTTTGCGCCGCACCGCTTTGGTGAGCGCGCCGGAGTCCTCGTACCCCACGTATCCCGGGGGGGCGCCGATGAGCCGGCTGACCGAAAACTTCTCCATGTATTCCGACATATCGACGCGGATCAGGGCCGTCGCGTCCGCGAAGAGGAACTTCGCCAGCGCCCGAGCCAGCTCGGTCTTGCCGACGCCGGTGGGGCCGGAGAACACGAACGAGCCGATCGGCCGCTTGGGATCCTTCAGCCCGGCGCGGCTGCGCCGGATGGCGCGCGAGATCACCGTGATCGCCTCGTCCTGGCCGACCACGCTTTCGTGCAGCTCCTCTTCCATCCGTAGCAGGCGGGCGGTCTCGGCTTCCTGCAGCCGGGTCACGGGGATCCCGGTCCAGCGGGAGACGATGAAGGCCACCTGCTCTTCGCTGATGGTGGGCCGCTTCGTCTGGCGCTCGCGCTCCCACTCGTCCTGTTTGCGGCGGATTTCGCTCTGCAGCTCGCGCTCCGAATCGCGCAGCGCCGCGGCGCGCTCGAAGTTCTGGTCGCGCACCGCGTTCTCCTTGTCGCGGCTGATCTGCTCGAGGTCGTCCTTCAGCTTGGCGACTTCGGGCGGCGGCACCTGCGTGGCGAGCCGCTCGCGCGCACCGGCTTCGTCGATCACGTCGATCGCCTTGTCGGGCAGGAAGCGGTCGGTGATGTAGCGCTCCGACAACTTCGCCGCGGCATCGAGGGTATCGTCGGGAATCACCACCCGGTGATGGTCCTCGTACCGCTTGCGCAGTCCTTTCAGGATCTCGATCGTCTCTTCGACGGTCGGCGGATCGACGATCACCGTCTGGAAGCGGCGCTCCAGCGCGCCGTCCTTTTCGATGTACTTGCGGTACTCGTTGAGCGTCGACGCGCCGACGCACTGCAGCTCGCCGCGGGCCAGCGCCGGCTTCAGCATGTTGGAGGCGTCGACCGCGCCTTCGGCGGCGCCGGCTCCGACCAGGGTGTGCAGCTCGTCGATGAAGAGGATGATGTTGCGGTTCTGGGCGATCTCGTTGATGACCGCTTTGAGCCGCTCCTCGAACTGGCCGCGGTATTTCGTCCCCGCGATCACCGCCGCCATGTCGAGCGACAGGACGCGGTGGTCCCGCAGCGCGTCGGGGCATTGGCCGTTGGCGATGAGCTGCGCCAGTCCTTCGACGATCGCCGTTTTGCCGACGCCCGGCTCGCCGATCAGCACCGGGTTGTTCTTCTTGCGGCGCGACAGGATCTCCATCACGCGCTCGATTTCCTTCTGGCGGCCGATCGTCGGGTCGAGCGCGCCGTCGCCGGCGAGCTGCGTGAGATCGCGGCAGAAATGATCGAGCGCGGGCGTCTTGGACTTCTTTTCGCTCTTGGGGCTCGGGGCCTGCGTCCCCGTCGAGCCGGTTGGGGCGGCGGCGGGCATTTCGCTGCCCAGGAGCCGCAGCGTCTCGGCGCGCGCCTGCTCCAGGTTGACGCCGGCGTCGGTGAGCACCTGCGCCGCGATGCCCTTCTCCTCGCGCAGCAGGCCGAGCAGCAGGTGCTCGGTGCCGACGTAGGAGTGATTCAGCTCGCGCGCTTCGCTCATCGCGAGCTCGAGCACTTTCTTGGCGCGCGACGTATAGGGGAGATCGGGACCGGCGGCCGCGGCCGCTTTTCCCTTCTTGACGGTCTCTTCGATCTTCTGCTGGATCTCTTCGAGGTCGACGTTGAGGTTGGTCAGAACGGCTGCCGCCACCCCCTCGCCCTCGCGGATCAAGCCGAGCAGAATGTGCTCGGTGCCGACGTACTCGTGGTGCAGCCGCGCGGCTTCTTCCCGCGCCATCTGCAGGACTTTCCGCACACGATCCGTGAAGTTGTAGCCGTTCATCGCCGTTCCTGCCTCAAGTGGTCTCCGCGCCCAGCAGGCGGCGAACACACGACGCCCGGGTAGCGCGCTCTTCAGTATCGCTCAGCGGCCGGCCCTCCAGCGCCGCCAGATGAGCGGGTTGCGTATGAATGAGGAGCTTGTTGAGAGTGTATACACTCAGCCCGGTGATCAGATTCAGCCCGACGCCGAGTCGCACGCCGCTCAACAGATTCATCGTCTCCTCGAACGACAAGGACCGCGCGTAGCGCAGCAACCCGTACGCCCGCCACACCTTGTCGTCCACCGTCCCGGCCGCTGTCTTGAGGAGCACGTCCCGTGCCTGCTCTTCGTATTCGATCACCTGCCGGACGATGCGGCCAAGATGATCGAGCAGCTCCCCTTCGGCCTTGCCGAGCGTCGTCTGATTCGACAATTGAAAGAAATTCCCGACGACTTCACTGCCCTCCCCGTAGAGCCCCCGAAACGTGAGGCCTACCTGGGTCAGGCCCTGCAACACCTTCCCGATTTCCTTCGTTAACACCAAGCCGGGCAAATGGATAAGCACGCTCGCCCGCAACCCTGTTCCGGCGTTGGTCGGGCACGAGGTAAGATAGCCAAACTCCGGGTGGAACGCGAACGGGAGCAGTTGTCCCAACTCCGTATCTACCGACTCCAACGCGGTATACGCGTCCTCGAGTGCGAACCCCGACACCATCGCCTGCAGCCGCAGGTGATCCTCTTCATTCACCATGACGCCGGCGGGGGAGTCGATCAACACAGCGGAGGCTTTGCGCGCCTCCGGCGGCTCACGATCGAGCGCCGCCAGCTCCTTGGAGACGAGATGGCGCTCGTGCAACAGCTGCCGGTCGAGCCGCGGCATCTCATCGAGCCGCAACAGCTGCGCGCCGCGCAGCGCGCCGCATTCGGCGGCGGCGTCGCTGACGCGCGCCAGCACCGCCGCGCGATCGCTGTCCGCGGCCCGCAGGCTGAACGGATGCCCCACCACATTGCGGGCCAGCCGGATGCGCGTCGACAGGACGATGTGGGGGTTCGGCCCCGACGCGTCGAGCCAGGCGACGCCGCCGTCGGGGAGCAGCGAGAGATCGATCATTCGAGCACCCGGATCTGATCGCGCAACTCGGCGGCCAGCTCGAAGTTCTCACTCTCGACGGCGCGCCGCAGCTGATCGCGCAGCTCGAGCAGCTGGCTCGCGGCGGTCGCTTCCCCGCCGGCCCCCGGCGGCAGATACCGCTCCCCGACGTGTTGGCTGGAGCCGTGCAGCCGCCGCAGCAGATCGCGCAGGTGGTCACCGAACGACACATAGCACTCGGCGCAGCCGAGCCGGCCGGTGTCGCGGAAGTCGCGCAGCGTCGCGCCGCAGGCGGCGCAGCGCAGCGTGTCGGCGGGAACCGGGAGCGTGGTGCTCTTTTCCATCGCCGACAGGAACTTGCCGAGCGGCGTCTTGAGCACCGTCGTGCCGGTCTCGATGCCCTTCTCCTGGGCGCACTGCTCGCACAGGTGGAGCGTGACCTTCGTGTCGTGCTCCACCTGGGTCAGGTTGATCACCGCGTCGCGTTCCTTGCAGTTGTCACAGCGCATCAGGGTATCGCGTCCACCGAACGGACCGTCACCAGCCGTCCGTCCTCCAGCCAGAGAATCCGGTCCGCCTGGGCGGCCAGCTGGCGGTTGTGCGTGACGATCACCACCGCCGTTTCCAGCTCCCGCGCCAGACGGAACAACAACTCGTGCAGCCGCTCGCTCGACGCGTGATCGAGGTTGCCCGACGGCTCGTCGGCGAGCACCGCGTTGGGGTCGTGGACCAGCGCCCGCGCCACCGCGCAGCGCTGCTGCTCACCCCCCGACAACTCCCCCGGCCGGTGCGTCATCCGTCCGGCCAGGCCGACCGCGGAGAGGCGCTCCTCCGCCCGCGAGCGGGCTTCACGCTCCCCCACCCCGGCGATCAACAGCGGCATCATCACATTCTCCAACGCGGAGAACTCGCGCAAGAGATGGTGGAACTGGAAGACAAACCCGAGCTTGCGGTTGCGCAGCTCGGCCGTTCCTTCGGGGCCGACGTCGGCGTAGCGCGACCCCTCGAGCCATACGTCCCCCGCCGTCGGCCGGTCGAGCGCCCCGAGCAGGTGCAGCAGCGTGCTCTTCCCCGCCCCCGACGACCCCACGATGGCCACCAGCTCACCGCGGTGCACTTCGATATCCACGCCGCGCAGCACCTCGAGGGGCCGTCCGTCCCCCCCGGCGTAGACCTTGCGCAGACCGCGCGCCTCGAGCAGTGCGTTCATTCGGAGCGGATCGCGGCCACGGGATCGAGCCGCGCCGCCTGCATCGCCGGATACAGCGGGGCGATGGTCGCGATCACGAGGCTCGCGAAGATGACGAGCAGCAAGTCCTCGGGCTGGGTGTGCACGGGCAGGTGGTCGATAAAGTAGATAGACGGATCGATATGGATGAACTCGCCCCGGTTGATGACACCACCCCAGGCCAGCCCGAGCCCGGCGCCGAGGATGGTGCCGACAAACCCGATCAACACCCCCTGGATCAGAAACACCCGCCGCACCGCCCCCCGATGGAGCCCCATCGCCAGCAGGATCCCGATCTCCCGCGTCTTGTCGCGCACCACCATCGTCAGCATGCCGACGACGTTGAACGCCGCGACGATACAAATGAAGAACACGATGAACCCCATCGCGAGTTTCTCGAGCTTCAGCGCCGAGAAAAGCGAGGCGTTCTGGGACTGCCAGTCGACGACGCGATGCGGATACCCCAACCGGTTCTCGAGGTCGGCGGCGAACGCCTGTGCCTTCCAGGGGTCGGCGAGCCGAACCTCGAGCCCGGTGACCGCCGTATCGAGGGAGGCGAAGCGCTGCGCTGCGGCGCGGTCGAGCACGACGTAGGAGTTGTCGTACTCGAACATCCCCGTATCGAACAATCCCGTCACCTCGAAGCGATGGAAGCGCGGGATATAGGCGCCGGTGCTGGCGTTGAATTTCGTCCCGGCGAACGCCACCAGCGTCACGACGTCCCCCGGGTACGCGGACAGCTTGGCGGCGAGGCGGTTGCCGAGGGCGATGCCCGCCTCGACGTCCGGCCGCGTGGTGCGGAAGTGCAGATCGCCACGGGTGAAGTGCGCGGCGAGGGTCGTGACCGCCCGATTGCCCGTGTCGGGATCGATCCCGAACACGACCACCCCTTCGGCGTAATCGTGGCCGGCCGAGATGCCGCCCTGCGTGATCACGAATGGCGCCGCGGCGGTGACGCCCGGAACGCGCCGCACGCGCGCGAGCACGTCACGCCAGTCGTCGAGCCGCAATCCTTCGCCGTACGTGAGGACCCGGATGTGCGGGCTCGCCACCAGAATCTTGTCGCGCAGGTCGGCCTGCAGTCCGTTCATCACGCCGAGCACGCCGACCAGCGCGGCGACGCCGACCGTCACGCCGAGCACCGCGATCACGGTGATGAACGACACGAGCCGCGACAACCCGCGGCTCTTGAGATAGCGCATGGCGATGCTGAACTCGAGCCGGCTCGGCCACGTGGCTCCGAACACGAGCACGGCGAGGACGGCGAACAAGACGAACGCCGCCGCCACCCAGATCCAGGGCGTCATGCGGGCCGCAACATCGGGAAGAGAATCACGTCGCGGATCGACGGCTGGTCAGCGAGGATCATGAGCAGGCGGTCCACACCCATCCCCACGCCGCCGGTGGGCGGCATACCATACTCGAGCGCCCGCAGGAAGTCCTCGTCCAACGGCTGCGCTTCCGCGTCCCCCGCCGACCGGAAGCGCGCCTGCTCCTCGAAGCGGCGCCGCTGCTCGTCGGGATCGTTCAGCTCGCTGAACGCGTTGGCGATCTCGCGCCCCAGCACGAACAGCTCCCAGCGCTCGACCCGTGTGGGGTCATCGCGCTTGCGTTTGGCGAGCGGCGACAGCGCCACCGGATAGTCGAGCACGAACGTCGGTTGCACCAGCATCGGCTCGACGAAGGTCTTGAAGACCTCGTCGAGCAGCTTGGCGCCGGACAGGGCCTCCGCGTCGACTTGTTTGCGCCGCAGCGCGGCCCGCAGATCGGCTTCGCTCGCCGTCCGCAAGTCGAGGCCGGCGGTTTCCTGGATGAGCGCGAAGAAATCCTTGCGGGCGAACGGTCGCTCGAAGGAGATGCGCGTGCCGTGGCGCTCGAGCACCGGCGCGCCGCCGAGCTCGGTGACGAGCCCCGAGACCAGGGCTTCGGTGCCATCGGCCATGTCGCGGTAGTCGGCGTACGCCTCGTACCACTCCGCCATGGTGAACTCGGGATTATGCCAGCGGTCGAGCCCCTCGTTGCGGAAGTCGTGCCCGATCTCGTACACCCGCTCGAGCCCACCCACGATGCACCGCTTCAGGTACAGCTCATCGGCGATGCGCAGATAGAACGTCGCATCCAACGCCTCGTAGCGCGTGGTGAACGGTCGCGCCGCCGCGCCGCCGTACAGCGGCTGCAGCACCGGCGTTTCCACCTCCAGATACCCCCGCGCGTCGAGGAAGCGCCGGATGTAGCTCACGGCGCGAGCGCGCAGCTGAAACACCGCGCGCACATCGGGATGCACCGCCAGGTCGGCATAGCGCTGCCGGAAGCGTACCTCGGGATCGGTGAGGGCGCCGTGACGCACGCCCTGCTCGTCTTCCTTGCCGCGCGGCAGGGGGCGCAGCGCCTTGGTGAGCAGCGTCACCCGGTCGACGCGGACGGTGACTTCCCCGGTGCGCGTCGTGAAGAGCGGGCCCTCGACGCCGACGATGTCGTCCTGGTCGAGCAGGCCGACGATGTCGAATTGCTCGGCGCCGAGCTGGTCGCGCTTGAAGTAGACCTGGATGCGCCCGCTGTGGTCCTCGAGGTGCGCGAACACCGTCTTGCCGTGGGAGCGCGCCGGACCGAGCCGGCCGGCGAGCCGGTGCACCGTCTCGTCGCCCTCGCGGAAGCCGTCCAGGGCCTGTCGCGCCGTGCCGCTGCGCTCGAAGCGGTACGCGAACGGCGCGATGCCGCGCTGCACCAGCAGGGCGAGCTTGTCGCGCCGCGCCGCTTCGAACCCGCTCACGCGGCCTTGCTCCCGAACTGCTTCAAGTACGCTTCGATGAACGGATCGAGGTCGCCATCCATCACCTTCTGCACGTCCCCCACCTTGAGGCCGGTGCGATGGTCGTTCACCATCGTGTAGGGCTGAAATACGTAGGAGCGGATCTGATTCCCCCAGGAGATGTCCGTCTTCTGCTTGTCGACCTCGGCCTTCTTCGC
This sequence comes from uncultured Gemmatimonadaceae bacterium, assembly GCA_964641815.1. Taxonomy (GTDB): domain Bacteria; phylum Gemmatimonadota; class Gemmatimonadetes; order Gemmatimonadales; family GWC2-71-9; genus DASTHG01. The sequence goes on along the minus strand of CAZXKN010000248.1, from coordinate 320 downwards.
CTCGCGCTCGGCGACGGCGCGCTCGTACAGCCGTGCCTTGAGCATCTTCATCGCGGTCGCCTTGTTCTTGAACTGGCTGCGCTCGTTCTGGCACTGGGTGACGATGCCCGTGGGGAGATGCGTGATGCGCACCGCGGACGAGGTCTTGTTGACGTGCTGCCCGCCCTTGCCTGAAGCGCGGTACACGTCGATGCGCAGGTCATCTTCCTTGATGTCGATCTCGATGTCTTCGTCCACGACTGGGTAGACGAACACCGACGCGAACGAGGTGTGGCGGCGTGACTGTGCGTCGTAGGGTGAGATGCGCACCAGGCGGTGCA
>CAZXKN010000247.1:0-29346 GCA_964641815.1 uncultured Gemmatimonadaceae bacterium | reverse complement strand
CATGCCGCGGGTGCGCGCCGATCCCGACGCCGGGGCGGCGCCGCGATCCTTGTCGTCGAACACCTGTACGCTGTGCCAGTCGCCGCCCGTCGCCTTGCGCAGCGCGGGCTCGCCCTCGATACCACACTCTTCCTCGAGCAGTCGCCAGCCGTGGGACGAGACCAGCAGCCACGTCGGCACCGCGTGCGCGGCGAGCACCTCCAGCAGGCGGACGCCGTAGGGCGCACCCGATGCACCGGTGATGGCGAGGACGAGGGGAAGGCGAGTCTCGGTCATCTCCCCCGCCGATTGGGCGTGACGGACTTCTTCGGGTGCGCCGGCGGACGCGGGGGGGGCGAAGGCTGAATGGGGAATGCAGAATGATGAATTGAGCGATGAGAGTCAGCTGGCTTCGGCTGCGCACCGCGCGAGGTGTTGCCTTTCATTCTGCATTCTTCATTCTGCATTCTGCGTTTCATAGAATCCGGTCTCCCATCGCTCCCAGAAACACCACCACGCTCACGATGCCGTTCATCGTGAAGAACGCGGCGTCGAGCCGGCGCAAGTCGCCCGGCTTGACGAGTTGGTGCTCGTACGCGACCAGCGCCGCGCCCACGGCGACGCCGCCGTAGTACACGGATCCCAGCCCGGCGCCCCGGCCGAAGGCAACGAGCGCGACGAGTGCGAGGCCGTGCAGCACCTTGGCGAGGAAGATGCCGCCGCGCGGCCCGAAGCGGACGATCGCCGAATGCAGTCCGGTGGCGCGGTCGAATTGCTCGTCCTGCAGGGCGTAGAAGATATCGAAGCCGCTGACCCAGAACGTCACCGCTGCCGCCAGCGCCCACAACAGCCACGCCGGCTCGCTCCACCGCCCTGTGACGGCGAGGTACCCCGCCGGGCCGGCGATGGCGTCGCCGAACCCCAGCCACAGATGCGACCACCAGGCGAAGCGTTTGGCGTAGCTGTACAGCGTGACGACGGCGAGCGCGACAGGAGACAACGCGAAACAGAGCGGGTTGAGCTGCCACGCGGCCCATTCGAACACGAGGGCGGCCATGACGACGGCGATCCACGCCTGGGCGAGGCTCAAGCGCCCGGAGGGGAGCTCCCGGGTGCGCGTGCGCGGGTTTTGCGCGTCGAGCTCGCGGTCGGCGATGCGGTTGAATCCCATCGCGACGAACCGGACCGCGGTGAACGCCACGGCGACGAGCGCGATGGTCCCCCAGGTGACCGGCGCGACACGGGACGCCACCACGACGCCGAGCAGGGCGAACGGCAAGGCGAAGACGGTGTGCGGCAGCTTCACGAAGTTGACGTAGCGGACGAGAAGCGATTCTCCGGTGAACGTCTGGCCTTCAGCGCTCAATGCCCAGCTCCCGCCACATCGCGTCCACGCGGCGTTTGGTCTCGGCGTCCATCACGATCCGGTCGGGCCAGTCGCGGTCGAAGCCCTCCTCTTTCCATTTCTTCGTCGCGTCGATGCCCATCTTCGACCCGTAGGTGAACGCGCGACTCGAGTGGTCGAGCACGTCGATGGGGCCGCGCGTGAACCGCGTGTCCCGCTCGGGATCGATGTTGTTGAGAGCCACCCACCACGCTTCCTGCGGGTCGCGCACATTCACGTCCTTGTCGACCACGACGATCACCTTGGCGAGCGACATCAGCCCCTGCCCCCACAGGCCGTTCATCACCTTGTACGCCTGGCCGGGATACTGCTTGTCGATGCTCACGAAGACGAGATTGTGGAAGATCCCTTCGGGCGGCATGTGATAGTCCACGATCTCGGGGCTTGTGAGCTTCAAGAGCGGCAGGAAGATCCGCTCGGTCGCAGGGCCGAGCCAGAAATCCTCCATGGGCGGCCGGCCGACGATGGTATGCGGCCAGATCGGCTCGGCGCGCATCGTCACGGCGGTGATGTGGACCTGGGGATAGAGGTCGGCGAGCGAGTAGAACCCGGTGTGGTCGCCGAACGGCCCCTCCATCACGAGGGCCTCGGCGGGATCGACGTATCCTTCGAGCACGATTTCGGCCTCGGCGGGGACGTCGAGGTCGCACGTGACCGCCTTCGCCAGGCGCACCGGCTCCTTGCGCAGGAAACCGGCGAACAGGAACTCGTCGATGGTCGGCGGCAGCGGTGCCGAGGCGGCGTAGATGCTCGCGGGATCGCCGCCCAGCGCGATCGCCACCGGCATCGTCTCGCGGCGCTCGGCCATCGCGCGCCAGTGCGCCGCGCCCACCTTGTGGCGCTGCCAGTGCATCGCCACGACGCGCGGACCGGTCACCTGGATGCGGTACATCCCGACGTTGCGCGTGCCCGTCGCGGGGTCGCGCGTGATCACGCCAGGGAGCGTGATGTAGGGGCCGCCATCTTCCGGCCAGCAGACGGGAACCGGATAGCGCCCGAGGTCGACGTCCGTTCCGCGGAGCACGACCTCCTGGCACGGCGGCCGCCCCGAGACGCTCTTCGGTGGGAATTTCGCCAGCTCGGCGAGCCGCGGCAGCATGGCCAGCTTGGCGAGCAGCCCTGCGGGAACCTTGAGGTTCAACAGCTCGGAGATGCGCTCGCCGACCTCGTCGAGCCGCTCGACGCCCAGGGCCGTGGCCATGCGCGAGCTCGAGCCGAACAGATTGACCGCGACCGGGATGTCGGAGGGTCGCCCGCCATCGGTGGCGGGGTGCTCGAACAGCAGGGCCGGGCCGCCGCCCGGCGACTTCATGACCCGGTCGGCGATCTCTGTGATCTCGAGTCGTGTGGACACGGCGCGCGACACGCGCCGCAGATCGCCTGCGGCGTCGATCGCGCCGATGAAGGCGCGCAGGTTATCGAGTGCCATAGTGGAGTGCGCAAATGCCGCCGGTCAGCAGCTGGTAACCCGCGTCTGCGAAACCCGCGGCCGCGAGCTTGCGCGCGAGCGTGTCGGGATCCGGGAATTCCAGCACCGACTCTGGCAGGTAGGTATAAGCGTCCGTATGTTTCGAGATCGCGCGACCCAGCACGGGGAGCACGCGTCGCAAGTACCAGAGGTAGGCGGCCCGCAGCGGGGCGAAACGTGGGGTCGTGAACTCGAGCACCACGAACCGGCCACCGGGACGGATCACCCGGGCCGCCTCGGCGAGTCCCGCATCCAGATCGGCGAGGTTACGCACCCCGAAACCGACCATCGCACCGTCGAACGTTCGGTCGGGGAACGGCAACGTCACGGCATCGGCGCCGACCGGCCGGGTGCGGGCGCTCTTGCCGCGGCCGCGCTCGAGCATGGGAATGGCGAAATCCGCGCCGATGACGCGGCCTGTGAAGCCGGGCTGGCCGGCGAGCAGCGCCGCCAGATCCATCGTGCCGGCGCAGAGATCGAGGTAGCGGCCGGCGGGCCGCGCCTGCCAGCCGAGGCGATCCACGGCGGCGCGGCGCCAGCGACGGTCGATGTTGAGACTGAGGAAATGATTGAGGAAGTCGTAGCGGGGGGCGATCGCGGCGAACATGCCCCGCACATAGGTTCGCTTGGCCTGGCCACCGGCGGGCGAGAGCACTTCGGACCGAGGGGGCGCCGCCATAGGCGCGAAAGATAGGCCGGGCAACCTCGCCGGCGCCAGCGACCAACAGGTAGTGGAGTGGGCGAAAGACGGTCAAGAGCCGGCGTTTCGCGAGTTGGTGCGTCGCTACGAGCGTCCGGTCTTCTCGCTCATCTATCGGATGGTGCGCGATCGCGCGCTCGCCGAAGATCTGGCGCAGGAAACGTTCATCAAGGTGTTGAACGGCATCCGGTCTTACCGTCCCGAGTACAAGTTCTCCTCGTGGATTTTCAAGATCGCCAACAACGCGGCGATCGATCACCTGCGCCGCCGCGATCTCGATACGCTGTCGCTCGACGGATCGCCGCACGCGCAGACGGCCGAGGAAATGCAAGCCACGGCGCTGCAGCTCGACGGCCGCGCCGAGTCACCGCTGGACGCCGTGACGTCGCGCGAATTGGGGAGTCAAATCGAGCGGGCGATCGCGCGGCTGCGGCCGGAGTACCGGGCCTGCATTTTGCTGCGCCACGTGGAAGGCCACAGCTACGAGGAAATCGCCCAGATGCTCGATCTCCCGCTGGGCACGGTGAAGACGTATATCCACCGGGCGCGCAATGAGTTGCGTGTCTACCTGGACGGCGTGCGGGACTGAAACCGGTGCCACTGACCTGACGTAAGGCGGACATGACGATGCACGCTTCTCATCCCCATCTCACCCCCGACGAGATCGAGCTCTGGGCACAGGGCCTGCTCGGCGCGGCCGGTGCGCTGCACCTCGCGGAGTGCCGCGACTGCCTCGTGCTGGCTGAGAAGGAGCGCAAGCTGGCGCGCGATATGGCGCAGCTGCCGCGCTTCGCTCCCGAGTTCGGCTTCGTCGAACGGGTGATGGCGCACGTGCGGGTCCCGACTCCGTCGGGCGATTTTCGCGCCTAAGAAGAAACGGCGGTGAAGGGCGGTGGAAGGCGGTGGATGTTCACCGCCCTTCACCGCCCTTCACCGCAGCATCCAACACCTCACGCACCTTCTCCGCCAGCTCGTTCGGCGTGTAGGGTTTGGCCAGGTACGGCACTCCCGATTCGGCCACGTCGAGCGCCATCCCGCCGGAATCGGGATAGCCCGACGTGAACAACACCCGCGTGTCCGGCCGCTCCTGTTTCAGTACTTGCGCCAGCTCGCGTCCGCCCATCTCGGGCATCACGACGTCGGTCAGCAACAGATCGATCGGTTCGCTGGTCTGGCGCGCGACCGTCAACGCCTCCACGCCGTTCGTCGCTTCGAGGACGCGGTAGCCGAAACCGGTGAGGGCGCGGCGCGCCAGTGCCCGCACCCCCGGCTCGTCTTCGACGAGCAGCACCGTCTCGCGCCCGGGACGCGGCGGCGGGGGCGCCGGCTCGGGTGAGGCTGCGGTCGGCGCCGGAACGCGCGGCAGGTAGAGCGTAAACGTGCTGCCGTGCCCGGGCTGGCTCTCGACGTCGATGTAACCACCACTTTGCTTCACGATGCCGTACACGGTCGCCAATCCGAGCCCGCTCCCCTTCCCCACCGGCTTGGTGGTGAAAAACGGCTCGAACACGCGGCGCCGCACCTCCGCGTCCATCCCCGTCCCGCTGTCGCTCACCAGCAGCCGGACGTGGGGACCGGCGCTGGATCCGGGATGCGATGCGGTGAACGTCTCATCGATATCCACGCGCGCCGTGGCGAGCATGAGCGTGCCGCCCTGCGGCATCGCGTCGCGCGCGTTGACCGACAGATTGACGATCACCTGTTGCAGTTGGCCCTGGTCGGCCCGCACGAAGACCGGCTCGGGATCGAAGGCAGCGACGAGGGCGATGTGCTCGCCGATCAGACGGCGCAGCAGCGAGCGCATCCCCTGCACCACGTCGTTCACGTTGAGCACCGTCGGCTGCATGACCTGTTTCCGGCTGAACGCCAACAGCTGGCGCGTGAGCGAGGCCGCCCGCTCGGCGGCTTCTTCGATCTCGCGGATGTCGTCCCGCTGCTGGACCGCCAGCGCCGATTCCTTGAGCAGCAGGCGCGTGTAGCCGAGGATCGCGGTGAGCACGTTGTTGAAGTCGTGCGCGATACCGCCCGCGAGCTGCCCCACGGCTTCCATCTTCTGGGACTGCCGCAGCTGGTTCTCCAGCTCTTTGCGCTGCGTGATCTCGGTCGCCACACCCAGGACGTGCAGCGTGCCGTCCGACGAGCGCAGCGGCACCTTGATGACCTGGAACCACCGCGGCCGCCCGGTGCGCGCATCGGTGTTGCGTTCCTCGAGAATGAATTTGGGGCGACCCGTCGCCATCGCCTCCAGGTCGTCGCGGCGATACTGGGCAACCTCTTCCGCGTTGGCGTTGAAGTCCCCGTCGGTCTTGCCGATCAGATCATCCGCTGGAGCGCCGTACAGCTCGGCGATCGCGCGGTTGACGAGAGTGAACCGTCCCTCCGAGTCCTTCACGAAGATGAGGCTCGGATTCAGGTCGATGACCTGCCGCAGGAATTCCTGCTCGCCGCGCCGCTCGTTCTCCAGCCGCCGCCGCTCGATCGCCGTCGACACCTGGCTCGCGACGAGCTGCAGGATCTGCGCCTCGTGCTCCCCATAGCGCACCTGCCGCGAGTAGCTCTGCACGGCGAACATGCCGATGGTGCGGTCGCCGATCTTGAGCGGGACCCCGAGCCAATCGAGCGACCGCGCCCCCACCAGCTCGACCGTCCCGTCGCCCTCGGGGCCGGGGCGTTCCGGCGTCACGAGGACGCGCTCGCCGCGCTTCAACACGAGCTCGGTGAGGCCGCGCCGTGGCCGGTGTGGAGCCGGCACCGTGTCGTGCTCGTCCACGTGATAGGGATAGGTGACGAGATCGGTCGCGGGATCGTAGAGCGCGACGTAGAAATTCCGCGCCGGCATCAGCCGGGCGACGATGGCGTGGATGGCGCGGAAGAGGTCCTGCAGGTTCTCCGTGGCGTTGGCGGCCTCGGAGATGAGGAACGCGGCGCTCTGCACGCGCTCGGCGCGGCGCTGCTCGGTGATGTCCCGGTTCACGGCAACGCGGCCGATGGTACGCCCGCGCCCGTCGCGCAGCGCGATCACGACCGCCTCGACGTCGCGCTCCGCCCCGTCCTTGGCGACCAGCGTCAGCTCGGCGGTCCAGCGACCCGTCGCCCGCACCGCCTCCTGGATCGCCCGGGTCACCGCCGGCCCTTCACCGGGACGGTTCAGGAGCTCCACGTTGCGTCCGGCGACTTCATCGAGCGAGTAACCGAACATGCGCTGGGCGCCGGGGTTCCAGTCGAGGATCATGCCGTCGGGGTCGGTGACGATGACCCCGTCGTGCAGGTGCTCGACGATCATCGCCTGGCGGCGCAACGCCGCGACGACGGGATCGCTCGTCGTGCGCGTGTCGGAACGGCGCGGTGGCGTCATGGACCGCTCAACGATGGGTCGTGGGCGGGAGCGGCGCCAGCCTCAGCGGCCGGCCAGCTGTGCCGTCACCAGCGCCCCCACCCCGCCACCGACCTGCTCGTCCGCGCGCCCCTCGCGCACGGCGATCTCCACGGTGCCCCCGCTGCCGCGATACGCCACCAGCTGCCCTTTGGCGACGTCCGCGAAGGTGCGCCGCAGGTTGCCGACGACCTCCCCCGCAACCGTGATCACCGACGTCCGGCCCACCGGGTCGCACGGAATGTTCGATACCAGATTGCCGAAGCGATCCACGTGCACGACCTCCCCGACCAGCGTGCCGCCGTCGACGCGCGGGGTCGGGAACGGGGTGTCTACCGGGTCGGTCACTCCGGGCCCGAGGTCTTCGATGCGCGCACCCGAGGCGAGCCGTGCCGCCGCCGGCGCGAAGACGTCCCGGGCGTGGAACGTAGGGGCGGCGTCCCGCAGCACCGGCAACGAGACGAAACGCGCGTCATTCGGTAGCACCGAGAGCAGCCCGTTGTCGGGAGCCACGAACGCGTGGCCGCCGGCCTCCGCCGCCAGCGCGCGGCGCGCCGTTCCCACTCCGGGATCGACGACGACGAGGTGCACCGTCCCCATGGGAAAGCGCGGCCACGCGCGCGACAGGAAGTATTGCCCCGTCCGCAGGTTCCCCGGAGGCACCTGGTGATTGACGTCGACGAGCGTGGCGCCCGGGGCCCGGGACACCAGCACGGCCTTCACCTCGGCGACGTAGGCGTCGGTATCTCCGAAGTCGGTCAGCAGCGTGATGACGGGCATCAGCTCGCTGCAAAGGTCGCGGCAGTGATGACATGCGCCGACATCGGCACGGCAAACCCGTCGGCGACGCGATAGGCCGCAACCTCCTGCTCCACCGCAGCCCGGATGCGGGCCAACCGGTCCGGGGGCTGCTGACGCAAGGCCGCCGCCGTGCGCACCGCTGCGTCGCGCTGGATGTCGAGCAGGTACGACGCCGTCGGGGCGAGCCAGCGCACGTCGTGTGTGGTGAAAGAAAACGTGCTCGGGTCGAACCCTGCCGCCGACAGTGCGCGCCGGCATTCCGATTCCTGCGCGAAACGCAACCGGTCGGGGCCAGTCGGAATCCCAGCGGCCGGCTGGCCGTAACGCTCCACCGCCTCCGCTACGATCCCCATGCCGCGGTTGCGCTCGTGCGCCGCCCACACCGTGAAGCCGTACCGACCGCCGGGTCGCAGCACGCGACGCGCCTCCACGAATGCACGATCGGGATGCGAGAGGTGCAACACCCCGAAATTCATCACCACCCGGTCGAACGTTGCGGGAGGAAAGGGCAGCTCCTGCGCGTCGCCTTCACGGAATTCAATCCCCGGGTTCGCGGCCCGCGCCACCTCGACCATCGCGCTGGAGAAGTCGAGCCCCATCGCGCGCGCGCCGCGCCGAACGGCCGCCCGCGCCACCACCCCCGGCCCCGACGCCACATCCAGGACCCGCATCCCCTCCCCCACCGCAGTGGCGTCGAGCAACCGCTCTCCGAATTGCGCCGTGAGCCCGGGCCACGCCCCGGCATACGCCTGAGCGACCCGCTCCCAGCCTTCATGTTCGAAATCGCGAAATGAATCGGTCATATCAGTTGCGGATTGTGGATTGCGGATTATGCACGTCGGATTTCAATCCGCAATCCGCATCCCCGATCCGCCATCAAGCCCCGGATCTCCGCCACACTCCGGAGAGCCAGAACACCGTGTTTGCAACGCCGCGCGCAATGGCCGTGAGCGACAGCGCCAGCCAGATCCCGAACAGGCCGAACGTGCCCGACCACCAGGCCGCCAGCGGGATGCGCAGTGCGGTGCAGATCGTCCCCACGAGCATCGGCCAGAACGTGTAGCCCGCCCCGACCAGCGCGCCCTCGAGCACCAGCTCGAACGTCTGCCCGATCTGCGCGAAGGCGACGATTCGCAGATACAGACTGCCGTCCGCGATCACACCGGGATCCGTCGTGAACAGCGACACCAGCCGCTCCGGGATCGTGACGAAGGCCAGCGCCGTCGGGACGGTCACGACGAGGCAATAGAGCGTCGTCAGCCGCACGCCGGCCCGGGCCCGCGCCTCCTGGTGGGCGCCGAGGTTCTGCCCGACCAGCGCAGCCGCGGAAAGCGCGAACCCCGAAATCGCTATGAATCCCAGTCCTTCGACCTTGTGCCCGATTCCGAGTGCGGCCAGCGCCGGGGTTCCAAAGCGCGCCGTGAATCGCGTGAGCCACATGTAGATGACCGACAGCAGCACCCCGGCAAGGGCCAACGGCGCGCCGACGCCGAGCATCGCCGGCACCGCCCGCCAATCGGGCGCGTCGAGCCGAATCAGGCCGCGGCGGAACGCCAGCACGACACCGATCAGAAACCCGCCGCCCCGCACCATCACCGACGCGAGGGCCGCTCCTTCCACGCCGAGCCGGGGAAACGGACCCACCCCGGCGATCAGCAGCGGGTCGAGCGTCAGCGACAGCACCACGGAGGACGCGAGCAGCCACATCGGCGTCCGCGTGTCGCCCGAAGCCCGGAAGGTGGCCTCGATGGCGAAGAACCCGAAGACGAGCGGGCCCCCCAAGAGCCAGGTCGTGAGGTAGGCGTGCCCCAGGCGGGCAACGTCGGCCGGGACCGTCATCAGATGGAAGAGCCGGTCGGTTACGCCCAAGCCGGCGCCGCTGACGAGGACGCCGGCGCCGAGCGCGTACCACACCGCCGCCCCGGCGGCGCGCGCCGCCTGCTCGGGAAATCCCGCGCCGTGACGCCGCGCCGCCACGGCGATCAGCCCGACCTCCACCATCTCCCCCAGGTTCAGGAGGATCCACATGTAGAACCCGGCCGTGGAGACGGCCGCGAGCGCGGCGGGTCCGATGAGGCGCCCGACCCATACCGCATCGATCAGGCCGAACGTGAAGTGGCACCCCATCATCGCGACGGCGGGCAGGGCGAGGCGAAGAATGACGGGCCGCAGCGGACCGCGCGTCAGGATTCCCGGGGCGCCGCCTGCTGCCGCGGTCATTCCTTCAGAAAGCGCTGAAACACGGGATTCCCGGGGAAGCGCAGGGCGAGCGCCTCGACGAGCGCCACCGCCTCGGCGCGCAGCTGCAGCCGATGCTCGGCGTCCCGCGACGACTCGCGGCGCAACGCCGACGCCAGCACCCATGTGGCTTCGATGCGCGCGAGGTCGCCACCCGTGGCCGTGCGCCGCAGCATGGCGATCCCAACGCCTGCGTCACCGCTGCCCAGCCCGATGAGTTTCGCCACGAGCCGGGCAATCGCGCTGGCGCGTGCCAGCCCATAGTTGTAGAGACCCAATCCCAGCCAGCAATCGATACAGGATGAGTCGGCTGCGAGCACGCGGCGGTACGCATCGCGCATCGCCTTGGCATCCTTCGCGGCGCTCCAGGCGTGCCCGTGCAGCTCGCGCTCCCGCGCCCGATACCCGATCGCGGTGCCGAGCCAGAAGTCATGGCCGGCGCCGGGCGGCGCGGCGCGGGACAACGCGATGGCGCGGCCCAGCAGCGAATCGATCGCGGCAGCGGCGAAGTCGTCGGAGTCCTGGGCCGCTGCCCACCAGATGAGGGCTCCCGCGTGGAAGATCACTGGGGCGGGATCGGAGGTATCACGCGCCGACAGCTCGGCGAAATACTGCGCCGCGACGGGAAAGGCGCCGGCGTACAGCGTATCGAGTCCGGCGCGCAGGTCAGGGCGCTCTGGACGTTGCGCGGGCGGCACGGCTCCGCCCGCGCCCTGCATGACCAGCAGGACCGCGAGCGACAACCACATCCTAGCGCGTGATGGGGAGCGAGCCCCCCGGGCGGGCGGAGGGCGAGGCCGGCGCAGCCTGCAGCAGGGCAGCGACGCGATCGGCGATCGCGCGCAGCGCGCGGCCGCCCGGAGAATCGGGTGCGGCGACGACGATCGGTTGCCCCGCGTCCGCCAACGCGGCGAGCCCCGCCTGGAGCGGGATCTGGCCGAACAGCGGGACCGACAGCTCCTCGGCCAGACGCTCCCCGCCACCCGACAGAAACAACTCGCTCTTCTCCCCGCAATGCTCGCACACGTAATAGCTCATGTTTTCCACGACGCCGAGCACCGGCGTGCCGACCTTCTCGAACATCTTCGCACCGCGCAACGAATCGCCGGTCGCGACCTGCTGCGGCGTGGTGACGATGACCGCGCCGTGCAGGTGAATCGTCTGCGCCAGCGAGAGCTGCGCATCGCCGGTCCCGGGCGGGAGGTCCACCAGAAAGAAGTCGAGCTCTCCCCAGTCCACGTCGCGCAGGAATTGCTGGATGATCTTCATGATGATCGGACCGCGCCAGATCGCCGGCGCGTCGCGCTCGACGATGAAGCCGAGCGACATCAGCTTCACGCCGTGCGCGGAGAGTGGCTGGATCTTGCCGCCGACCACGGGCGGCTTGTCGGACACGCCCATCATGCGGGGGACGTTGGGACCGTAGATGTCGGCGTCCATCAGCCCGACGCGGTGGCCGGCCCGCGCCAGTGCGGCGGCCAGATTGGCCGAGACCGTCGATTTGCCCACGCCGCCCTTCCCCGAGGAAATGGCGAGCACGCGGCCCAGCAGCGGCATTTCCTGCGGCGTCGGTGGCGGCGGTACGCCAGGAGCCCCGCGCGGCGCCGCCGCCGCTGCGGCCGCCGCGCCCGCGCCCGGGTCGACGACGCTGATCTTCACGTCACGCACCCCCGCCACCGCCTGAACTGCTTTGCGCGCGTCGCGCACCAGCGTGGCGGGGTCTTCCCGGGTCAGCTGGAAGGTGAAGGATACGCGCCCGTCGTCATCGACCTCCAGCTCGTGCACGACGGTCGCGGCGAGCGAGCCGCCCAGCCGGGGGTGGGGGATGGCGGACAGGGCGGTCTGGACGCGCAGGCGCAGTGAGTCTTGGCTGGACGCAGGTGGCACGGCCGGAAGTTAATCAGTACGTTGCGGGGCATGCATGCGGACGTCACCGCGAAGCTGCGTAGCCTGCTCGAGGCCTACGCGGAGCGCAAAGGGAAGACGCAGCACGTCTCGACGGCCTCAGACGCCGAGGGCGAGCGCCGCCGCCGTGGCGGCGGCGACATCCTCCGCACCGTGGTCCGGCCGGTTCTGGAAGAGGTGCTGGCCCAGCTGCGGATCGCGGGACACGACGCTTCGACCCGGGACCACACTGACCGCGACGACGCCTATCCCAGCGTCGCGCTCTCCTTCACGCCGCGGGCGGCGAACTCCCCAGACGCCCTCTCCTCGGCGATCATCTTTCGCTACGACCCGCGCCGCGGCATCGTCGTGCAGCGCGACGTCAAACCGTCGCCGCGCCGCAAGACGGTCACGCTGACCGGCGACCGGTCCGGCACCATGGGCGTAGACGTGGTGAGCACGTCGTGGGTCGCCACCAAGACGCTCGACTTCATCGAGGCCGTCCTCAAGGCAAACTGATGGTTCAGGTAGTCTGGTCGCGCCGCCCCAGGAACTCCCCCACCGGGGCGAGCGCCTCGATGTGATCGCAGCAGATCTTGAACGATGCGAGCAACGGCACCGCGATGAATGCCCCCGCAATGCCCCAGATCCAGAACCAGAACGCCAGGCTCACGAGGATCGCCACGGGATTCAGCTCGAGCCGTTGGCCGAGCAGCATCGGACCCACGAAGTTCGCCTGAATGAGGTTGATCACGAGGTAGCTGCCGGGAACGAGCAGCGCGTGCCCGACGTCGTCGAACGTGGCGATCGCCGCTACGGAGAGCACGACCAGCGCCGCGATGGCGCCCAGGTACGGGATGAACTCGAACAGCGCCACCAGCGTTCCCCACAGCGGCGCATTGGGCAGTCCGAGCAGGTAGACGGCCCCGGCCACGATCGTCCCCTCCACCAGGTTCACCGCGGCGGTGGTCAGCAGGTAGGTCGACACCGAGGCTTCGGTCTCCCGGGCGATCTCGATCGCTTTGCGACGGTCCCGAAGGTTGGGCAGGACCTTGATCAGCTTCTGGAGAAACAGATCGCCGGCCGCCAGCAGGAAGAAGAGCAGGATCGTCACCTCGAGCCCCGCGGCGAGGAAACGCTGCGTCGAGCCGAACAATCGTGACACGATGCTGGGCCCTTTCACGACCACCACGGGCGGGGCGTCCGCGCCGGCGACCCCGCCGGCCGCGTTTTCCACCTGCTCCGCCGTCGACGTGACGCGCCGGATCGGACCGAGCAGCCGACGCAGCCGTGTTTGGGCCTTGGCGATCGTCTCCGGAGCGTTCGTCGCCCAGCTCTGCACCGGTCCCGACAGCTCGTAGACACTGAGCCCCGCGACGCCGAACAGCCCGACGAGCACCAGCGCCGACGCCACGGGCAGCGGCACCCGGCGCCGGGCCAGTCCCCGCACCGCGGGACTGAGCAGAAACGTCAGGAGCAGTGCGAAGGTGATCGGCAGCAGGAACTCGCGGGCAAAATAGAGCGTGTACAGCACCGCGAGGATCGCGAGCACCATCACCGCACGCGACGCACCGGGTCGCGGCTCTATCGGGCTGCCAGTCGAAGTGCTCATGCGCTGTTCCCCAGGCGGCGCAGGAACGCCGCCGGGTCGTTGAGGAAATCGCGTGTCAGGACGACGTGGTCGAGATCCTCGTACGCGACCGGCGCGATCGGCACCTGGTCGAAGCTGTAGATCCTGGCCTCCGGAAAGGCGAGCAGAATGGGTGAGTGCGTGGCGATCACGAACTGCGCGGCCTGCGTCACCATCTCGAGCAGCACGGCGAGCAGGCCGAGCTGGTTCTGCGGCGACAACGGCGCCTCCGGTTCGTCCAGCAGGTAGAGACCCCCAGGCACAAAGCGGCCCTGGAAGAGGTTGAGGAATGCCTGACCGTGCGAACGGGCGTCGGGATCCTTGCCGTAGCGGCGTTCCATGTCTGCCAACGCGCGGCGCACCGGCAGGGTGGCGAAGCCCTTGGCATACGCGGAGCGGTCGCGGTACTCGGCGTCGAGCTCACCAAGGCGCGCCTCGAACGCGACACGATCGGATGCGAGACGCCGCTGGAATCCGAAGAAATCCTCGGCGCGCAGGAAGAAGCCGCGATGGGTCCGCTGCGACCACGTCAGCCGCAGCACGTCGCCGTGGCGGCGCTGGGCTGCCAGCGTCTGGTCCGTAGCGACCTCGTCGGCCCCGACGCTCGGCAGCCGCGCCGCCGCCGCGATGCCCTCGAGCAGCGTCGACTTCCCCGATCCATTCTCCCCGACGAACAGCGTCACCGGGGCGTCGAGATCGAGCGGTGCGAGCGAGCGGATGGCGGGCACGGTGAAGGGGAACCCCGCGCCCGCATCGCGCTCACGTTTCAACGCAACGGTGAGGAGGTGTGGCACCGGAGTATGGATGGCACCCAGCGGTCCGAACGTCAACCGCCGGGTGCGCAGCCCCGGTGCTCAGGAGGCGTCGGGGCGCTCGGCGCGCGGACGGTACGCGACCGTCACCGCGGCATCGAGATGCACGCGGACGGTCTGGCCCGCGGGCAGCACGACATGTTGGCCCGGTGTCGCCACGGCCACACCGGTCCCCGCCGCAGCGCCGACGACGGCGCCCTTCGCAGTGCCGCCCTTGCCCCCCACGACCCGGCCGACGATCGCGCCGGCCACGGTGCCGGCACCGATCTGCGCGGCGCTCTTCCCGAGATCGTTGTGCCCCTGCACGCGATACGGGTCGGCGTCGATCGCGTGGCGGCCGCCGTCGACCACGACGTCGGTGAACCGCAGGGCCAGCACCGGAGCGCCGGCGATCCGGCCGCCACCCTTCGACTCCGTCACGGTGGCCCGGACGGCGACGCCCGCGGGGATCTGGACATTGGCACCGAGCCGGATCGGCGCCACCGTGTGCAGGCGCACCATATCGCCCGGGTGCACATTCGCCGTCGAGACCTCCTGATCCAGGGCGGCCACCAGCGTGGTCCCCGCTGGGATCGTCGCCACATGCGTGCCGCGGCTGCGCCCGAGCGCGACCGCCGCTATCACGGCGACGCCCCCCACGGCGGCGAGCCCCAGCTTCATCGTCTTGGTCAGCATCGCGCACCTCCCCGAATATGGTTCCGCGAGGCTCTACCTGAGCACGCGTGGTAAGTTCCCTGCGGCGGTCCTTCCGCTGCGTCCTGATACCAGCGAACGTTGATGCACGATCATGTCTTTTCTTGGAGTGGGTATGCCCCGATTGGAATCCCCTGATGGCGTGCGGGCGGCGCCGGTCGATCCGGTCGCCGAGCGGTTGCTCCGCGCGCGCACGATCATCATCAGCGGTGAGATCACGCAGCAGGTCGCGGCCAGCGTCACCGGCCAGCTCCTCGCCCTCGCCGCCGAGTCCGAAGACGAGATCACCGTCTACCTGAACTCCCAGGGCGGGCACGTCGAAGCAGGAGACACGATCCACGATCTGATCCGGTACGTCCGTCCCGCTGTCCGCATCGTGGGTACCGGCTGGGTCGCGAGCATCGCGGCGCTGATCTACGTAGCGGTCCCGCGCGAGCGGCGCTTCTGCCTTCCCAACACGCGCTTCCTGCTGCACCAACCCGCGGGCGGGGCCGGCGGGTCGGCGAGCGACATCGAAATCGAAGCGCGCGAGATCCTCCGCATCCGCGACCGGCTCAACCGCATCGTGGCGCGGGAAACCGGCCAGCCGCTCGAGCGCATCGAAGAAGACACGCGCCGCAACTTCTGGCTCGACGCCGCGTCGGCGGTGCGCTACGGGCTCGCCGGCCGCGTGGTGGAGCACGCCGAGGACCTCGACGCCCCGGCCCAGGCCAAGGCGAAACGATGATAGTCACCCGCATCCGGGTGAGTCGCGCCGGGGAGATCTGGTGCGACGATGTGCGGACGTCGCTCACGGACCTCGGCCCCCGACTCGCCCAGCTGCGCGCAGCCCAGGGTGTCGTGTGGTACTATCGCGAGGAAGCCGGCGACAACCCGGCACCAGAGGCGATGGCGGTGGTCCGCATGGTGGTCGAGCAGCGGCTGCCGATCTCCATGTCCACCCGCGCGGACTTCGGCGATGTGGTGCAGACGGACGGTACCGCGGTGCCGCGAGGGCGGTACAACACCCTCAGCTGATCGCCGGGCCCTATGCCCGAGCTTCCCGATATTGCGCTTTACCTGCACGCGCTCGAGCCCCGCGTCACGGGCCAGCCGCTCGAGCGCATCCGGCTCGCGAGCCCCTTTGTCCTGCGCAGCACGTCCCCGGCCGTCCCCGAACTCGAAGGACGCATCGTGCGGGAGCTGCGCCGCCTGGGCAAGCGGATCGTCATCGCCTTCGACGACGAGTACGCGATGGTGCTGCACCTGATGATCGCGGGCCGGCTGCGGTGGCGACCGCCGGCGACGAAGGTTCCGGGCAAAGTCGGTCTCGCGGCGTTCGACTTTCCGAAGGGGACGTTGCTCTTCACCGAAGCAAGCGCCACGCACCGCGCGTCGCTCTATCTCGTGCACGGCGCCGCCGCGCTGGCCGAACACGACCGCGGCGGCCTGGACGTGCGCACTGCCACGACGGCGCAGTTCGGCGCCGCGCTGCGCTCGGAGTCGCACACGGTGAAGCGCGCCCTCACCGACCCGAGCCTGTTCGACGGGATCGGCAACGCCTATTCCGACGAAATCCTGCACGCCGCCAAACTCTCGCCGTTGAAGCTCACGACACAACTCGACGACGAGGAGATCGCGCGCCTGCATCGCGCGGCGCGCGACACGCTCGTGATGTGGATCGAACGGCTCCAGGTCGAGGCCGGCGACGAGTTCCCGGAGAAGGTGACCGCCTTTCGCGCAGGCATGGCGGTGCACGGGCGTTATCGCCAACCGTGTCCGGTTTGTGGTGCACCGGTGCAACGCATCCGCTATGCCTCCAACGAGGCCAATTACTGCGCGCGCTGCCAGACCGGCGGGCGGTTGCTGGCTGACCGGGCGCTGTCACGGCTCCTGAAACAGGACTGGCCGCGCTCGCTCGACGACTGGGACGCGCGCACGCGTGACCCTGGTCACAACGTTTCCGGACTTGGGCCGTAACCCGATCCTTCGTGATGCTCGGGAGTACCAGTCAGGGATTTGACCCCGCAGATTTCGTTGGTGTGATGGGATCGCATGGGAGACCTTCTCGATGTCACGCCTGCTGCTTCGTTGCTCGTTCGTCCTGGCGATTGTGGCACTCGGCTGTGATACATCTTCCGGCGGTGGTAACCTCGGCGGTGGAGGCGGAGGTGGCGGCGGTGGAGGGGGCGGCAGTGGCGGCCTGCCGTTGTTCGGTCACGCAGTGATCGTGCTGGAAGAAAACCACAACGCCGACCAGGTCGACTCGACGAGCATGCCGTACCTGATGTCGCTCGTGCCGAAGGGGGGGCTGGCGACCCAGTATTTCGCCAACACCCATCCGTCGATCGGCAACTACATCATGCTCACGACCGGTCAGATCGTCACCAACAGCGATTCGTACTCGCAGACGATCACGGTCGACAACATCGTGCGCTCGCTGCTGGCCAAGGGGAAGACGTGGAAAGGGTACGCGGAGGATCTGCCGTCGGTCGGGTTCACCGGTCAGAGCTCCGGTAAGTACGCGCGCAAACACTTTCCGCTGTCGTTTTTCTCCGACGTCGTGAACGACTCGACCCAGATCAAGAACCTCGTGCCGTTCACGCAGTTCGCGACCGATCTCGCGGGCGCCACGCTGCCCAGCTACGCGTTTATCGCGCCGAACCTGTGCAACGACGCGCACGACTGCAGCCTGCAGACCGCCGACACCTGGCTGAAGACCAACATCGCCCCGCTCCTGGCCGATCCGGCGTTCCAGTCGGACGGGCTGTTGATCATCACCTTCGACGAATCGGACAACGACAACACGCACGGCGGCGGCCGGGTGTTCTGGCTGGCGCTGGGGCCGAAGGTGAAGCCGGGGTACAGCTCGGCGACGTTGTATCAGGAAGAAAACACGCTGCGGCTGATGGCCGAAGGACTGGGATTGACGGACTTCCCGGGAGCGGCGGCGACGGCGTCCAACATGTCGGAGTTCTTCACACCCTGACGGAGTAGCGCCATGAAGCCTGTTGTCAGATTCTTCGCCGTCGCCGCGATCGCCGCGCTGGCGGCCTGCCGCACCGAACAGGTGGTGTCCCCGCACACGTCGATCCTGACGCAGGCGCAGGCCGACAGCTTGGGCGACGTCGTGAGCGCCGATGTGCAGAGCGAGCTCGACGCTGCGACGGCATCGAGCGGCCTGGGGTTCATCCCCGGGGCGCCCGTGGGACCGCTCACCGCGAATCCGCTGTTCTGCGTGCCGCAGATCTCGCCCACGCCCCCGGCAGATGCCGACTCGGACCGGGTCCCCGATTCGGTCCGGATCAGCTTCGACAACTGCGCGATCGGGTTCAACAACCAGGACACGGTGCGGGGCACGATCGACATCGTCGACCCGACGCCGGCGGTCCGCGACCGGTCGATCAAGCAGGTGTTTACGGACTTCGCGCGGATCTTCGTGGATCGCCACGGCCATCGGGCGTCCTTCGCGGTGAACGGAACGCGGCAGATCATCCGCGATTCCTCCGAGATCTCGCAGACGTCGACCGATTTCCGCACCGTCTACACGTTCGCGAACGGGGATTCGGTCGTCGATCTGCGCAACTGGGCCATCGTGTTCACCGCCGACGTTCCGGGCTCGATCCACCGCGACGCGCCGCTGCCGAGCGGCACGTTGACGATCAACGGGTCGTCCACGGTGACGTTCGACGACTCCACGGTATTCTCGCTGGCGGTGACGACGCCGACGACGCTGCATCGAGACGCGACGTGCGACCAGCGGCCGCAGTTCGACGCGGGCAAGGTCGTCGCGGTGGTCACGCGCCACGGCGCCACGGCGACGATCACGATCGAGTTCACCGCCTGCGGGCAGTTCACGGTGACGAAGTCCTAGTCATTGCGGTCCCGGACACACCAAAGCCGGCACGGGCTGCTGCACCGTGCCGGCTTTTTGCTGTACGGCCCAGGCGCGCCTACTGGTGTGGGCCGCCCCCGAGCGCTGCGATCCGCCGCCTGGCCGCCCCGTTCGTCGAGTCGCGCGCCAGCGCTTGTCGATAGTCGGCCAGCGCCGTCGCCGTGTCGCCCTTCTGGAGATAGATCTCGCCCAGCTGGAACGGGATCTGCGCCGAGTTCTGGTTGAACTCGGCGTTCAGCTTCAGGAGCCCGAGCGCGTTGTCGGGACGGCCGGCTCTCGCTTCGGATCCCGCGAGCAGATTGAGGGTGAGCTCGCGGAAGTCGTAGGATCCGCTGCCGTAGTACTGGTCGCGCAGCGCGCGGTAGCGCCGCACCGTGGCATCGAGCCCCGAGTCGG
This sequence comes from uncultured Gemmatimonadaceae bacterium, assembly GCA_964641815.1. Taxonomy (GTDB): domain Bacteria; phylum Gemmatimonadota; class Gemmatimonadetes; order Gemmatimonadales; family GWC2-71-9; genus DASTHG01. Next base: position 10,093 of record CAZXKN010000247.1, on the reverse strand, counting down.
CCAGCATCAGGGCCAGGTCGTCGTCCAGCGGCCGCGGCCGGGCGACCCCACGATGACAGGTTTCGCACTTGACGACGACGTGCGGCATCGGCCGGTCGGGGACGTCGGCCAGGTGCTCTTCATTGATGTGCATCACCATGTGCATCATGACGCGGGCGGCGCGCTTGGTACGCTTGTCGTCCGACCGGAAGTTGACCGAGTCGAGCGGCTGCCCCTCCTTCCCCACGTGGCAGTAGACGCAGCGTACGCCGAGGGCGATGGCAAACCCCCGCATGGTGTCGATCAGGGCGCGCTGGGCGATGTTCTTGGGTAGGACCTTCAGGTTCTTGAAGCTGTCAGGCGGGAATTTCCCCTGGGCGTCGGCCCTGCCGCCCGGCACCCCAAGGGCGCTGATCACGAACACCACCATCAGACCGAAACGGCGCATCGATCCCCCCGGTAACGTGCGATGGCGTAATGATATCCCCCAGCGCCCGAGTCAGGCCACAGACCTGTGAGCAACTGGTCAGGATCGCCGGTCACCGGATCACCGCCAACCATTTTGCAACATATGCTGTCTTACTTCTCGATTCCTAACCGTTGAGGGTTTCGAGTGCTCACGTTCCTGCTCGCCGTTGTCGGGGGTACTCCGCAAGGGGCTGCGATCGCGCCTCCGGTTCCGCCTACGCGCCAGGCGACCGCCAGCCGCGCCGTCCATCCCCCGGTCCTCGACGGACGGGACGACGACGACGTCTGGCGCACCGCGCAGCCGATTACGGATTTCACGGAGTTCGATCCGGAAGAAGGCAAGCCCGCGCGCTTCGCCACGATGGCGAAGGTCGCGTATGACGAGCACAACTTCTATGTCTTCATTCGGGCCTTCGATCCCGAGCCGCAGAAGATTCTGAAGATCCTGGCGCGCCGCGACGTGCGGCCGCCGACCGACCAGCTGAAGATCGTCATCGACTCCTACCATGACCGCCGGACCGGCTACGAATTCGCCGTGAGCCCAGGCGGCGTCAAACGCGATTACGCGATCTACAATGACGCGAACGAAGACGACTCCTGGGACGGCGTGTGGGATGTCGCGACGTCGGTCGACTCGCTCGGGTGGACCGCGGAGTTTCGCATCCCGCTGTCCCAGCTGCGCTACGCGAACGCTCCCGTGCACACATTCGGGTTCGCCGTGTGGCGGGACATCGAGCGTTTCAAGGAACGGGTGAGCTGGCCGCTGTATCACCGCCAGCAACCGGGATTCGCGTCCCAGCTCGGGGAAGTGACGGGAATCGCGGGCATCTCCTCGCCGCGGCGGCTTGAAGCGACGCCCTACATCGTCACCAAGAACGTCTCGGTCCCGGCGACGGCGGGATTCGACCACGATCAGAAGTTCACCGCCGGTGCCGACTTCAAGTACGGCGTGACCTCGAACATGACGCTCGACGGCACCGTGAACCCGGATTTCGGGCAGGTGGAAGCCGACCCCTCCGTGCTGAACCTCAGCGCGTTCGAGACATTCTTTCAGGAAAAGCGGCCGTTCTTCATCGAGGGCGCGAACCTGCTGAGCTTCGACGTCAACTGCAGCGTCGTGAACTGTCAGGGGGAGGGGTTGTTCTACTCGCGGCGCATCGGCCGAGCCCCCCAGCTCGGCGACGTGTATGGCGATGCCACCTCCGCGACGGCCACCACGATCCTGGGCGCGGCCAAGCTGACCGGCCGGACGCCCGGGGGCCTCTCCGTCGGCGTGCTGGACGCGATCACGCGACGGCAGGCCGGGATCCGGAACATCACGATCGAGCCGGCGAGCAATTACGGCGTGCTCCGGGTGGCCCAGGACTTTCGCAATGGGGAGAGCACCATCGGTCTGATCGCCACGGCGGTCAACCGCTCGCTCGATGATTCGACGCGGAATCTGCTGCGCTCCGGCGCAGACGTCGTCGGCTTCAACTTGCGGCATCGGTTTCTCAAGGCGTATCAGCTCCAGGCCGCCGTGACCGGGAGCCGGGTCACCGGAAGCCCGCAGGCGATGATCAATACCCAGATGGAGCCGGCGCACTACTATCAGCGGCCCGATGGCCCGCTGCGCGTGGATGCGACCGCCACCAGCCTGAGCGGCAGCACGCAACAGGTGAAATTCGGCAAGGTGGCGGGATTCATCATGTTCGAGACGAGCTATCAGCGCATCACGCCCGGGTACGAGATCAACGATCTCGGATTCCTCAATCGCGCCGATTGGCAGGATCAGTCCACCTGGGCGTCGCTCAACTTCCAGACGCCCAACGCGGTGTTCAACCGCCTGTTCTGGAATTTCAACGAGTGGAACGACTGGACGGTCGCGGGACTGTCGCTCGAGCACGCCGTCAATACCAATGCGCACACCGAGCTGCGCAACCACTGGTGGCTGCACGCCGGTGGAACGGTGGGACAGATCGGGACGACGTTCTGCGATCGCAACTGTGTCCGCGGCGGGCCCGCGTTGCGCGTCGACCCCTACATCTCCCCCTGGGCTGGGATTCAGGGCGATCCGCGGGCCATCGTGGTCCCGAACGTGTTCGTGAACTTCTGGCGCGGTGACGGGGGACGGTCCGCGAATCTCAATCTCCAACCCGGAGCGGATTTCCGGATTGCCAACCGCTGGACGGGAAGCCTGGGGGTGAACTTCTCGCGCAACCGCAGCGACAATCAGTGGTACGGCGGCTTCACCGACAGCGCGCTCGTGACCCACTATACCATCGCGCACCTCGAGCAACGCACCATGAGTCTCATGCTGCGGGTGAACTACACCGCGTCTCCGACTCTGACGCTGCAGATCTACGCTTCGCCGTTCGTCAGCAAAGGGATTTACACGAACGTGCGCGAGCTCAACGACCCGCGGGCGATGAACTACGTCGACCGTTTCCGCGCGTACGGAGACACGGCGGTGACGAACCACCCCGGCGGGTTCGACGTCAAGTTCTTCAACTCAAACACCGTGCTGCGGTGGGAATACCAGCCCGGTTCGACCCTGTTCCTCGTCTGGAGTCAGGGACGCAGCGATTTCGACGGCGTCTTCGGCACGCGATCCTTTACCGGCGACTTCCGCCAGCTGTTCCGCGCGCCGGCCGATAATACGTTCCTCGTGAAGGTCAGCCACTGGTTCGACTGGTAACCGTCAGGCTGTAGGGTGCTCGGGGGAGGAGGTGGCCCTCTCCATCGTCTCCATCGGCACCCTGCAGATCTCCTCTCCTCCACCGACCTCCAGTACATTCACGACTTGTCGCACCAGCGCACCGCCCTCGGGCTCCGCATCAAATCCGGCTGGGCCATGGCCGTCCTCGTCGCCGGCCCGGCACGGTCGCCCACCGTGATGGACCGCCGCCGCATCGAGTTGTCCGACCCCGCCCGCCCCCGTACGCGCCAGCCGTATCATGCCGGGTTCGGCACGGCGCAGACGAGTCAGGCGGTGATTGCGCGTCTCGTGCGCACGATCGAGCGCTGCGCCGCCCGGTCGCTGCGGCAGCTCGTGCGCGAATACGCGCACCGCGGTGTCCGGCCGCGCGCCGCAGGGCTCGTCGTCGGCAGCGTCATCGATCCCAACCGCATCGGCAATCCCCACATTCGCGCGCACGCCCTCGAGGGCGCCTTGTTCCGCCGCGTCGCCGCGCATGGCCTCCGGGCGTTGCGGATCGGCTCGACCGTCGTGGTGGAGCGGGAGGTTTACGGAGTGGCTGCGCGTGCGGTGCGCGTCACCGAACGGCAGCTGAAGGGAATGGTCGCGGAGCTCGCGGGACAGGTGAGCGGGCGCTGGCGCAGCGAGGAAAAGACCGCTGCCGCCGCGGCGTGCCTCGCGCTCGCTACGCGCCGCCGCCGTTGAGGCTTGCGCGGGCGGCGGCCAGCACGCGCGCCTGCACGTCCGCCATCGGCCCTTCGAGCGACGCGCCCGCGGCTTTGTGATGGCCGCCGCCGCCGAACACCTGGGCCAGCGCGGCGGCGTCCACGTTGCCCATCGACCGGAATGACACCTTGGTGCGCCCGTTGGCAATCTGGCGGAACAGCAGCGCGAGACGGATGCCGGCAATCGAGCGCGCGTGCTCGACGATGCCGTCCAGGTCGTCGGCCGTGGCGCCGTGGCGCTCAAGCGCGCCGGGCGGCACCGTCACCCACGCCAGCCCGATCGGCTCCACGACGAGCGTCTGCAGCACGTCGCCGAGCAGTCGCACGCGCCCCTCGGGCGCACTGGCATAGACCGATTCGTAGATCGACTCGGGATCGACGCCGCGCTCCAGCAGGGCGGCGGCTACGCGCAGCGCCCGCGCCGTCGTATTGGAGAAGCGGAACCCGCCGGTATCGGTGAGCAGCCCGACGTACAGCGCACGGGCGGCGTCGGCGGTCACGTCCCACTCCAGCGCCATGGCGAGGTCGAACACCAGCTCGGCGGTCGCCGTCGCCTCGGGCGCAACGAGCCGCGGGCCGTCCGGCAGGGTGCCCTGGCTCACGTGATGATCGATACAGATCACGGGGACGCGCCGGTCGCGCACCGCGCCGGCGAGATCGCCGATGCGCCCGAGATCGGAGATGTCGAGCACGACGATGAGATCGGCGCGCACGATCTCCCGGCCCGCGCGATCGCTCTGGTCCGCACCATCCGGAACGAGAAAGTCGAACCGCTCGGGGATCCCGGTGGCATTGGCGATCGCCGGCTGCAGGCCGCGCGCTTTCAGCAAATGCCACAGCGCGACCTCGCTCCCCACTCCGTCGCCGTCGGCGTTGACGTGGGTCGTCAGGGCGACGCGGAGGCCGGGTTTCAGGATGGCGGCGATAGCGTGGGCGGCGGAGACGCGTTCGGGTGGGATCGGGATCATTGCAAGAAGATAAATACGTCGAGAGGAAAAGCGTCAAGAAGAAATACGTCAAGAAGAAGAGACGTCGAGAAGAGAACCGTTACCCACGCCTCTCTACTCGACGTATTTCTCCTCGACGCGTGTCTTCTCGACGTCTCCCGTTTCTTCTAGACGCCCTTCGTTCTCAGCACCGAGTGTTTGCGGCTGTATCCGAAGTAGATCGAGAACCCGATCAACAGCCAGACGACGAGCCGGATCCACGTATCGGCTGGCAGCGTGAGCATCAACCCGAAACACGTGAGGATCCCCATGATCGGCACGAACGGCACGAGCGGCGTCTAGAAGGGGCGCTCGAGGTCGGGGCGCTTGGAGCGCAGGATCCACACACCGGCGCACACGAGCACGAACGCCAGCAGCGTGCCGATGTTCACGAGCTGTCCGAGCAGCTGCAGCGGCAGGAGGCCCGCGGCGATGGCCACCGCGATCCCCGTGTAGATCGTCGACAGGTAGGGCGTCCGCCACCGGGGATGCACCTTCCCCGCCCAGGCCCCGAGCAAGCCGTCGCGGGACATCGAATAGAACACGCGCGACTGGCCCAGCAGCATGACGAGGATCACCGAGGCCAGCCCGAGCACGATCCCGACGTCGATGATCACCTGGAACACCCACGGCGCCCCGACCTGCTGCATGGCGAACGCCATCGGCGCCGGCTGGTTCAGGTCCTTGTACGACACCATCCCGGTGAGGATCGCCGACACGATCATGTAGAGCAGCGTGCACACGACGAGCGATCCCAGGATCCCGATCGGCATGTCGCGCTGTGGATTCCTGGCTTCCTGCGCCGTGGTCGACACCGCGTCGAACCCGATGTACGCGAAGAACACCAGCCCCGCCCCGCGCAGCACCCCGGACCAGCCGTAGGTGCCCCACGCGCCGCTGTTGGGCGCGATGAACGGCTTCCAGTTCGCCGGCGTGATGTGCGACAGCCCCACGATGGCGACGAGCAGGACGATCGCGACCTTGAGGACCACGATCGCATTGGTGACTCTCGCCGACTCACGGATCCCGATCACCAGGACGGTGGACACCAACGCCACGATGCACACCGCCGGGAGGTTGATCATGGCCCCGGTGAGATTGAGCCCGGGGTGCAGGCAGGCGGGGTTCGCCATCGTCCCGACCTGTGCGGCGGTGCACCACGCCGTCGGCGACGCGGCCAACGCGTCGGGCAGATGAATGCCGAACAGCCCGAGTAGCGCCACGAGATTGGCCGACCATCCCACGCTCACCCCCGCGGCGCCCGCCGCGTACTCGAGCACCAGGTCCCAGCCGACGATCCAGGCAAGCAGCTCGCCGAGCGTGGCGTAGACGTACGTATAGGCGCTGCCCGCGACCGGCACCGTGCTCGCCATCTCGGCGTAGCACAGACCGGCGAACGCGCAGGCGACGCCGACGAGCGCCATCGAGATCGGGACGGCGGGGCCGGCGTAGAGCGCCGCCGCCTGGCCCGTCAACACGAAGATCCCGGCGCCGATGATGGCGCCGATCCCCAGCGTGACGAGGTTGAAGGGACCGAGTGCGCGTTTGAGGGTGGTGCCCTCGGCGGCCTCGGCTTCGGCGCGCAGCGTGGCGATGGACTTGGTGGCCCAGAGCGACATCGGAGATCCTGGCGAGTGGGTAAGGCAATCTCGGCGCCGGAGCGAGGGGCGGAACTACTTCTGGTGTGAGTGGGACTTTCGGATCGTCGAGTGGGACAGCCTCCCAGACTCTTGAACCCCGGGCTTACGCCCGGGGTCAGGTGAACCACAGCCGGTGCGGCCTACGCCCGACTGATGGCTGACGGCTGATAGCTGACGGCGCCGTGTTTAGTCCCCGTACATCTGATCCCGGTATCTCCTACTCAAGCGCAGCCGCGCGCCGCTCGTCAGAAGCACCACTCCATCGCCGTGAAACCACGGCTGCAGCTCGCGCACCCGGTCGAGGGCGACGATCTGCGAGCGGTTGATGCGGCGAAAGTGCCGCGGATCGAGCTGCGGCTCGAGCGCGCCGATCGACGTGCGCAACCGGTGGTGCGCACGACCGGCATGGACGCGCACGTAATTCCCCTGTGCCTCGAACCAGTCCACGTCCGCGACGCGCACGAAGAACGCGCGGCCCCGCTCGCGCACCAGCAGGCGGGACAGGGGCGCTGCGGGCGGCGCCGCATCGCGGCGCTCCAGATGGCGGCGCGCGCGGTCGATCGCGAGGCGGAAACGCTCGGGGTCGATCGGCTTGAGTAGATAGTCGACGGCCTGATGATCGAAGGCGGGGATGGCGTAGCGCTCGTAGGCGGTCACGAAGATCACCGCGGGGCGGCGGACAGCCGGCAGGCTGTCGAGCAGCGCGAGGCCATCCGACCCGGGGAGCTGAACGTCGAGCAGCAGGAGATCCGGGGCCACGCCCTCGATCTCGCGCCGCGCTGCCGGGACATCGCCGCAGGCCGCGACCACTTTCACGTCGCGCTCGCTCTTCAAGAGGCGCCGGAGCCGGCGTACCGCAAGCGGCTCGTCCTCGACCACGAGGACGCGGATCATTACGCCACCCGGGGCAGGTGGAAGGGGAGCGACAGCCGGACCACGAGACCTCCGGGCGCGCCGTCCACCAGTTCGAGCCGGTGGGCCGGTCCGTACAGCTGCAGCAGCCGTGCCCGAGTATTCGCGAGCCCGATGCCGCGGCGCGGGCCGCTCGCCGCTTCTTCGTCGAGCCCCGGTCCGTCATCCCACACCTCGACGCGCAGCGTGCCGTCGTCACGGCGCGCGCGGATCCCCACCTGCCCCGGTCCCGGCCGGTTGCCCACCCCGTGGCGCACCGCGTTCTCCACCAGCGGCAGCAGGATCATCGCCGGCACGCCTGCGCCCTGCGTCTCGCTTGCGATCTCCCAGCGCACGCGGAGCCGGTCCTGGAAGCGGACCGTTTCGATCTCGAGATAGCGGTTCACCAGCTCCAGCTCGGTCGCCAGCGGCACTTCGGCGGATCCGTCGGTTTCGAGCGTGCGTCGCAACAGATCCGCGAGGCGCCCCACCATACGCTCTGCGGCGTCGGGGTCCTCGTGGATCAGCTCGGCGATGGAGTTGAGGGTGTTGAAGAGGAAATGGGGCCTGAGCTGCAGCGTGAGCGCCTGGAGGCGGGCTTCGGCGGCACGCATGCGGTGTTCGCTCGCGTCGCGGGCATACTCACGGGCGTGCGCCAGCGCCACGATGGCCCAGTACACGAGGAGATTCCAGTGGTACGACGCGGCGAAGTTGTCCACCAGCTTCGGCAGGAACGGGTACGTCTCGCCACCGCGGAGCACGACTTGAATCGCGGTCGCGAGAACGAGATGCAGAAAGCCGAGCGTGAGACTGGCGCCGAAATGAATCGGGACCGCACGTTCCCAGTTGCTGCGGTCGATGCGGAAGCGCCGCGCCAGTGCGCCGACCACCAGCGCGAGCACTCCCCACAGGTACCAGTCGGGAAGCTCGGAGCGGAGCGCCTGCCACCAGGTGGAGGGATGGGGTGAGGAGCGCTGCTCGGCGAGGAACAGCTGCGTGGCGAACACGAGGCCGAGCAGGCTCCACAAGCCGAAATACCCGAACCAGGCACGCGCGCGCGACTTCATCCGAGGCAATATGAAGCGGCCGGCCCCGAACCGGGAGCCGGCCGCAACGCTGGAGACGTGCGCGTCAGGACTTCTTGGCGAGCCGGGAGTTGTTGATGCCGAACGTGAAGTAGAACACCATGCCGATGACGAACCAGATGATCAGTCGTTCCCACGTCACCCACGGCAGCGACTTCATGAGCCAGGCGGCCGAGAAGGCCCCCAGCGGGGCGACGATAAACACCGCGGGCGTCTTGAACGCGCGAGGCAGATTCGGCTCCCGCACCCGCAGGACCATCACGCCGATCGCCACGATCACGAACGCCAGCAGCGTGCCGATGGAGACCAGGCTGGCCGCATCCCGGATCGGCAGGATTGCCGAGAAGAATGCCACCCCGACCCCGGTCACGATCGACGTGAGGTAGGGGGTCTGGAACCTGGGATGCACCTTGTTGACGAATTGCGGCAGGAGACCATCGCGCGACATCGAATAAAACACCCGGGACTGACCGAGCAGCATCACCAGGATCACCGACGACAGCCCGGCGATGGCCCCCAGCTTGATCAGGGTGGACATCCAGCCCAGCCCCGCGTGGTCGGCGACCACCGCGATGGGATCGGGAACGTTCAGATCCTTGTAGCTCATGATCCCCGTCGCGATGCCCGACACCAGGATGTACAAGATGGTGCAGATGAGCAGCGACCCGATGATGCCGATCGGCATGTCCTTCTGCGGGTTCTTGGCTTCCTGCGCCGCCGTGCTCACGGCGTCGAACCCGATGTAGGCGAAGAATACGATCGCCGCGCCGGTGAAGACGCCGCTCCAGCCGAACTCGCCGGCGACCGGGACGCCGTCTTTGACGGTCTGCGGCGGGATAAAGGGATGCCAGTTCGCCGGGTTGATCGCGTGCGCCGCGCCGACAATGAAGAGCAGCACCACCGCGACCTTGATGATCACGATGACGCTGTTGACGTTGGCGGATTCCTTGATGCCGATGACGAGGAGGGTGGTGACGAGCGCGATGATGATGACGGCGGGCAGATTGAAGATTGCCGTGGTCGTCGTGCCGTCGGCGCAGGTGACGGCGGCGCCCCGGGCCGCCGACAGCGCGCACGGGACGTTGATGCCGATGTCATGCAGAAAACTGACGACGTAGCCCGACCAGCCGATCGCCACCGTGACCGCGCCGAGGGCGTATTCGAGGATCAGGTCCCACCCGATGATCCAGGCGATCAGCTCGCCCAGCGTGGCGTAGCCGTACGTATACGCGCTGCCGGCCATCGGAACGAGCGAAGCGAACTCGGAGTAGCAGAGCGCGGCGAAGATCGACGCCACGCCGGCGAAGGTGAAGGAGAGAACGACCGCAGGCCCGGAGTTCAGCGCCGCCACGGTCCCGGTCAGGACGAAGATGCCGGTGCCGATGATGGCACCGATGCCGAGCGTGGTCAGGTTGAGGGCGCCGAGGGCGCGTTTCAGGCTATTGTCGGACGCGGCTTCCTGTTGGAGAGCGGTGACGCTTTTCCGTCGGAAGAGATCCATGCGCTTGCCTCACCGGTGAAGTGGATCAGACCGGAAACGGGCGCTAGAGTAGACCCCGGCTTCCGGCGTGTCAAGCGGGAACGACGTCAGAGACTGTAGTTCGGTGCTTCGCGTGTGATCACGACGTCGTGCGGATGCGAC